>VGDE01000068.1 GCA_016869875.1 Alphaproteobacteria bacterium
TGAGAACGGCGGTGCGAAATTAGTCCACGGAAGTGGCGGCATGGAGCTGCTGCGGGCGGCGTAAAAGTCGTCCACCCTTTCCCTTTCTGCGGCAGCAGGGAGGGGGCGAGGATTTTCAGCGTGGAACTATATCTCAGGGTTCGCCAAGCCTGCGCGGCGGGTATGAGCCAGCGTCAGGCGGCGCAGGCCTTCAACATCTCCCGCGATACGGTGGCGAAGATGATGACGTTCTCGGTGCCGCCGGGTTACCGGCGGACGGCCGAGGTCAGGCGGCCGAAGCTTGATCCCTTTATCCCGATCATTGAGGGCTGGCTTGAGGCGGACCGCTCCATGCCGCGGAAGCAGCGACATACGGCGAAACGGGTGTTTGACCGGCTGCGTGACGAATGCGGGTTCACCGGCGGCTACACGATCATCAAGGACTACATCCGGGAGCGGGAACAGCGGAGCCAGGAAGTGTTTGTGCCGCTGGCGCATCCACCGGGCCATGCGCAGGCCGACTTCGGCGAGGCGATGGTCAGGATCGGCGGTGTCGAACAGAAGGCGCACTTCTTCGTGCTGGATCTGCCGCACAGTGATGCCTGTTACGTCCGCGCCTATCCTGCTGCGGTCGCCGAGGCTTGGGTGGACGGCCATATCCATGCCTTTGCCTTCTTTGGGGCGGTCCCCCAGTCGATTGTCTATGACAATGACCGGTGCCTGGTGGCAAAGATCCTGCCCGATGGCACCCGCAAGCGGGCCACCCTGTTCAGCGGGTTTCTGTCGCATTACCTGATGCGGGATCGCTACGGCCGCCCTGGCAAAGGCAACGACAAGGGGAATGTCGAAGGCCTGATGGGTTATTGCCGCCGCAACTTCATGGTGCCGCTCCCCGAGTTCGCGACCTGGGAGGCGTTCAACCTCTGGCTGGAGGAGCAATGCCGCAAGCGCCAGCACGATGTCCTGCGCGGCGAAAGCGAAACGATCGGCGCGCGGCTGCAACGCGATCTGGCAGAGATGCGCTTCTTGCCTGCGTCACCCTTTGACGCCTGCGATCAGGGCACCGGCCGCGTCTCATCGCAATCGCTCGTGCGCTACAAGACCAATGACTACTCGGTGCCGGTCGCCTTTGCCCATCAGGATGTCTGGATCCGGGCTTATGTCCACGACGTGGTGATCGGCTGCCGGGGCGAGATCATTGCCCGCCATCCCCGATGCTGGGATCGCGATGAACTCATCTTCAACCCGATCCACTACCTGCCGCTGCTGGAGCAGAAGATCAACGCACTCGATCAGGCCGCGCCGTTGCAGGGCTGGGAGCTTCCCGAGGAGTTTGCTACCCTGCGACGGCTGATGGAAGCACGCATGAACCGGCATGGCCGACGCGAATACGTCCAGGTCCTGCGGTTGCTGGAAACTTTCGACCTGGTTGATCTGCATGCCGCGGTGAAGCAGGCGCTTCAGATGGGCGCGATTGGCTTCGACGCCGTAAAGCACCTGCTGCTTTGTCGTGTGGAACGCCGTCCGCCCCGGCTGGACCTGGACTGTTATCCCTATCTGCCTCGAACGACAGTCGAGAAGACCAGGGCTAGCTCCTACATGCGGCTGCTGTCGGGCGATGCGGAGGACGCGGCATGAACGACGTCCCGGAAATCCTGCTCGCCCATCACCTCAAGGCTCTGAAGCTGCCGACATTCCTGCGGGAACACCAGAAGCTGGCCCGGCAATGCGCGGCCGAAGGCATGGATCATGTCCGATATCTCGCCCGGCTCGTTGAGCTGGAGCTGATTGACCGGGAGCGGCGGATGGTTGAGCGCCGCATCAAGGCCGCCAAATTCCCCACGGTCAAAAGCCTCGACAGCTTCGACTTCAGCGCCATTCCGAAGCTCAACAAGATGCAGGTGCTGGAACTGGCCCGCTGCGAATGGATCGACCGGCGCGAGAACGTCATTGCCCTTGGCCCAAGCGGCACCGGCAAGACGCACGTTGCCCTTGGCCTCGGGCTGGCGGCTTGTCAGAAGGGCATGTCGGTCAGCTTCACCACCGCGGCAGCCCTGGTCAACGAACTGATGGAGGCTCGCGACGAACGCCGCCTGCTTCGTGTCCAGAAACAGATGGCTGCCGTCAAATTGCTGATCATCGACGAACTGGGCTTCGTGCCGCTATCCAAGACCGGCGCCGAATTGCTGTTCGAGCTGATCTCGCAACGCTACGAGCGCGGCTCGACCCTGATCACCAGCAATCTGCCCTTCGATGAGTGGACCGAGACCTTCGGTTCCGAGCGCCTCACCGGCGCATTGCTCGACAGGCTGACCCACCACGTCAGCATCCTCGAAATGAATGGCGAGAGTTATCGCCTCGCCAACAGCACGGCCCGAAAGCGGCAACAAGGATCCTGACATCACATCGCCTCGCTCTGGCCCAAAGGGCCAATGCGCCATGGCACGCGCCAGCTATATGGTAAGCGCGCCCGCCATGGCGCCGGCCACCGCCACCTGGCCTGGTTTTACGCCGCCGCCTGGCCGGATTTTGCACCGCCGTTGACAGGCGGTTCTTGCTGCTTGCGAAGATGACGGGTACGCCTGCGGTGGGCTAAAGCCGAACAGGCTATAACAGTCGGTACTCCTTGGCTCTCTGAAGAGCTTCAGCAGTAGTCCGGGCGTTCAACCGATCCCGAGCCGAAATCAGCCGTGCCTTGAAAGCGCTTTCGGTAATGCCAAGCTTAGCAGCAGCTTCTGCGTGGCGGTCACCTTCGGCGACGCAACGAAGAGCTTCTTTTTGAGCCTTGCTGAGATTTTCCGGAGGCTCGGTCAGCTCATGCAGTTCCCTGACGGTTATCGAGATCTGCTCGATCTCGACATCCGTCAATTCACGGTCGTGACGGGCAAACGATGCAATGGTCCGAGAGGAGATCGGTCCGTGTGAAATCGTTAAACCGAAAACAAGACCAAACTTTGCGGCGTCCTTAAGAATGTTGAATGGATCCGGGATCGGCAGCGCCGACCAACGGCAAGCTCCCGTTGTTGAAAAGCCCCACGCAATAGTGGGATCACGTAGCGCATACCCATTCTGGGAGTAGAACTCGTCCCACTCGCCCGGATAGGTCTGAAACTGCATCAGCGGAGCCGCGAAGCGGATGTGCAGGCCAATGTAGTAGCCTGAGGCCGCTATTTTATCCAGTTTCCGGAGTGCGGCAGTAATGGTGGCGCGTGATGACATAAGCTTGCAATAGACGCCGCCACGACGAAAACAGCCTCAGTCGCAGCACCGTCCCCATAATGTTTCTGAACGTAAGGGAAAGAGATGGTTGAAGAAGTCCGTGTTAATGTTCGAGAGTGGCATGAATTCAACATGCCCGTCAAAGCTTTCGTACGGCCTGCACCCGCTGCAAGAATGTGCTTACGGGCCTGCTGGTCTGCCAGGCAAAACTATCTTGCTCAACGTGACGCGCTATGCCCTCCAGTCTTGAAGTAACGAACTTCTTTTAGAAGATACGGCGTTCTGCGCGTCTCCATCGTGTTGGCAAGCTGGTCAACATGAAACTCTGCCGCAATGGAGATGCCCCTGCGGCCGTAATGCCGACAAAGCTGTCATCCGCCCCGTTTCCATGAGCCGCGTTGCGTTCATCGAGCCAGTAGCGATTGATCAAGCGCCGCCAGCTGCAGGTCCTCTTCTTCGAGAAGCTGTTGTGGCTGCTCATTGCCAGGTGCAGCCCAAAGTGGGTTGATCTCGTTCAGCACGATAGCGACCACCTGATGTGGCGCGGCAGATGATCCAGCAACGAGCACCTCGCCGGTGTTCGCGCGCCGCAATGAAGCCACCATCTCTGTCATCAGCAACAGAGGGTTATCCCCAGTGTTCTTCGGCCAGTTGAAGCGACAGCCGACCTGGCGCAGCTTCTCACGCGACACCGTGAACAAAGGCCTGCCGTTATCAACAAGCACCAGCTGCTCAAATCCGTCATCCACTAGACGTCCGATCTGCATCAGCGCGCGGATCGTGCCAAGTTCGGGCGCCTGCTGCGGATAGCTGGTGATGTCGAGCAGCAGGTCGCCCCTTTTGATGGAGGAGGCAAACTGAATGCCGCTGGAATAAGGCGATGCGTTCAACGCGTCGGCGAGCCGTCCAACTTGGACAGACTTCGGCTGAAGATGGTTTTCGCTTGAGACGCGGGTGGCATAGCCGTCGCAGGCCAAGGCCGGCACGGATGCGACGGCAAAAGACAAAAGAGCCCGCAGCAGAGAACGAATAATCATCGGAAAACCTACACAATCAAATACTGAAAATAAACTATGCTAAACATCTTTAGATTGAGTTAATGAGGCTTCTTTGCAGGAGCGCGTGACGCCTGGGATCCTCTCATGTTAGACAAGTTCGGTTTCCTGAGCACTGTCCAAAGACGCGTGGAGATGCCGCACGAACTGCACAGGAAGTTGGACCGGCTCTGATTGCTGACAGAGGCCATAGCCACCGAGGCCTCAAGCCTTCCCGGAAGGCGCGGGTGACACCGCGCAAGCAGCAACGGAGCGATAAGGCCAATTTATGTCACATCTTTGGCTTGTATGGGCCAAGGCTTGTCGAACGGCAGAGATCAGCGGCTGCTTTGCCCCCGCGTAGCTGCCGCCAGTGCTTCGGACGGCACCGATGTGAAGAGCCCTTACCGGCCGGTCAGCCACCAAGCTCAGCTGCATGATTGGTCATATGCGAATTTGAGCTCCCAGACGGGCAACTTTTTCTACATCGAGGCTGAGGGCGAGATCCGCGGTGCCCGATCTATCTAGCGGGAACCAGCGTGCTTCGAGGGCGTCGTCGCCCGCAATTGGTTTCCCTGAAACCCAGGAACAAAGCACGGCCACGAGGACGACGTAGGATGATGTCCCAGCTGATGGTGTAGCTGGCGATGGGCCTCGCGCTTTGGTGCGGGCCGAGCTGGTCAGTCTCGCTGCGCAGCAGGCAGGCTGACCATGACATCATCGCAGACAGGCGTGAGCGTTTCCAGCGTCATGTAACGGCCGCGCTGGACGGTCCACTCCTCAGTCTGCTCCATCAAGATCGCCCCCACTAGTCTTCGGATCGAGGCCTCGTTGGGGAAGATCCCGACGACGTCCGTGCGTCGCTTGATCTCGCCGTTCAGGCGCTCAATTGGATTCGTGCTGTGCAATTTCGCGCGGTGCTGGGCGGGGAAGGTCATGTAGGCCAGCACGTCCTCCTCCGCTGTGTCCATGAGCGTAGCGAGCTTGGGTAGTTTGGGCCTCATCTGGTCCGCCACCAGCCGCCACTGGGTCTTGGCCGCAGCATGATCGGGCTGCGCAAAGGCTGTGGCGATGAAGGCCGAGACCACTCTCCGGCTGCTCTTGCCGGCATGAGCCAAGGCATTGCGCTGGAAATGAACCCGGCAGCGCTGCCAGGTGGTCGACAGCACCCGGGCCGTGGCCGCCTTGATGCCTTCATGCGCATCGCTGATCACCAGCTTCACGCCGGAGAGCCCACGGCGCACGAGATCGCGTAGGAACTCGGTCCAGAACGGCTCGGCTTCTGAAGCCCCGATCGCCATGCCCAGCACTTCGCGCCGGCCGTCGGTGTTGACGCCCACCGCGATCGTCACGGCGACAGAGACAATACGGCCACTCTGGCGCACCTTGAGATAGGTCGCGTCGATCCAGAGATAAGGCCATTCGCCATCGATCGGGCGCGTGAGGAAGGCATCCACCCGTTCATCGATCTCTTCGCAGAGCCTGCTGACCTGGCTCTTCGAGATGCCGGTCCCGCCCATGGCCTGCACGAGGTCATCCATCGACCGCGTCGACACGCCATGGACGTAGGCCTCCTGGATCACGGCTGTCAGCGCCTTCTCGACCGAGCGCCGCGGCTCAAGAAAAGAGGGGAAGTAGGAGCCGGTCCGCAGGCGCGGGATGCGTAACTCGACGCTGCCCGCACGGGTCTGCCAGTCCCGATCGCGGTAGCCGTTGCGCTACGCCAGTCGCTCGCCGCTTTTCTCGCCATACTCGGCGCCGGTCTTGGCACCGACCTCCAGTTCCATCAGCCGCTCAGCGGCAAAGCCGACCATCTCACGCGAGCCAGGTCGGCATCACCGCTCTTCTCGACGAGCGCGCGGAGGTCCATCATCGGTTTGGTCATCGGGTCTATCCCTCGGTTCAGGTTGGCGTCAGCAACCCGACCCTACCGAGAAACCCGATGGCCACCGACACCTACACCAGGTTCCGGGACGTCACCCATCCACCGGAGCAGGTCCTACCGCGATGTCTCTTTTCCCACAGCAACGCATGAATGATGACGTCATCTTGGTTCAACTATGGGATGTCTTTCTCATTCATGGTTAAGCTGCCGGTGCTTGGACGGAACAAGGGGAACAGCCGATGGCATGGAGTGGAACAATCGGCAGCGCAGCAGGTCTTGCCTGTTTTTTGTGTCAGGCTGCCGCTGCCGACGGCTACTTCCTTCAAGGCGACGCAGGTGCACGAACGCAGTCCGTTGTCGCCTCTGCAAGCCGCGGGCCCCTTAACTACGGGCTCAACGTTTTCAACTATGACGAGGGGCACTCGAGCGCGATCAGTTTCACATACACGATGCCGCTGGCGGAGGTTGCTGTCCTGAAGGCCGGACCCACCCTTGGCCTTCAGCAAGAACAGAATGAAGGCAATGATCTTCAGGCTGGGCTCAAGCTGTCGGTGGAACGGTACGTGCCAACGGATTTTGGATCGACCTATGCCTTGGTCGACATGAGCACGGTCCACGAGTCTTGGTTCCTTCTCGGCCAGATGACCTTTGCCTCAGCTAATATCGGGGTGGAGCTGTCACGCGGGGGAAGCGACAGCTACCACGAGACCACGCTTGCCCTTCAGAAGCGCATCGCAGACGGACCTTACGGCATACGGATCGGCTATAAGCTGACGTCTGAAGAACTCTTCGCCGGCTTTTTCACCAACACGTTCTGAGGCCTTGATGACCCAACTGCCGAACCTGACCCTGCGCAAGTCCGTCATCGGATTTGCCATGATGTGCCTGCTGGTAATGTTCCTGGTTCCCATGGGTTTCGCTTATCTGAGAGGGGATCGTTTCACCGACAGTACCCTGGACTTCGCGGCTCGCTTCCGAACCACCGCTGCGGCTGGAGAACTTGCGCGGACGCTGGAGCGGGACTGGCACGATCTTGTTTTTCTGTCAGAGCGGGTGAATGGGCTGAACCCGGATCAACTGACCTACCTGATGACCGGAGCCGGCGGAGACGGCAGTCGGATCTCCTGGGTGGGCTATGCCGATCTCAGCGGCGAGGTGGTTGCCGCGACTGACGGGCTGTTGATCGGGCAGGATGTCAGTGAACGACCCTGGTATCGCAACGGGCTGAATGGCGGGTTTGCGGGAGACGTCCATGATGCGGTCCTCCTGGCCCAGTTGCTGGGCGGGGAGGGGGAGAACCCGTTGCGCTTCATCGACCTGGCAAGACCCGTGACCAATTCCAGCGGAGATCTGGTCGGTGTTGTCGGCATGCACATCAACGCAGACTGGTTGACAAACCACCTTCGCGAAGCCGCCAAAGCCTTTGGTATCGATCTTTACCTGATCAACCCGGATGGGGCAATTTCCGTCTCGTCAGCGGATGAGGCCCCCAATGCGGCCGAGTTGCAGATCCTGCGTGCCGCTCAAACCGGGGTTCAGGCGGGAGCACGAGAAACCTGGCCTGACGGACGCGACTACTTTTCGGCGCTGGTGCCTCAAATATCCTATGGTGATCTCCCAAACTTCGGCTGGCGGCTGGTGGGGCGGCTGGATGCCAGCAGCGTCAATTTCGGCATCGACCTGATCAGAAACGGGGCGCTTTATGCACTGGGACTGGCTGTCGCACTGATTGCCCTGTTGACACTTCTCCTGACGCGGATCGTCATGACACCCATTGCGCAGCTTGCGGCGTCTGCACAGCGCGTTGCGGAAGGGTCGCAAGAGTACCCGGCGAATTCACGGACCACTTGCGAAGCTGCACAGTTTTCAACGGCGTTGGCGCGGCTTCAGCAGGATCGCATTAGCGACGTGCGCTGAAGGTCAGGCGGTTTCCCAAGCCGGCCAGCAATCCGCCGAGCTGCGCCCGTTCCGTCCCCGGCGCCGCGCCCTCGGCGTAGAAGCGCACCAGCAGGGCTTCCCGCTGCGCGGCCGTGGGTTTCAACCGCACACGATTTCCGTCCACGGTTGGCGCGATCACTTCGACAGAGATATCACCCACATCCTGCAGACGCAGGGTTCCTTCCATTCCCACATCGTAGATCTTGCCGCGCAACTGTGCCTCTTCTATCGTCAGCGAGCTGATCCAGTGGCAGCGGACGTCGCCCGGTGTGACCAGGATGCCGCGGTCGGGTAGATCAGCAATATGCCTTTCGCGCCGCGGCAGTTCCACACATGCCAGAACCGTCATGGACAGAACAAGAGCATTGTAGATCGTCCAGAAGATCACCACCCATTTGCCATCACCGGCATCATTATATGCGAAACGGTCAAAGACGATCCCCAGTGTCAGGCCAAGGACTGTCAGGATCAGCAGCGTCAGGAACGGGGCCATCATCCGCCACTGCACGATGACCTCAGTGCGGTCTCCGCCTTTCGCGGTAACGGAGAAGGGATGACCCTTCGGACGGAAGAGACCTGTGAAGGCAGCTCGGCTAATGGGGATGGCGCCGATCAACTGACCAACATCGTGAAGGATGGGGACAACCATGCCGGGCATCAGCACCCGCTGAACCATCTGCGACCAAAGAAAGAAGCAGCCGAAGAAGGTCAACACGTCAGGCAGCGAGGCGTTTACAACGGTTGTTCCGAAATACCAGTAGAGGAGAGGGTATACGACAACTGCGAGCCGGAACGGAAAGCTCGTCATCCAGAACAGGACTGAATCCACCACGCTCCAGCGGTCTCGCAGGCGAAGGTTGTTGGGGGCCAAAGGGCCGAGGCGCGACCGGGCGATCTGCATCAGCCCCAGGCACCACCGTGCACGCTGCGTGACATACTCTTTGAGGCCTTCGGGTGCCAGACCCTCTGTCAAGGGCTCGGACAAGTAGACAGAGGTCCAACCCTTGTTCTGCAGGTCCAGCGTCAGCATGAAATCTTCAGTTACGCTTTCTGTCGGCAGTCCACCAATATTTCGTAAAGCCGTCCAACGGCAAACTGACGAGGTTCCGCAGCAGAAGGAAATCCCCCAACCGTCGCGCGATGGCTGCATGTGGTCGAAGAAGAACCGCTGTTCGTCTGGATAGAAGCGGCTGATCCCCAGGTTGTGCTGGATTGGATCAGCGTTGAAGAAGTGCTGGGGGGTTTGGACCAATCCTACAGCCGGGTCGTGAAACAGTGCCAGACAGCGCGAGATGAAGCCCCGATGCGGCACAAAGTCTGCATCCAGAACGGCAACAAATTCCGGCGGCACCGGATCCTCCGCGAGGCGATCCAGCGCATGGTTGATGTTGCCGGCCTTGGAGCCCTTGTTGTCGGGCCGGCGCATGTAACGCACCCCTTGGCTGGCGCAATAATCCCGCAGCCAGTCGCGGCGGCTGTCGTCGAGCACCAGCACCTCCTTGTTCTTGTGCCGCAGAGCCTGTGCTCCGACAATGGTACGCTCCAGCACATCCAATTCTTCATTATAGGTGGCGATCAGAATGGCGACGCGTGGTTCATTCTCCCCCCACCACCCGGCATGTGCATCTGCTTCTGCGCTGCGCAGGCGAAGGCGCGACATGATCGCAAGCGAACTGACAGAGCCGATCATGGCCAGAAGCTCAAAGGCGAAGAGTGACCAGCTGGCAAGCATGTCAAAAGACAATCCGACAGGAGACAAAGTCTCAGCGCCACGCCACCAGATGTAGCGCATGGCAAGCACAAACGTGCCCGTCAGCAGGATCGTCCGGTGCATGTTGTTTCGTATATCCACCCAGTAGGGAAGGATCAGTCCTGCCCCCAAAACCAGCAGCAGATGGACGGCGCTTGAGCCGAGTTCGCTGAGATAAAAGAACGTGGGCATTTCAGCGGAACAGGCTGCGAAGCCCATCCAGCGGGCGTGCTTCAAAGAACGCGCGCCCGGTTCGACCGATCATGCAGCCTTCAGCGCTGCTCTGCCGAAGGGTCGGGACGATCAGGGTCACGTCAAAGCGCTCAAGATGACGCTGGCTGGGCGCAACCGCCAAGTTGCGATAAATCGTCGACGCGCCGCTGCCCGCCAAGCGACTGATGGTCGCGTCATGGACCTCTGACGATCCTCCGGGCCGAAAATGTGCGGCCTGCCCGATAGCAAGACCGTTGAAGACACGTTCAGTCACCGACAGCGTCACCATTGCTGCCTGGCAGTCGACCAAGCGCAAAACAGGGTCCCCGCGCTGGACGTTCACGCCGTTGGCTTCAAGCACCTCCCAGAAAAGCCCTTCTACAGGTGCCGGGAGTTCTCCCCCTGTCAGCCCGTTCACCCGGATCCGTTCCCGGTCGACCCGTTCCTGAACCGTGGCGGTGCGCTCTTCCGCCTCCGAGAGGCGAGAGGCGAGGGCGGCTATTTCGCTGTCGAGTTCCACGACACGCTGCTCGGCATTTGGCGCATCGTTATAACCATCACCCAGAAAGACATGCGCTTGCGCGGCTTGAAGAGCAATGCGCAGGACCACCACCCTTTCCCGTGCATGATTGAGCGCCAAAGCCTCCAGCCTCGGCTCGGCCGGCAGACTGCCGCTCTCTCCCTCGACAGCGGCAAGCAGCTGCTGATCGCTACCCGCGGGTGCCGCTCCGCCAGCTTCCAAAATCGCCAGACGGGCTTCGGCATGGTTTAGCCGCTCACGCAGTTCTTCCAGTCGCCGTGTCCGGTAGATACGGGTTCGTTCCACCAGTCCTTCACGGACGGAGCGCGTTTCCGTCAAAAGGGAAGCGATTTGTGCCTTCGCCGCTTCTTCCAGACGGACCTCCATCAGCAGGTCATCCAGCCGGACGCGGTCCACGATCGGGTTTTCGACGCTGGCAAGCACTTCACCCTGTGCCACCCTGGAGCCCAGCTGACGCGTCGGCATCCGCAGGTTGCCTGCAACAGGCGCGCGGACCGTCACAACCGGTGCATTGACAACTGCACCTGCACTGGCACCGGACATCTGTTCACCCACGATGATCCAAAGCCCAACGACAACAGCCAGCAGGCCAATGATCAGTCTTCCATACTTCATGACTTCTGCCACATGCGCTATTGATGCAATCACGGCAGCCATGAGGGAAAAAGATTAACAGAGTCCTATCATCGGCTGGTGAAAGTCCTGATGATGCGTCCTTTATCTGGTGCAGGAGGCTTCACGCTGTGCCACCTGCGCCAGCAACAGCAACGTGTCTGCATAATAATCGGTACCATCCGGCAGCTGATCCGGAATGTCTTTACATCGAGCGAGCGCATGCAGTGCTCGAAAGCCTGCTTTGTTGCTCTGCGCCAGGATCTGGCCATCCGCAGTGGCCTCCACGACAAGGTGATCGGGAAGGGATCCGTGCTCAAGGAATTTGAGCGCTCGATCGACGGCAGGATGATCCGAGTGGCCTGACCACGCCAGGTAAAGCGGGACCCGAAGAGCGTCATAACCCCATTTCCTGTCATGCTCGGAGGGTTTTTCAAATCCTGAGGGCGTGATATCCACCCAGTCTGGCAGAAGTCCGGCTGCCGCAAGTTCGGCCAGAACCGTTTCACCGTGATCGGCGGCGCGGATGAGCATTGGTTCATCTGCTGCCGCACCTAATTCGCGAAGGGCCCGGGGCATGATATAGGAGGGGTTGAAGAGAACACGTTCCGCACTTTGTGGCGCTTCGGCGCCCGGTATCAACAGCCACTCATCGGTTGCCCTAGGATCGGTTGCAAGGCAAAGATCAGCAACGTCGTGCGCAATGGCGATGGCTTTCTCTTGATAGCCTATCCATCCAGAGTCACGTTCAGCCCGTAGCAAGGCCCAGGCCCGGAAAAGATCACCATCCGTGGCATTATGCCAGTCAGCAACATTGCGGCCGTAACCAGGCACCCACTTCCACACCATCAAGCTGTCCCTGCGGATCGCAAGATGATGCTGGCTCCATGTCTCGATCTGCTCGAAGAGTACTCGGTCCCCGACCGCCTGCGCCAGCAGCAATCCGTAACCTTGTCCCTCCGAATGGCTAATGTGCCCTTGTTGCGGATCAATAACGCGCCCGTTTGAGACATAAGACCGGGTCCATTGTGACCATCGATCGTCTTTGGCCCTGGCTAGACTCCAAGTTGGGGCAATCAGTCCTGCTGCTAATGCTGCTTCAAGAAACACGCGCCGAGTGGGCATGTCTGCCTCCTTGCCCTGATAGTGAGGTGCTCGATTTGCAGTGAGCAGGCCACTGCCGGTGGTCGGTCGCCAAGAGCCTTTTGGGGGCGGCAGCTGTTATAAACTAAATCCATTTTCTAACACCAGTGCGGAGCTGGGTCCCAAGCTCCAAGCATGCAGATACACGTACTCGTATTTCAGCGTGCAGCACAGGCGCTTGATGAAGCTTACATGACATGATGGTCGCTATCGTTTCATCACGTCGACTGACCTGTCCCCCTTAGGTGGTCCAGTTTCAGTCTTAATGGTGCATGACAGGGTTGAAGCCATGGCTGGACTGGCCGGCAAAGCCGCTCCGGATGGCGGAGCTGGCCACTGCGTCACCTTCGGAGCGGGGGGCAATGGTGCAATGACGAGTGCGGGCGCTTTGTATTGCAGTGTCTGCGCCAGGCCTCGATCACTATCAAACTCTTCCATCCGTTCAACCGCTTGACGCCACCACTAGCTGGCTTCATTCCGCAGTTTGGCAGTAAAGATTTCCCTCCCAAGCCTGCGGCCACTACACTTGCCTGCTTTTCCTCCTCCGATGCATCGAGTTGTGCAGCCTGCATGAGCCTTTCCAAGATCCCACCTTTCTGTTCGCTTGCAGGCCTTCTGCCCGCCGGGGTGACCGCACTCATGATTGGCTTCGAGTATACTTGGTTTGCACCTCTTGCGCTGGCAGGTTCGGGACTGGCAGGGGCGGCGGTCGTGATTTTCAGCTTCGGCCTCCGTGCATCCCGGGCAGCCTTTGTGCTGATCGGCCTTGCGCTGATCATCTGGGCCGCGCTGACCACCCCGGACTGGCTTGCCGCCACTGCGACTGCAGCGCAGCGCGGCGCCATGGTGATGGCGCTGTTCACGGCGTTGAGCGTAATCCGAAGCGCTGCCATGACCTCGCCTGAGATTAACGAATGTGGACGGTTTCTGGCCCGTCAGCGGCCCGGCTTGCGCTATGGCGCCCTGACGGTGGGCGGGCATCTGTTCGGCTTGATCCTGCTCTATGGCTCCATCTCCCTGCTCGGAACCCTGGCCACGGAGAGCACTGCGCGGGAGCCTGACCGCGAGGTGCGTATCCAGCGCACGCGACGCATGATGATCGCCATTCAACGCGGCTTTGCGTCCACCCTGTGCTGGTCACCCCTGGGGTTTTCAATGATCATCACCGTGTCGGTCGTGCCGGGAGCCAGCTGGAGTGCCGCGGCTCTTCCGGGGATCGTCAGCGCGCTGATGGTGCTGGTGATCGGCTGGGGCTTGGACGCGCTGCACAGGCCGCAAAAAATGGCGCAGCCCACGGCTGCGGAAACCAGCCGTTGGTCAGTGCAGCTGCGCCCTTTGCTGATGCTACTGGGGGTAGTGTTGCTGGGGGTCGCCTTGTTGCATGCGGTGACGGGAATTGAGGTCATTGGCGCTGTCATGTCCTTGGTTCCGGTGGTCGCCCTGCTGTGGATCGCCCTGCAGCAGCCGCCGGAGGGGCAGACCCGGCTCCGCCATGTCCGTCAGCGCGCAGTGCAGTTCGTGACGCGCGAACTGCCCTCCTACCAAGGCGAGATCGTACTGTTGTTCATGGCAGGGTTCATCGGCAGCCTGGGGGCCTTCCTGTTGGTGCCGCTGGTGCAAGGACTGGGCCTTGATCTGCATGCCCTCCCCTCGTGGATCATCTTGGCCGCGATGGTCTGGATCATCCCGCTGACGGGGCAGCTGGGGATGAACCCGATCCTTGCGGTGTCGCTCTTGGTGCCGGTTCTGCCCTCACCGGAGGCAATGGGAATTCCGCCTGCCGCCCTTGTTGTTGCAATCACTGGGGGATGGGCGCTGAGCGGGGCGACCTCACCCTTCACGGCATCTGTTCTTCTCGCCGCTGCATTAGGCAACGTCTCCCCTCAGCGGGCGGGCATCGGCTGGAACGGCGTCTACGCACTTGCCGCCGGCAGCGCCCTGACTCTTTGGGCGCTAACACTATCTGTCATACTGTGATTGAAGAAGCTGTTGAGGCTGACCAGCCAGACCGTATTCTTCTAACTACACCGGCACCAGCCACTCATCGGAAGCGCTTTGGTGCTCGACATTGTCGCAATTGGTCTTCGCCAAAATGGACGAGTTCCCGTGGGTTGCCGCTCTCAGCACCGTGCCGGGGCTACCTCCTACCGCCGATCCTGTCTGGAACCGTCAAGCGGCACCTGCTCCAGAAAGCTGAGGGTCCGCTGTGGGAACGGGATGTCGATGCCGGCGCCGTCCAGTGCACGTTTGACGGCCCGCGCCACCTCGTCGCGTGAACGAAGCTCTTGCACGGGCGTGGACCCCGTCCACCACCGCAGCACGAAGTCGATCGAGGAGTCACCAAAGCCCTGACAGAAGACCTCGGTCTTCTTCGAGGCTTCAACTGTATCGAGCCCTTCAAGTGCCTCAAGCAGAACCGAGTGAGCACGTTCCAAGTCGGTCCCGTAGGCCACCCCCACCTCCAGCGTGATCCGGCGCAGCGGCTGGTCGGTCAGCA
>VGDE01000069.1 GCA_016869875.1 Alphaproteobacteria bacterium
AGGGACGCGGCCGACGGGGCAGGCGCCGGCACCCTGCTTCAGCACCGTCTGGCTCACGTAGTAGCGATAGAGCCTGCCGGCCTTGCGGGTGTGGCTGGGCGAGAAGGCGGCACCGTCGGGGCCGAAGATCAGGCCCTTCAGCAGCGCCGGCGTCTGCGCCCGGGTGCGGGCGGCACGGGTGCGCGGGCTTTCGGTGAGGATGGCGTGGACCTTGTCCCAGACGTCGCGGTCGATGATGGCTGCGTGCTCGCCGGGATAGCTCTCCCCCTTGTGCACCGCCTCGCCGATGTAGACGCGGTTCGAGAGCATCCGATAGATCGCCTTCTTGTCGATCCGGTTTCCGCGCGAGGTGCGGACGCCGCGCAGGGCCACCTCGCGGGCCAGTTCGGTGGCCGAGCCGATCTCGAGGAAGCGGGCGAAGATCCAGCGGACATGTCCGGCATCTTCCTCGTTGATGATCAGCTTGCGGTCCCTCACCTCGTAGCCCAGCGGCGGGTTGCCCCCCATCCACATGCCCTTCATGCGGGACGCGCGGAACTTGTCGCGGATGCGCTCCGCCGTCACCTCGCGCTCGAACTGCGCGAATGAAAGGAGGATGTTCAGCGTCAGGCGGCCCATGGAGGTGGTGGTGTTGAAGGACTGGGTGACGCTGACAAAGGTCACGCCGTTCCGGTCGAAGACCTCCACCAGCTTCGAGAAGTCCATCAGCGAGCGCGAGAGGCGGTCGATCTTGTAGACGATCACCACATCCACCAGGCCGTCCTCGATGTCGGCCAGCAGCCGCTGCAGGGCAGGGCGCTCCAGCGTTCCGCCGGAGATGCCGCCATCATCATACTGGTCCCGCACCAGCACCCAGCCCTCCGAGCGCTGCGAGGCGATGTAGGCCTCGCAGGCCTCGCGTTGGGCGTGAAGCGAGTTGAACTCCTGCTCGAGCCCCTCTTCGGAGGACTTGCGGGTGTAGACGGCGCAGCGCAGCTTGCGAACGACGGGCCTTGTCATGGCCGGCTCCTGTGGTTCTTCTCCCGGCCCGCCGCTTGCGCGGCGTGCGTACAGCGCTGCGCAGGCTCCACCGGAGCCTGCGCCGGCCTGCGGCCACCGCGCTTTAACCCAAAGAACACCCAGCCGTTCCAGCGCGTGCCGGTGATGGCGCGGGCGAGGGCGGAGATCGACCTGTAGGGACGCCCCTGCCACTCGAAGCCGTCGGTGGTGACGGTGACGACCTGTTCGACGCCCTGCCACTCGCGGATCAGCCGGGTGCCGGCAATGGGCATCAGGTCGGCGCGGATGCGGCTCTTCTTGCGGTCGCCGCCGTCCAGCTCCTCGCCCAGCCCCTCCAGCCGCCGGACCGTCTCCGGCTTCAAGCCGCCATAGGCCAGCTCCTGGATGCGGTAGGCCAGCCGCCTCTCCAGGTAGCGGCGGTTGAAAGGTGGCGGCGCGCTGTCGAAGAGCTCGCGCCATTGCTTCTTCAGCTCCACTGCCGGCGCGCCCTTCAGAGCAGCCAGACGTGCGGGAAGGGGATCAACGTTTGTCATGGGATTGGTCTCTGCTTTCGTTGCCACCACTACCGCTCTGTCCGGGGCGGATGTGTAGTCGCCGGATCTCGGCCGTTGCGAACTGTCTCCGTAAAGTCGCTGTTGCGCATCCGGAGCCGCACGAGGCCTATGCCCAGTAGCACACAGAGCTCGCGCCGGCGCTCAAGCGCGGTCATCCGGTCCGAGGATAGGGGGTTGGAGCCACGGGTCATGTCAGGAGGCTCCAGCTATGCGGAAGCCGGCCAACAGCTTCTGAAAAAAGCGGATCTGGGGCGAGCTTCCAGTTCCAGGGTGGAAACCACGGCTGAGGGGAAACCTGCGGCTGAGTGGAAACCTGCGGCTGCGTGGAAACCTCGGGTTTCCAGGTGGAAACCCAGATTTTTCGCCTGCAACTGGAGAACTTGCGCGACAATGCCCACCGCATACGAAACTGCGCCGAAAGGACCCAGAACAGCAGCGATCGGCGCCTTTTTTTGCGAGGTGTCCCGTGAATAAAAAAAGCGCGCGGGAGGTGTTCGTTCTCAAGGTAATGGGAAACAGAAACGTCCTCATCAAAGGATCTGCAGCAGGGCTTCAGGCCGAAGCAGCGCGGCACTGGGGTCAGAAGCAAACTCGCCGTAGCCGCTTTTTTCCTTTTCACGGAAGTTCTTTTCTTAACCATGTTCTTTTCCTGGTTCTCTTCCTGTTTTGTCTCCAAGCCGCTTGAGGGGCGGTGTGCAGCGGATTGGTGAGGGTCCCTCCAGTAATGAAGAGGGGGCGGAGCTCTCGGGTGGTATTTGCTTTCGGCCGCGTGAAGAGGTCGCCTTGGGTCCGTCGGCAGTAGCTTCAGGGAAAAGATACTGCGTTGAACGAGCCGCACCCGTGCGTTTGTCGAACTGGCGCACCCGCTTGATCAATCCGCGCTCCACAAGGATCCTGAGGTGATTGTTGATACTCGACACCGTCATCTCGCAGAGCTCTGCCAGCGTCTTCTGGCTGGGATTGCACTGGCCAGTTGCATGGTTTCGACAGTTCGCAAGGTGTATCAGCACGAGCTTCGTGCCGGGCTTCAGGCCTCGCTGCGCCAGTGCCCAGGCAAGGGTGTTATAGGCCATGAGCGCGCACCTCCGTGGAAGCTAGCCGTTCGACAAGCACATCATTCCAGTCATGACCGTCAGGCGCTGGCCTGATCTCCACGGCCCAACCTAGACCGATGGCTCTGCACGCCAGGGCGTCACCGGCTGAGCGGCCGGCCTCGTCTCCATCGGCGGCAATGACGAGTAGGCTCGGTTTCTCCGGAAGGCGACGAGAACGCATGTTGGCGGCCGAGAGGGTGGCCCAGAGGGCGGCAGAACCCACCATGCCCAGCAGCGGGAGAGACAACGCAGTCTCCAGGCCTTCAGCGACAAAAAGAGTGCCATTTCCGGCCTTCAGCGGGACATGACCGCCTGCTGCACTGCCAAGCATCAGTCTCTGCTCGTGTGTCGCCACATCGGCCTTGCCTGATCCATCTGGACGCAGATAAGTCCGCGAGACTGCAAAGCCGTCAGCACCTTCGATGAGCGAGATCAAAGCTGGCAGGTTTTGGCGCGTCGGGCCGTGCCATGTGCATGGGTTGAACCTCAGCGCAGGCGTGAGAAGAGGATCAACCTTTCTGACACGTCGCAGATAGGTCTCTGCGAGCGTCATCTCGAGCGGCCGGGACACCTCCCAGAGCTTCTTCGCGTGGTCTGATGTGGTAGCCTTCGGTTGCCTTGTGCAGCAGAGCAGGGACGGTTGATGAGGGCGCCGAGGTGACACCCTGGCCGCAGCAAGAATATCGAGAAAGCCGCATCCCCTCTTCTTGCAGTTCAACAGCAGTCCCCGATGGCCATCACTCAGGGTCAGGGCATTCTGATCACCTCGGGCCTCTGGCTGACAGACGGGGCAAGGGGAGGTGCCATATGCCGTGCCAACGTCCGCCCAGCGCCGCAGTGAGTCTACGGGCCTCCGTCATCATGCGTCTCCGGTACTTGACCTGCTGGTGAGCCAAGCCTCCACGTCGGAGCGCCGCCAGCCGATAGCACGAGTGCCGAGTTTGACCGGGGTAGGAAAACGGCCGGTTGCGACCTCTGCATAGAGCCAGCTGCGGCTCATACCTATTAGGGCAATCACCTTCGGCAATCTAAGGATTTCGTTAGGCATCGGTGCAAGTCTCCAAGCGGTTTGAGCATGCATTGGAGGTATCTGGACAGGAGGGTTTCCAGCTATGACCTGTTTATTATTTCTATTTTCGGATATGTGGTTTCCACCCCCCTGCTCGGAGAGCACGGAAAGTTCGACCCCACTAGAAGCCGCCCTTCAGGGCTGTTGCTCGAGCGACGGCGGCGACAGTGGCCGTGACGGCATCAACTGTCAGAGAGACAGCAAGTAGATAGCTCTGGCCGCACAAGATGTTACCGTGAGCGAACTTCAGCGGCTTGTCAGTGCAGCAAGCACGAACCTCTGTTTAGATGCTCGATCCATAGAAGCGACGCACCGACTCAGAACACCTAACAAAACCTTCTGATCTGGTTGAGGCAGATGAGGGCGCAGCCCAGGATCACACGAGCCTCGTGGATGTCGGCGCGCCGCTCGTAGCGGATGGCGAGGCGGCGAAAGCGGTTGAGCCATGCCAGTGTTCGCTCGACAACCCATCGGTGCCGGCCCAGCCTTTCGCTGCTGTCTATGCCCCGCCGGGCGATGCGGGGCGAGACCCTGCGGGTCCAACATCCGGTCCGGCAGCGGTGGTGGTCGTAGGCCTTGTCGGCGTGAAGCTTGTCGGGCCGCTTGCGAGGGCGGCCTTGCCCGTGCCGCACGCCTGGCACGGCTTCCAGGGTTGGGGCCAGCATCTTGCTGTCGTGCCGGTTGGCCGGGCTCAGGCGCACCCCGAGCGGGGTGCCTTGCCGGTCGACCACAAGATGGCGCCTTGTGCCCGGTTTGGCCCGCGATCCGTCGGGTTCGGGCCGGTCCCGCCCCTCCTTTTCGCCGGCACAGCGGCGCTGTCGAGGGATGCTCGGCTCCAGTCCAGATGCCCGGCGTCCGACAACTGCTCGAGCAGCACGTGATGGAGCCTTGCCCAAACACCGGCTGTCTGCCAGTCACGCAGGCTGCGCCAGCATGTCATGCCGGAACAGCCGAACTCGGGCGGCAGCATCTGCCAGGGAATGCCAGATCGCAGGACGAAGATGATGCCGGCCAGGGCCAGCCGGTCATCGCATGGAGGGCGGCCACCCTCGGCTTCGGCCGCTGCCTTGGCAGAAGCGGCGCAATGGCCGCCCACAGATCATCGGATACAAGGGGCTTGCTCATTGCCTCTTAACGCATGAGGAGCGGTTTTGTTAGGCGCTCTAAATAGGCTGAACAACTACGTTGTAACAAACTTCGGCCGGAATCTGTAGAGGTGGACGCCCTTGGATGTCCAACAGTCTCTTCGGCTAACGAGATGAAGTCTGCAAAAATCGAACAACGGTGCTCGGATCAGCGACGCTGCTGAAATCAATCTGCCCCGCCTGCCGCAGTGGAGGCCATAGCAGCAGCCTGCGCTTCAGCCTTCTCGGCTCGGCGTGCAATCATCAACATTTTGGCTACTGTCCGCGGCGAATTTGGCGTCCGCCCGAGCTGCCGTTGCGCTTCAGCCACCACCCAGCATGCTGAACCAGCAAAACCGTCGGCGGCGGAGCCATACGCGCTGAGACCATGTCGTTGTACAAGACCTTCGATGACGTCGACAATCAGGGCATCTCGAAGGGGAAAGACCTTTGGGCGATTGGCCGGTTTGGATGAAGGCACATCACCTACTAGCCGATCAGCAATGTAACCTCTGAGGCTGAACGGCATGGGGAGATTATAGAGGACGCAATTCGCTGCGTGAATATCCAGTGCGAGCGCAGCTGCCGGATTGGCAGCCGCACTGTCTATGAGTTCCGTTATCCTGCGAGAATAAGCATGTTCGGTGCCCTCCTCCTCTATGGCACGGCCACCGGAGGGGGGTTTGAAAATCGAAAACTCATGCTCGATAAACTTGACTTTCAAGTCTTCTAGTTCTTCAAGTAGATTACCGGTCTCAGCATCGATTGGGTTCAGTGCGTCGAGAAATTGATAATGTTCCACAAGTCGATCTACTGTCTGTGGAATAAGTTCCAGAACTGATTTCCGCATGGTCCTCTACTCGTCCTGTCTGTCCTCAAACGGAAAGCCATTTATGTCCGTTAACGTCTCGTATGTCCATGAGCAGCACTTGAAACCAAATCGGCGCATTTGCATTAATAAGCTGCGTGCAGTGCCCGCAGTAGTGAGTGTCGGGAAAGCCCGACCCCGGAAAACCCGGGAGCCGGAAAAGCCGGGTCTCGGGTGACCCGATGCTCCAGGTACACGGGACTGGCGGAACTTCCCGAAATTGAGTGATGGCGCTCATACCAGTCTGTTGCCTCGACAAGTTCGGCCAGCGCAGCAGCGGCAACAACCTTGACACCTGCTCCTTCCTCCCGGTTCATGCTGCCTCTGACAAAGAGGGGATGGAGACATGCGATATCGGACACGGGCGATGCTGGCGGGGGCGCTGGTGCTGGCGGCGGGGACGGCGCAGGCGGAAACGCGGCTGACCTACAAGTCGGCCAAGACCGGCACCTCCTACTACCAGATGGGCGTCGAGCTTGCCGAGGGCATGAAGGCCGCCTCGGATGGCCAGCTGGTGATGACCGTCGAGGAAAGCCAAGGCTCGGTGCAGAACGTCATGGAGGTCCGGGCACGTGGCGCCGACTATGTCTTCACCGCCCCGCCGTCGCTGGTGGCGGACGCGCAGTCCGGCAGCGGTGCCTTCGAGGGCCGGAACGCCCCGCAGTTCGCAGAGATCCGCGCGCTGTTTCCCATTCCCTCGCTGACAATGCACTTTGTCGTGGCCGGTGCCGAAGGTCCGACGACGCTGGAGGCGTTTGACGGCAAGAGCATCCTGCTCGGGAAAGGCAGCTTTGGCGCGACCGAGGGCGAGAAGTATCTCGCGCTCTTCGGGCTGATGGACGGTGTCACCATCGCCGATGCAGAACTCTCCAACGCTGGGGATGCGCTGAAGAACGGGCAGATCGACGGCTTCGTGACCGCCGGCAGCTTTCCGGCGCCGAACGTGGTCGAAGCGGCCGCCAGCCAGGAGGTGCGGCTCCTGTCGCTGAGCGAGGAACAGGTGGCCCAGACGGGGCAGGCACGCGTCGTCATTCCCGCCGACGTTTATCCCGGCCAAAGTGGGGACATCGTGACCACTGGCCTGCCGGTCATTGCCTTCACCACGACCGCCATGGATGACGACACGGCCTATGAGCTGACCAAGGCCTTCTGGACCCAGCGCGAGACAATGGCCGAGACGGCTCCCTGGTGGGCCGGCGTTTCCCTGGAGCAGGTTGCGGGGCTTGAGGCTCTGCATCCGGGTGCGGCGCGCTATTACGAGGAAGCGGGCGTGGCCGTCGGCGAATGAGCCGGGTGTCTTCTGTGACGGTGCGGCGGGCGGTGATGCTGTCCGCCGCGCTCCTGCTTGTCGCCTTCCATCTGGGGCTGATCTTCTCGGGGCTGGTGCCGAACCTGGTCGCCCGGCCCCTGCACGTGGCGCTGATCCTGCCGTGGATCTTTCTCTTCACCGAGCGGCCTGCCTCGCGTTGGGTGTCAGCCTTTGGCTATGCGCTGGCGCTGGCGGGAATGGCGGCGGCGGTCTGGATTGCCGTCAATGCGGATCGACTGGCTGATCAGTACGGCTTCGTGGAAACGGGCTTCCAGTATGCCGTGGGAGGGGTCCTGCTGCTTGCGGTGCTGGAGGCCGCGCGTCGCGCGATCGGCTGGCCCTTGCCGGTGGTGGCGGCGGTGGCGCTGCTGTATGCCGCCTTCGGCCAGCATGTCCCGGGCGAGTTCGGCCATGCACCGCTGCCCGCCGCCAGCCTGATGGGCACGCTGACCCTGGCCGAGGGCGGGATCTTCGGACAACTGACCGGCGTCTCGGTCGGGGTGGTGGCGATCTTCGTCATCTTCGGCGCGGTGCTCAATGCGGGCGAGGCGGGGCAGGGGTTCATGAACCTGGCCGCGGCGGCCGCAGGCCGGCTGCGGGGTGGTGCCGGCAAGGTGTCAGTCATCGCCTCGGCGCTCTTCGGCTCCATCTCGGGATCGGCTTCGGCCAATGTGGCATCGACGGGCGCGGTGACCATCCCGGCCATGATCCGGATGGGTTACCCGCGCCGGATCGCGGCGGCGGTCGAGGCCGTGGCCTCGTCAGGCGGGCAGATCATGCCGCCCCTGATGGGGGCAGGGGCCTTTGTCATGGTCGAACTGACCGGCACGCCCTACACGCAGATCATCACCGCGGCGCTCTTGCCGGCGCTTCTCTACTTTGCAGTGGTCTGGTTCGGGATCGACGCCTATGCGCGTCGCCTGGATCTGGGAGGGCTGCCGCCGGAGCAGCAACCTGCGTCCCGGGAGGTTCTGGTGACCTCCGCCTTCTTCATGGTGCCCTTCGCGGTGCTGCTGGGGGCGATGTTCCGGGCGGGCTACACGCCGCAGTATTCGGCGGCGCTGGCCATCATCGCAGGAGCCGTCCTGCTCCTCACCGGCGCCGACATGCGGCTCGACCTGCGGCGTGCGGCGGGTCGGGCCGAGGTGGCTCTCATTGGGGCCGCGCGGCAGGTGTCGCTGATCGCCGCGATCATCCTGTGCGCCTCGATCATCGTGGGCGTGCTGGCCATCACCGGGCTGGGGGTGAAGATCACCTCGCTGATCCTGTCGGCGTCGAACGGGAACCTGTGGCCGTCGCTCCTGCTGACCGCGCTGGCCTGCCTGGTTCTCGGGATGGAGGTGCCGACGACGGCGGCCTATGTCATCTGCGTCTCGGTCGCGGGACCCGCCCTGACGGCTCTGGGCCTGGAGCCGCTGCAGGCGCATCTCTTCGTCTTCTGGTTCGCGCTTCTCTCCACCATCACGCCGCCGGTCTGCGGTGCGGTCTTCATTGCGGCCGGCATGGCGGAGGAGAACTGGCTGCGGGTGGCCCTGACGGCCATGGCCCTGGGTGTGGGGCTTTACCTCATCCCGCTCGGCATGATCGCACGCCCGGACCTGATCCGGCTGGCCGAGGCGCCGGGTTCGGCACTGCTGTCCGCCGCCCTGGTCGGCGGCGGATGCGTGGTCATCTCTTACGCGCTCATCGGGCTGCAAAAGCCGCTGCACAGGGTGGCGGGGCTGGTGCTGGGGATGGCCATGATCTTCGCTAGCTGGGGAGGGTAAAGGAGACGCGTCACCCAGCCTCGCTTACGAGCTCAGTCAGCCGATCCAATCAACGGCCTGGGCGTAGATCAGGAACGCAGCTGCGATGGCGATCCAGATGCCGAACAGCGGCAGGAAAAAACGCACCCAACGGTCCCAGCTAACTCCGGCCAGCGCCAGCGTTGCCATGAAATAGCCCGAGGTAGGATAGAGGATGTTCGATAGCCCATCCCCCAGTTGATACGCCAGCACCGCGCTTTGGCGGGTGACGCCGATCAGATCCGAAAGCGGTGCCATGATGGGCATTGTCACCAAAGCCTGTCCGCTGCCCGAGGGAACAACAAAGTTGAACCCGAGCTGCGAGACGAACATGCCGAGCGCCGAGAAGGTTGAGGGCAGACCGCCCACAAGGCTGCCCAGCCCATGGACCAGCGTATCCATGACCTGTCCTTCCTCCAGCATCACGGCGACGGCACGGGCCAGCCCCACGATGATTGCGCCGACCAGAACATCCTGAAAACCTTGGTTGAAGGCCTCGCAGATCTTGCCGGTGCTGAGGCCCGCGATCAGCCCGACCGAAATCCCCATCAACACGAAGAGGCCGGCCATCTCGGTCATGAACCAGCCACGGGTCAGCACACCCCAGACCATAACGACAAAGAAGCCGATGGTTGCGATGCCGCCCCAGGCCTGCCGCTTCGAAAACGACATTGCAGGCTGTTCGGCGTCATGCACATAGATACGCTGCTTTTCCAGCTCGGCTGCGTCGCCTGCCATGAGGCTGAGATCAGGACGGGCCCGCACCTTCAGGGCATAGCGCATCAGGTAAGCAATCGCAGCGGCGGTGAGACACAGAAACAGAAGCGTCCGCAGCCCGAAGCCGGAATAAAGCGGGAGTTCGGCGATGGTCTGACCCAGGCCGGTGTTGACCGGGTTGAGCACGCCTGCGGCAAACCCGGCCGTCGTTGCCAACAGCGCCGTGGCAACCGCGACAATACTGTCAAAGCGGAGGGCGATCATCAGCGGAAGGATCACTGGCACATAGACAAGCGCCAGCTCCTGCGTGCCGATCAAGGTGGCGACCGTCGCGAAGGTGAGCATCAGCACGGGGATCATCAATACGCTGCGCCCGGCAAAGCGGCGCGTCAGCTTGTCCACCGACACGTCAATAATACCTGTTGCGCGAATAACCATGAACATTCCGCCGATGATCAGGGTAAAGAACACCACCTGCGAGGCGTCGATCAGCCCGCGGGGCACCGCCATCATGAACTGCTCAAGCCCGACCGGCGATGCGTCCACGTAGCGGAACGTGTTCGGGTCCACGGCTATTCGCCCATTTGCCAGCGTGATCCTGTCATACATTCCTGCCGGGATCACATGCGTCAGCAATGCCGCAATCGCAGTGAAGACAAAAAGGATCACGTAGATATGCGGCAGACGAAAACTGCGGCCAGTTCCTGTATCGGAGAGCCCCTTGATGGTGTTGGACATCGTCATCTCCCTGTTGACACCTCAAGGTTGCGAAGATGCGCCAGTTGCGCAGGGGGCGCCACCATCCGCAACCTGTCGTTGCCCCACTGGCACTGCCTTCTTCCAAAGAGCCTGCTCCTGTCCTGATCATAAAGGAGGCCGCCGCCCTAATTGAGCAGCCTAGGTATCAGCGAGATGTCCTTTGTCCGGTGAGGTGGGAGCTACTGGCTGCGCCTGATCGGGTGGCCATAGGCGCGGCGAAACGCTTTGCTCAGCGCAGGGGCATCGGAATATCCGCACCGCAGGGCGATTTCCCGCAAGCCAAGATCGGTGCTGTTTGCCAGTTCCTGCGCATGCGACAGGCGCAGGAACTGAAAATAGCGACCTGGAGGCATCCCCACCTCGGACTGAAACAGGCGGTCCAGCTTTCTGAGCGACAGACCGCATTGGCCCGCAAGCTGCGACAGAGACAACGGGTCTTCGATCGTCTCAGCCATCATGCCGGTTACCTGGCGCAACCGTGCCGTCCCTTGGCCCGTCAACTGCCGCAGACCGCTACTGATGCCGGCCTGAGGACGCTCGGTGTCGTGCAGAAACATGGACGAAGCGGCAAAGGCGTTCGCTTGGCCGAACCGGTCCGTAATGAAGGCCAGCATCAGGTTCAACGCCCCGGACGCTCCCCCGCAAGTCCAGATCTTGCCCACGGTCACATGCGGAGTGGGCTCAACCTGCACGTCAGGAAATGCTTCAGCAAACTCTGACAACAAGGACCAGTGCAGCGTGGCCTTCTTTGCAGACAACATGCCCAGCGCCGCCAACAGCCAAGGACCCGTATCTGCCCCAATGACCAACCCGCTCCGTCGCGACAGCGCCGAGATCTGCCGCAGAGCCGTGTTGGCCGCATGATCACGGTAGCCATACCCCGCCACCACGATCAGGACATCGAACGAGCCGCCTGAATCGCCGTCCGATGCAACCAGCAAGCCGCTTGACGAACGAACAGGTCCGTCACCCGCCGTCATGATCTGCCAGGAGATGTCGATATGCGCCTGGTCCCGAACTGCGCGCAACGGCTCCAGCAGGCAGGACAGGACCATGTTCGAGAACCCATCAAAAAGAAGGATGGCAAGGCGCATGACAGAATTCTGGCACGATTGAACAAATAAATGTCAGGATAGGACAAGAAGGGCGATGCGGAAACCCGTAGCATTGCAAGCAAGCAGCGAAGGAGCCGATCATGCCGCTTTCCATGAACAAGGAGGTCTTCATCACCTGTGCCGTCACCGGCTCGGGCGCGACGCAGGACCGCTCGGCCCATGTGCCGCGTAGTCCGCAGCAGATTGCCGAAAGTGCCATTGCTGCGGCAAAAGCTGGAGCGGCTGTTGTCCATTGCCATGTGCGTGACCCGGAAACGGGCAAGCCCTCACGCAGGCTGGACCTCTACCGCGAGGTGACGGACCGGATCCGCGACGCCGAGGTCGACGTGGTGTTGAACCTGACAGCCGGCATGGGAGGAGACATTGTCTTTGGTCCGACAGAAGCGCCATTTCCTGTCAACGCGTCAGGCACCGACATGATCGGTGCCACTGAGCGCATGCTCCATGTGGCTGAATGCCTGCCGGAAATCTGCACTCTGGATTGCGGCACGATGAACTTTGCCGAGGCGGACTACGTCATGACCAACACGCCCGGCATGTTGCGGGCGATGGGCGGCATGATGACGGAACTTGGCGTCAAACCGGAGATTGAGGCCTTCGACACCGGCCACTTGTGGTTTGCAAAGGAGCTCGTTCGCGAAGGCACTCTGGCCGACCCGGCACTGGTGCAGCTATGCATGGGAGTCCCGTGGGGTGCCCCGAACGATCTCAACACGTTCATGGCAATGGTGAACGCGGTGCCCAGCGACTGGTGCTGGTCGGCCTTCAGCCTCGGCCGTGACCAGATGCCCTATGTCGCTGCGGCAGTGCTTGCAGGCGGCAATGTGCGTGTGGGGCTGGAAGACAATCTATGGCTGGGCAAGGGGCATCTTGCCACCAATGCACAGCTTGTGGAACGGGCTGTAACGATCTCCGAGAACATGGGTGCTCATGTCATTGGACCGCAAGCCGTGCGCGAACGGCTGGGGCTGGTCAAGCGCGCTCCAAAGGGGGCTCAGGCATGAAGAAGGCGGCAATCATTGGTGGCGGGGTTATTGGCGGTGGCTGGGCCGCACGCTTCCTGTTGAACGGTTGGAATGTTGCAGTTTCGGACCCCGATCCGCAGGCGGAACGCAAGATAGCGGAGGTGCTGGCAAATGCCCGTCGTGCACTGCCCGCCCTTTATGACCGCGCGCTTCCGCCAGAGGGGCGGCTGACCTTTTGCGACGACATGGCCGAGGCCGTCAAAGATGCGGACTGGGTGCAGGAGAGCGTTCCCGAGACGCTGGATCTGAAGCACCGGGTTTTGCCCGCCATCCAGGCGGCGGCGGGCCCGCTGGCAATTATTGGATCCTCGACGTCGGGATTCAAGCCGTCCGAATTGAACATGCAAGGCACACGCGCCATCGTGGCGCATCCGTTCAATCCGGTGTATCTGCTGCCGCTCGTCGAGTTGGTGGGGGATGCCTCAATCTGCGCCCAAGCGGCTGATATGCTCCGCACCATCGGCATGTATCCCTTGACCATCCGCAAGGAGATCGATGCCCATGTCGCCGACCGCCTGCTGGAAGCCGTGTGGCGTGAGGCACTGTGGCTCGTGAAAGACGGCATTGCAACAACCGAGGAGATCGACGAGTCCATCCGCATGGGCTTCGGGATCCGCTGGGCGCAGATGGGCCTGTTTGAAACTTACCGAATTGCAGGAGGCGAAGCGGGGATGGCCCATTTCATGGCGCAGTTCGGTCCGGCCCTGTCCTGGCCCTGGACGAAGCTGATGGATGTGCCAGAGTTCAACGATGAACTGGTTGATCTGATCGCCTCGCAGTCGGACACGCAGTCGGGGCATCTGTCGATCCGTGAGCTTGAGCGTTTGCGTGACGACAACGTGGTCGGGATGATCCGCGCGCTGCGCCGCACGGGTAGTGGTGCCGGAGGAGTGGTGCGGGCGCATGAGGCAAGCCTGTCCGAACCGGGCGAACGGGAAGGTCTTCCAATCACGGCGACGCGGCAGGTTCCTGTCAGCTGGACCGACTACAACGGCCATATGAACGAGGCATATTACCTTGAAGCCGCCTCACAGGCGACCGACCGTTTCATGGAGCTGATCGGTGCCGATGCTGCATATGTGGCGTCGGGACACAGCTACTTCACTGTCGAAAACCATATCAGGTACCTGGACGAAATCCATGCCGGCGACAGACTGACCATTACTACTCAGGTGTTGGCAGGACAGGGGAAGCGATTGCACTTGTTCCATCGCCTGTGGCGCGACAATGACACACTGGCTGCCACGGTTGAGAGCATGCTGCTGCACACCGACTTGTCGACTAGGCGCACGAGTGAGCCTCGAGCGGGAGTTTCAAAAGCACTCACCCGCTGGGTTGCCCGCCATGCAGAAATGCCGGCTGAAGGCGCTGGCCGCTCTGTCGGTGAGCGTCCAGGCGGGGCGGGATAGGCAACGCTTTGAGGCCAGCTTAACCTGGGGAGATGATGCAACGGGTCGCGCACCGATGGTATTCCAGCAGTCCAACCAGCCCCTGAGCGTCACAATTCTGGTGCTGCCGGAAGCCTCGCTGATGAGCGTGGCGGCAACACTGGACCCGATGAGAGCTGCAAACAGGATCTCCGGGCAGGAGTCATATCGCTGGCATGTGGTCTCGATTGACGGCCAATCCGTCACCACCAGTTGCGGATTGGCGTTGCAGGTCGACGGACGTTTTGCACCACATGAAGACCGTGACCTCCTGGTTGTTGTCGCTGCCTTCAACGTGGCACGCCATGCCTCGGCTGCTTTGCTGGCGGCCGTCCGGCGGGCCGCGCAGAGCACTCGCATGGTCGGCGGGGTCGAAGCCGGCAGCTGGGTTCTTGCGATGGCTGGATTGCTCGACCAGCGCAACGCGACAACTCACTGGGAGGATCTGGAAGATTTCGCCGTTCGCTTCCCTGAGGTCAACGTCATCCCGGACCGCTGGGTCGTGGACGGGCCCATCTTCACGACAGGCGGTGCCGCCCCAGCGCTCGACCTCATGCTGGCGTTGATCCGGGCGCGTCAGGGCTTCGGCGCAGCCCTGAGCGTCGCCAGCTTGTATGTTTATGACGAAGTCCGATTGCCGTCGGACGCTCAGCCATTGGTGTCTCTGGGGCGCAGCAGCGGGCTCGACCGGCGCTTGGCGCAAACGATACACGTCATGGAGGAACATCTGGACAGCCCGGTCTCGATCCGCGACATCGCGGCAAAGGTGAACTGCTCCACCCGCACCCTGGAAGTGCTGTTCCGGGCCGTGGTACAGTCCTCACCGGCAGCATATTACCTGTCGCTGCGCCTTCAGGCCGCGAGGCGGCTTGTCACAGACACAGACTTGCCTATGGCAGACATTGCCGTGCGGACCGGATTTTCTTCCATTGCCTCACTGTCGCGCGCGTTCCGGCGGCAGTTCGGG
>VGDE01000070.1 GCA_016869875.1 Alphaproteobacteria bacterium
TATCGCGCTGAGCGTTGCGATGTTCACCAACATCAAGTTCATTCATCCGGTCCGGACCGAGCGCTGGCGCGCGATCTCGCTGCCCGTGGCAGTGCTGTGGGTCCTGTTTGCCGGTTGGGTGGCCTGGGTCGATTTTCACCCGGCCAGCTGGGCGGTTTGGGGCGTGGTGCTGACCTCGGTCTGGCTGCTGCTGGCGGGAGCCGCGCAGCAGCTGTTTCCCCGGCGACGGAGGTCGCGGCGCGGTCAGGCCTGACGGCCGCCGCCCCTGCGCAGGTCGAAAAGGCCATAGGCGGCAACCACCAGAAAGCACAGGCCCGGCACCATATAGGACAGGGGCGCGCCCTGTGCGTCCAGGACCGCCGCCTGCACCAGGGGCATCAGCGCCCCACCCAGGATCGCCATGACCAGTCCCGCGGCCCCGAACTTGGTGTCCTGGCCCAGGCCGTGCAGGGCGATGCCATAGATGGTGGGAAACATCAGCGACAGGCAGGCCGACAGCGCGACCACCGCCCAGACCCCCGCCAGACCCGGCGCGGCGGCTGCGAACAGGCAGAGCCCGGTTCCGGCCAGCGCCATGACGGCCAGCAGTGCCGCGGGACGGATCATGCCCATGACGCCCACCATGACAAAGCGCGAGATCAGAAAGACGATCAGGCTGGCCTGCAGGTACCAGCCCCCCTGCGCCTCGGTCCCGTCGATGGCGCCCATCACATAGGCGATGGTATAGGTCCAGGCACAGGTCTGCGCGGCGACATTGAAGAATTGCGCGACCACCCCAAAGACATAGTGCCGGTTCGCCAGAAGCCGGCGCAGCGTTGCCGCAAAATGCACCGGGGTCACCGCCGCCTCGGTCCGCTCGTTGCGGGTGGGCATGCGGATCAGCGCGATGGCGATCCAGATCGCCACCAGCACAAAGGCGAAGCCCACATAAGGGGTCATCACCGCCTGCAGCTCGGCCTGCTGGACGGCGCGCAGCGCCTCGGGCGCCATGGCGGCACGGTCGGTGGCGCTGGCGGTGTTCAGCTGGGGCAGGATCAGGGTCGCGGCCAGAAAGACGCCGATGTTGGTCCCGACCGGGTTGAAGGCCTGGGCCAGGTTCAGGCGCCGGGTGCCGTTCGCCTCGGGTCCCATCGCCATCACGAAGGGATTGGCCGAGGTTTCCAGGATCGACAGCCCGCCTGCCAGCAGAAAGAGCGCAAGCAGGAAATAGCTGAAGGTCATCGCCTGCGCGGCCGGATAGAACATGAAGGCGCCCCCGATCGCGCAGCCCAGCCCGGTCAGGATTCCCGTCTTGTAGGAGTAGCGGCGGTTGATGAAGGCGGCCGGCAGGGCCAGCAGGAAATAGGCCCCGTAATAGGCGAACTGGACAAAGGACGCCTGAAGGGTCGTCATCGAGAAGATGCGCGAAAAGACCTGCACCAGCGGATCGGTCATGTTCGCGGCAATGCCCCAGGCCGCAAAGCAGGCCACCAGCAGGACAAAGGGCAGGCGCATGCCGGGGTGAAGAAACGAAACTTGGGTCATGCGGTCCTCGTGGCAATCATCAACCGGAGGCGTCCCTTGGCACAGCTTTGCGCCGGTGACCACCGCTGCGGGACCTGAAAAAAGGGGCAGGCGCTGCCGCGCCCGCCCCTGGTCCCACCCTTTGCGGGCCAGTCTACCCGTATTTGCGGATCTGCCCGGTCCGCAGGCGCGACAGATAGCTGTTCGTTTCCGCCCTCACGATCGGCATCAGAAGGTAGAGCGCAATGATGTTGGGAATGGCCATCGCAAAGATCATCGCATCCGAGAAGTCGATCACGGGGCCCAGGCTGGCCGAAGCGCCGATCACGACGAAAACGCAGAAGATCACCTTGAAGATCAGCTCCTTCGTCTGGCCTTCGCCGAACAGGAAGGTCCAGGCCTTCAGCCCGTAATAGCTCCACGAGATCATCGTGGAAAAGGCGAACAGCACCACCGCCAGCACCAGCACGTAGCGGAACCAGCCAAAGGCGCTGCTGAACGCGTCCGAAGTCAGGGCCACGCCGCTGTTGCCGGTCACGGTCCGGATGCCGTCCCCTGCCTCGTTCAGGACGAACAGGCCGGTTGCGGGGTCGCTGACCAGCTGCCCCGTGATGATGATCACCAGCGCGGTCATGGTGCAGATGATGACCGTGTCGATGAAAGGCTCCAGCAGCGACACGAAACCCTCGGTCACCGGCTCCTTGGTGCGCACGGCGCTGTGGGCGATGGCGGCCGACCCGATGCCTGCCTCGTTGGAGAATGCCGCGCGGCGGAAGCCCTGGATCAGCGCGCCGATCGCGCCACCGACAACGCCGTCATTGGTGAATGCGCCCGTGATGATCTGGCCAAGGGCGGTCCCGATCATGTCATAGTTCATCGCGATGATGACCAATGCGGTGATGACGTAAAGCGCCGCCATGAACGGCACCACCTTTTCCGTCACGCGGGCGATGGACTTCAGCCCGCCGACGATGACCAGAAACACGATGATCGCCATGACGACGCCAGTGATCCAGCCCGGATATTCCCCCACTACGTTGATGATCTGGGCATGGGCCTGGTTGGCCTGGAACATGTTCCCGCCGCCAAAGCTGCCCAGGATGCAAAAGATCGCGAACAGCACGGCCAGGAACTTGCCGCCGGGCAGCCGGCGCTCTGCAAAGCCCTTGGTCATGTAATACATCGGGCCGCCCGAAACGGTGCCGTCCGCATATTCGTTGCGATACTTCACGCCAAGCGTGCATTCGGTGAACTTGGACGCCATGCCCAGAAGACCCGCAAGGATCATCCAGAAGGTCGCGCCCGGCCCGCCGATGCCGATGGCCACCGCGACGCCGGCGATGTTGCCCAGGCCCACGGTGCCCGACAGGGCCGTCGTCAGCGCCTGGAAGTGGCTGACCTCGCCCGCATCGTTGGGGTCGGAATAGTCGCCCCGCACCAGCGCCAGCGAATGGCCAAAGGCGCGGAACTGGATAAAGCCGAAATACAGCGTGAAGATCGACGCGGCGATGACCAGCCATCCCACGATCCAGGGAAAGCCGGTTCCCGGGAAGTTGGAAAAGATCAGCTGGACGAACCAGCCCGTCGAGCTGGCAAAGATCTGGTTCACCGTTTCATCGACGCCCTGCGCGGCGGCAGGGGCGACGCCCAGTCCGGCCGCCAGCCCTGCAAGGGCGGGCGCGTTCAGTTTCATTGTTGTCATTGGTCCTGTCCCTGTCGTTGCGGCGCCACGCATCACGGCACGATCGTCACGGGCACCGGCGACACCTGTGCCAGCGTCGCCGCGACCGAGCCGAAGATGCGCGAGGCAAAGCCCGACGCGCCCATCCGGCCGATGAAGATCATCGCCGCGCCCTCGTCCCGGGCGATGCGGCACAGCGTTTCGGCGGTATGCCCATAGCGCAGCGTGGTCGAGACGGGAATGCCCGCCTGTTCCACCTGCCGAACCACGGGGGTCAGGATCGCGGCCTCGGCGCGCTGCAACTCTTCGGTGCGGCGGCGATGGCGTTCCTCGACCTCGCTGGGCGTCAGAAAGCTGTAGGGCGACCATTCCAGCACATGCGCGATCAGGATGCTGTCGCCCTGTGCCTGGGCGCGGGTTATGGCGAAGTCGAGCGCGCGTTGCGACGCCTCGCTGCCGTCGAAACCGACGACGATCTTGCGTGACATTGTGCCCCCATCTGCTGAACTGTCGTTCCTGGTTCTCATGCGGAAAGGATAGGCAGGCGCCCGGAGCAGGGCCAGCGGAAATGTCTCGCTACAATGTCGCGCGGCGCCGGGTGATGCACCAGTGCCGCGAGCGGCTGACGCCCGCGCGACGGTTTGGGGTTTTCAAGCTGCCGCAGGGACGGCATAATTCGGGCCATGACTCGGATGCGCCACATCGCCACCGCCCCGACTGCGCCGCAAGGCGCGCGTCTGGCCGTGCATCTCCGCGGTCTGCTGCTTCTTACGCTGCGCTGAGCGGGTCTTCCGGGCCGCCGCTCAGCCAGGTCAGCGCCCGGGACCCCTTCAGGACCTTCGTAAGAAAGTACAGACAGATGACCGATCAGAACCGAGTCGTGATCTTTGACACCACCCTGCGCGATGGCGAACAGTCGCCCGGCGCCACCATGTCCCATGCCGAAAAGCTGGAAATAGCCGGGATGCTGGACGAGATGGGTGTCGACATCATCGAGGCCGGCTTTCCCATCGCCTCGGAAGGTGACTTCGCCGCGGTGTCCGAGATTGCGCGCCAGTCCAGGAACAGCGTGATTTGCGGGCTGGCCCGCGCCCAGATCCCCGACATCGACCGCTGCTGGGAGGCCGTGAAGCATGCCCGTCAGCCGCGCATCCACACCTTCATCGGGACCTCGCCGCTGCACCGGGCCATCCCGAATCTGGACATGGACCAGATGGCCGATCGGATCCACCAGACCGTGACCCATGCCCGCAATCTGTGCGACAACGTGCAATGGTCGCCCATGGACGCCACCCGCACGGAACATGACTATCTGTGCCGGGTGGTCGAGATCGCCATCAAGGCCGGCGCCACCACGATCAACATTCCCGACACCGTGGGCTATACCGCGCCGCGCGAATCCGCCGCGCTGATCCGCATGCTGCTGGAACGCGTGCCCGGCGCGGATGAGATCGTCTTTGCCACGCACTGCCACAACGACCTGGGCATGGCGACCGCCAACGCCCTGGCCGCGGTCGAGGCGGGGGCGCGCCAGATCGAATGCACCATCAACGGGCTGGGCGAACGCGCCGGCAACACTGCGCTGGAAGAGGTCGTGATGGCCATGCGGGTGCGCAACGACATCATGCCCTATCAGACCGGCATCGACACCACCAAGATCATCGGCATCTCGCGCCGCGTGGCCGCCGTGTCGGGCTTTCCGGTGCAGTTCAACAAGGCGATCGTCGGCAAGAACGCCTTTCTGCACGAAAGCGGAATCCATCAGGACGGCGTTCTGAAGAACGTCGAGACCTTCGAGATCATGCGCCCCGCCGATATCGGCCTGACCGAGAACAACATCGCCATGGGCAAGCATTCGGGCCGCGCCGCCCTGCGCGCCAAGCTGGCCGATCTGGGTTACGAGGTGGGTGACAACCAGCTCAAGGACATCTTCGTGCGCTTCAAGGCCTTGGCCGACCGCAAGAAGGAGGTCTATGACGATGACATCGTGGCGCTGGTCCAGGATGTGGCCGCCAATACCGACACCGACCACCTGCAGGTCAAGCATCTGCGCGTCATCTGCGGCAGCGACGGCCAGTCGGCCGATCTGACCATGGTCGTCGATGGCCAGGAAAAGCGCGCCGAAACCACCGGCGACGGCCCGGTGGACGCTTGCTTCAACGCCGTGCGCCAGATCTTTCCGCATGAGGCACGGCTGCAGCTGTATCAGGTTCATGCCGTGACCGAGGGCACGGACGCCCAGGCCACCGTCAGCGTCCGGATGGAGGAGGAAGGCCGCATCGTCACGGGTCAGGCGGCTGACACCGACACGATCCTGGCTTCGGTCAAGGCCTATGTCGGTGCCCTGAACCGGCTGATCGTCCGCCGCGCGATGACGGGGCGCGACAGCGACGCCAAGCAGATCAGCATGTATTCGCACTGAAGTCCGGCGGCGGCGGGGGGCACATCCCGCCGCTGTTGTTCTTTGGACGACAGCAACCTGCGATTGCCGGCCTTTGGGTGCATCGGGGCTTTTCGGGTAGGGCGTCCCGCTCTATACGGGGCGACGCCTGAAGGGGCGATTCAGGGCGACCTGCCCTTCCGGAACTTCAGAACAGGGCAGGCCGGGCCAACCGGCGGGAAAAGGATACGGGCATGGCATTCGGCGGGCTGTTTTCGACCGACATCGCAATCGACCTGGGGACGGCGAACACGCTGATCTATGTCAAGGGCAAGGGAATCATCCTGAACGAACCCTCGGTCGTCGCTTATCACGTCAAGGACGGCAAGCGGCAGGTTCTGGCAGTGGGCGAGGATGCAAAGCTGATGCTGGGCCGCACGCCCGGCAGCATCGAGGCGATTCGCCCCATGCGTGAAGGCGTCATTGCCGATTTCGACAGCGCCGAGCAGATGATCAAGCACTTCATCAAGAAGGTGTTCAAGCGCAGTGGCTTTTCCAAGCCCAAGGTCATTGTCTGCGTGCCCCACGGCGCCACGCCTGTCGAAAAGCGCGCGATCCGCCAGTCGGTTCTGTCGGCCGGCGCCCGCAAGGCGGGCCTGATCGCCGAACCCATCGCGGCGGCCATCGGCGCGGGCATGCCCATCACCGAACCCACCGGCAGCATGGTCGTGGACATCGGCGGCGGCACGACCGAGGTCGCGGTGCTGTCCCTGGGCGACGTGGTCTATGCGCGGTCCGTCCGCATCGGTGGTGACCGGATGGACGAGGCGATCATCAACTATCTGCGCCGCAACCAGAACATGCTGATCGGCGAATCGACGGCGGAACGCATCAAGACCAGCATCGGCACCGCCCGAATGCCCGATGACGGGCGCGGCGCGACGCTGATGGTGCGCGGCCGCGACCTGCTGAACGGCATTCCCAAGGAGATCGAGATCAGCCAGGCGATGGTGGCCGAAGCACTGTCGGAGCCCGTGCAGGCCATCTGCGAGGCCGTGATGGTGGCGCTGGAAGCCACACCCCCGGACCTGGCGGCCGACATCGTCGATCGGGGCGTGATCCTGACCGGCGGCGGCGCCATGCTGGGCGAACTGGACCTGGCGCTGCGCGAGCAGACCGGCCTGTCGATCAGCCTGGCCGACCAACCGATGAGCTGTGTCGCCCTTGGCACCGGCAAGGCGCTGGAGTTCGAAAAGCAGCTGCGTCACGTCATCGACTACGACAGCTGATCCGACCTTCGGAGGGCTGCCAGAATGGTGCGCAAGGGCCCCGATTTCGTCACCCCGATCCGGCGCGTTCTGATCGCGCTGATGGCGCTTGCGCTGCTGGCGCTGTTCCTGTTCTGGCGCATCGACAGCCCGCGTGCGGAACAGATGCGCACGGCCTTGATCGATCGCATCGTGCCCCGGTTCGAATGGGCGCTGGTGCCGGTGACGCGCGTCAGCCAGATGATTGCGGGTTTCCAGAGCTATGCCCGCATCTATGAGCAGAACCAGGAACTGCGCCGCGAATTGCAGCGCATGACCGCCTGGAAAGAGGCCGCGGTGCAGCTGGAGCAGGAAAACTCGAAGCTGCTGGCCCAGAACAACGTCCGCATCGATCCGGCGCTGACCAGCGTGACGGGGGTGGTGATGGTCGACAGCGGCTCGGCCTTTCGCCAGTCGGTGCTGCTGAACGTGGGCGCCCAAGACGGGATCGTCGAAGGCTGGGCGACCATGGACGGGCTGGGCCTTGTGGGCCGCATCTCGGGCGTGGGACTGCGGACCAGCCGGGTGGTTCTGCTGACGGACCCGTCCTCGCGCATTCCGGTCATCGTGCAGCCGACGGGGGAGCGGGCGCTGCTGACGGGCGACAACACGCCGTTGCCGCTCTTGGAGTTCATCGAGACAAGCGACAACGTCCGCCCGGGCGACCGGGTCGTGACCTCGGGCGATGGAGGGGTTTTCCCGCCCAACCTTCTGGTGGGGCAGGTCGCCCAGGGCAGCGACGGGCGGATGCGGCTGCGCACCGCCGCCGATTATGGCCGGCTCGAGTTCCTGCGCGTCCTGCGGTCCCATCCCGCCGAGGCCGTGGCCGACAGTGATGCCGTGATCCGCCCCGGCCGGTGGAACGGTCCCGCCGGACCTCAGCTGCCACAATCTCCGGTCGAGGCGGCAGAGGCCACCGATCCCCTGGACCCCGGCACCGCCCCATGATGCAGCTTCCCAGCCGCGATCTTGTCATCGGTACCGGCCTGTTCCTGCTGGTCACCTGGCTGTTGCTGTTCATGCGCCTGCTGCCCCTGTCGGCGGGCGTCACGGGCTGGCCGGGCCCCGACCTGGGACTGGCACTGATCCTGGCCTGGATGCTGCGCCGGCCCGACCAGCTGGGCGCCCCCGTGATCGTGCTGGTCGTCCTGATCGAGGACGTGCTGCTGATGCGCCCCCTGGGCCTGTGGACGGCCGTCGTGCTGATCGGGTCCGAGGCCGCACGCGTGCGCGAGCCCCGTTGGCGGGATCAGCCATTCATGGTTGAATGGCTGCGGGTCGCCGTCCTGATCGGGTTGATGATGCTGGGTTACCGTTTCGTGCAGGTCCTGGCCGTGCTGCCGGTGGCGGCGCTGGGGCAGGTGATCCTGCAATTTCTGGCCACGGTGGCGGCCTATCCCCTGGTGGTCTTTGCTGCGCGCTGGCTGGTGGGCCTGCGCCGCATGGGCCGCGGCGACGGCGCATAAGAGGCAGCGGATGAAGAAGTCGCAGCGAGAGATCCTGGACAGCAGCCGTGCGATCACCCGGCGGGTGATGATGCTGGCGGGGCTGCAGTTGGGCGTGGTCACGACCCTTGCGCTCAAGATGCGCTCGATGCAGCTGGACCACGCCGAGGAATATCGGATGCTGGCCGACGGGAACTCGATCAAGATCCGGCTGCTGCCGCCCTCGCGTGGGCTGATCCTGGACCGCAACGGCATCATCGTGGCGGGAAACGAGCAGAATTATCGGGTGACGCTGACCCGCGAGGAGGCGGGCGGCGATGTCGAGCCGGTGCTGCGCCGCCTGTCCCAGCTGATCCCGATGAGCGAACAGCGCATCTCCGAACTCATGGAAGAATTCTCCCGCCGCAGCGCGATCACGCCCATCGTCCTGGCTGACCGCCTGAGCTGGGAACAGTTCAGCGCCATTGCCGTCAATGCCCCTGCACTGCCCGGGGTGACGCCGGAATCGGCCCTGTCGCGCGCCTATCCGCGTGCGGGCGATCTGGCGCATGTCATGGGCTATGTCGGTCCCGTCAGCGATTACGACCTGTCACGGATCGAGGACCCGGACCCGGTCCTGCGGCTGCCCGACTTCCAGCTGGGCAAGATCGGCGTCGAGGGCCGGCTGGAGGAGGTCCTGCGGGGCAAGGCCGGGGCGCGGCGGGTCGAGGTGAACAGCGCCGGCCGAGAGATGCGGCAGCTGTCGCGGCAGGAGGGCGAACAGGGCGCGGCTGTCCAGATGACGGTCGACGCCGCACTGCAGAACTATGCGGCGCAGCGCATGGGCGAGGAAAGCGCCGCGGCCGTGGTCATGGATTGTTTTACGGGCGAACTGTTCGCGATCTGCTCGTCCCCAAGTTTTGACCCGAACAAGTTCGTGCGCGGAATCTCCAGCGCGGAATACCGGGCGCTGATGGACCACGACCACCGGCCGCTGGCCGACAAGACGGTGCAGGGCGTTTATCCGCCCGGCTCGACCTTCAAGATGGTGACACTGATGGCGGGGCTGGAAGCCGGCGTCATCAACCCGGGCAGCCGCTATTTCTGCCCCGGCCATACCGAACTGGGCGGGCGGCGCTTTCACTGCTGGCGGCGCGGCGGGCATGGCACGGTGGATGCGATCAAGAGCCTCGAGGAAAGCTGCGACGTTTATTATTATGAACTGGCGCAGCGCGTGGGCATCGACCGCATCGCGGTCATGGCCCGCAAGCTGGGACTCGGGGTGCGCCACGACCTGCCCATGTCGGCGGTGGCCGAAGGAATTGCACCGGACCGCGAATGGAAAATGGCCCGCCACGGACAGTCCTGGCAGATCGGCGACAGCCTGAACGCCTCCATCGGTCAGGGATATGTGCTGGCCTCGCCGCTGCAGTTGGCGGTGATGACGGCACGCATCGCCTCGGGGCGCGAGGTGCGGCCGCAGCTGATCCGCTCCATCGACGGGGTGCGCCAGACGGTGCCGGACTATCCGCCGCTGGACATCAGCGAAGCGGCGCTGCGCGTGGCGCGCCAGGGCATGGACGCCGTGATGAACGGGGGCCGGGGCACCGCCCGCAGTTCGCGCATCGCGCGCGAGGACTGGAGAATGGCCGGCAAGACCGGGACCAGCCAGGTGCGCAACATCACGGCGGCCGAACGGGCACGGGGCGTGATCTCGAACGACCAGCTGCCCTGGAACCGGCGCGACCATGCGCTGTTCGTCTGCTATGCCCCCTATGACGCGCCCCGCTATGCGGTGTCGCTGGTGGTCGAGCATGGCGGCGGCGGCTCAACGGCTGCCGCGCCGATCGCGCGCGACATCCTGCTGTTCGCCCTGAACGGCGGCCTGCCGCCGCTGGACGCCGTTCCCTCCGACCAGCGCGCCGCGATGGAGGCCCGCCACGAGGCGATGCATCTTTACAAGCCCGAGGCCGCACGCCCCGGCCGCAGCCGCGCCTGAGGTCCGGTGATGTCCTATCTTGATTATCAGGTTGCGCAGGTTCCGACCGGCTTTCGCAAGATCCTCCACATTAACTGGCCTTTGGTGGTCCTTGTGGCCGCCGTCTGCTGCATCGGGTTCCTGATGCTGTATTCGGTCGCGGGCGGCCGGATGGATACCTGGGCCGAGCCGCAGATGGTCCGCTTTGCCATCGGCATGGTGGTGATGCTGGGACTGGCCTTTGTGCCCATGTGGTTCTGGCGGGGGATCTCGGTTGCGGCCTATGTGATCTGCTTTCTGATGCTGGTCGCGGTGGACCTGTTCGGCACCATCGGCATGGGAGCGCAACGCTGGATCGACTTTGGCCCGGTGCGGTTGCAGCCGTCCGAGCTGATGAAGATCGCCCTGGTCCTGCTGCTGGCGGCCTATTACGACTGGCTGCCGCTGGACCGCGTGTCGCGGCCGCTCTGGGTGATCATTCCTGTCCTGCTGATCCTGGCGCCGACGGCGCTTGTGCTGATCCAGCCCGACCTTGGCACCTCGATCATGCTGATCGCGGGCGGCGGCATCGTGATGTTCGCGGCCGGCGTGTCGCTGTGGTATTTCGGCGTGGTGATCGGCATGGGCGTGGGCCTGGTTGCTGCCGTGATGAACAGCCGGGGCACCGACTGGCAGCTGCTCAAGGACTACCAGTTCCGCCGCATCGACACCTTTCTGGACCCGTCGGCCGATCCTCTTGGGGCGGGCTACAACATCATCCAGAGCCAGATCGCGCTCGGGTCGGGCGGCTGGTCGGGGCGCGGCTTCATGCAGGGCACGCAGTCGCGGTTGAACTTCCTGCCCGAAAAGCACACCGACTTCATCTTTACCGTCCTGTCCGAAGAGTTCGGCTTCATCGGCGCCTCTTCCCTGCTGACCCTCTACATGCTGATCGTGGGCTTCTGCCTTTACTCGGCGCTGACCAACCGGGACCGGTTCGCCAGCCTGATCACCATCGGCATCAGCGGCACCTTCTTTCTGTATTTCGCGATCAACATGGCGACGGTGATGGGGCTTCTGCCGGCCAAGGGCTCGCCCCTTCCGCTGGTCAGCTATGGGGGAACCTCGCTGATGATCCTGATGCTGGGCTTTGGCCTTGTTCAATCCGCCCATGTCCACAGGCCAAGGTGACTTGATGAAGGTCCGCTTTTCCGCATCCCCCGCAGCATGGGACGAATGGGCCGCTCCGCTGCGCGCTGCCATCCCGGAAATGGTGCTGGATCGCGACGGCGATCCGGCCAGCTTCGATGGGATCATTCATGCACCCGGCGGCGACATCAGCGACTTCGGCCCATATCGGAACGTGCGGCTGGTCCAGAGCCTCTGGGCGGGGGTGGAACGCATCGTGACCAATGCCACCCTGACCCAGCCGCTGGCGCGCATGGTCGATCCGGGCTTGTCGCAAGGCATGGCCGAATATTGCACGGGCTGGACGTTGCGTGCGCATCTGGACATGGACCGCTATGCGCAGGACGGCATCTGGCGCAACGGCCAGGTCCCGCCGCTGGCGTTCCAGCGTCCTGTGACGATTCTTGGGATGGGCGAGCTGGGGCGGGCCACGGCGCGGATGCTGCGCGCGCTGGGCTTCCCCGTCACCGGGGTCAGCGCCTCGGGCCGCACGGTGACCGGAGTGGAGGTTCACCCGGTCGCGGAACTGGATCGGGCACTGGCTCAGGCCGCCATCCTCATCTGTCTGCTGCCTGACACGCCGGCAACGCGGGAGCTGCTGGATGCGGAGCGCTTGGCGCGGTTGCCGCAGGGCGCGTGGATCATCAATCCCGGCCGTGGTACTCTGATCAACGAGGATGCCCTTCTGGACGCATTGGGACGCCGACGTCCCGCCCATGCGGTGCTGGACGTCTTCCGGACCGAGCCGCTGCCCCCGGATCACCCTTTCTGGCGCCATCCGGCCATCACGGTGACGCCCCATGTCGCGGCCGAGACACGACCCGCCACGGCCGCGCCCGTCGTGGCCGAGAACCTGAGGCGCGCCATGCAGGGGCGCCCCGTTCTGCACCTCGTGGACCGTTCCAGGGGCTACTGAGCAACAGCCCTTTTTCTTGCGGTCAGGTCTCCCGGGGGGACTCCCCGGAACCGGGAGGAGAGGCAGCGCCCCCTGCGGCTTCCCGGCTTGCCGCCCGCTCGGCGGCCAGCTCGCGCGTCCGTTCGGACACGCGCGCGATCCGGTCCGCCATCTTCTTTTCACGCCGCCGCTGATAGGCCCGGAAGATCGGAACCGTCAGGTAATGCGTCGCGATCGACACGACCAGCCCCAGGATGGTGCCGCCCACCACGTAAGGCCAGAAGATCTGCGCGAAGAAGTCGCTGAGCCGGTCCCAGTGCGCCACCTCGGGGCCAAAGATCGACCGGATGTTGAACCACAGTTCGCCAGTGGCGCGGGAAAATTCGCGAAAGATGAAATGCGGCGTCAACTCGCCCTGCAGGCCCAGCAGTTCACGCCCCAACCCGACCGACACCAGCGCGATGAACGGCAAGGTCACCGGGTTTCCGACAAAGGTTGCCAGAAGGGCGGCCAGGATGTTGCCCCGGATGATCCAGGCCACCGCCGCCGCCGAAAGGAAGTGAAACCCGAACAGCGGCGTGAAAGAGACGAAAACTCCCGCCGCCACGCCCCGGCCGATCCGATGGGGCTGATCGGGCAGGCGGCGCAGGCGGTGGAGCACATAGGTGCCTGCCCGGCGCCAGCCCCCGCGGGGATAGATCATCTCGCTGGCTATCTGCCCGTAGCTGCGCGGCTTGCGGCGTTTGAACAAGATGAGCACCCGATCGGTGGCGGCCAGACGCACTGGCCTCAGGGTTTCAGCGCCGGGTCCCGGATCCGGGCGACCTGCGCCACATCGCTTTCCGCCTCGAGTGCGGTCAGCAGGTTGTGCAGATGCTCATGGTCGCGCAGCTCGACCTCGACCTCGATCCGGTAGAAGTCGGGCTTGCGCTCGATGAACTCGAGATTCGAGATATTCGCCCCTTGCGCGCCGATCAAGGTGCAGATGCGTCCCAGCACGCCGGCGTCATGGCGGATCGTCAAATTCAACACGGTCGAATAGGCGGCCGGATGACGCCCGTCGCGCCATTGCAGGTCAACCCAGCGGTCGGGACTGTCCTCGAACTCGGCAAGGACCGGACAGTCGATGGCGTGGATGACCACACCCGCGCCGCGATAGGTGATGCCGACGATGCGCTCTCCGGGGAGGGGCGCGCAGCAGGGTGCCCGCTTGAAGTTCGCATCGGCCTCGAGGCCGGCAAAGGGGCGCTTGCCGTCGATCTCGTCCTGGTGGTCGGCCAGTTCGGGATAAAGCACGCCCAGAACTTCCTTGGCCGAGTTCTCGGCGCTGCCGATCCGCGCCAGCAGTTCCTCGGCCGATGGCAGGCCCATCTGCTTGGCCGCCGTCCTCAGCGCCTTGTCGGTCACCTTGCGGCCCACATGTTCAAAACTGACACGCACCAGTTCGCGGCCCAGCCGCATGAAGCGGTCGCGGTCCTCCTCGCGCAGCGACCTCCGGATGGCGGCCTTGGCCCGGCCCGTCACCACGATGTCCAGCCATGTGGCTTGCGGACGCTGGCCCGAGGCGGCGATGATCTCGACCGACTGGCCGTTCTTCAGGCGTGTCCACAAGGGCACGCGAATGCCGTCGATCTTGGCGCCGACGCAGGAGTTGCCCAGCCGCGTGTGGATCGCATAGGCGAAATCGATGGGCGACGCGCCGCGGGGCAACTGCAGCACGTCGCCCTTGGGCGTGAAGCAGAAGACCTGGTCCTGGTACATCTCCAGCTTGACGTGTTCCAGGAACTCGTTGTGGTCCTCGGTGTCAAAGCGGTCGGTCAGCTGGGCGATCCATTCGGCCGGATCGACCGCAAAGGGATTCTTGGTGCGCACCCCGTCGCGGTAGGCCCAGTGCGCGGCGACGCCGGCTTCGGCCACCTCGTGCATCTGGCGGGTGCGGATCTGCACCTCGACCCGCTTGCCGTCGCGCCCCGAGACGGTGGTGTGGATCGAGCGATAGCCGTTGGTCTTGGGCTGGCTGATGTAATCCTTGAACCGCCCCGGCACGGCACGCCAGCGGTGGTGGATCCTTCCCAATGCGCGGTAACAGTCCATCTCGCAGCGCGTGATGATGCGAAAGCCATAGATGTCGGACAGGCGCGAAAAGGCCAGTTGCTTTTCCTGCATCTT
>VGDE01000071.1 GCA_016869875.1 Alphaproteobacteria bacterium
GGTTCGGGAACGATCTGCGCATCGGGCAGTGCAAGGTCCAGCCCAAGGTCGAGTTCAAGGAGGTCGATGGCGCCGAGATGCCGTGGTGCGCCGGCGGGATCCCCCGGGCCGATGCGCAGGAGGTCGCGCGCAAGGAGGGACGGCCGATCTATGGTGGAACACCCTCGGACCAGTCGGTGGTCGAAGGATTGCGGGCGCTGGCGGCCTCGGGTCGCAAAGGCATATTCTATCCCTTCATCCTGATGGAGCAGGTGCAGGGCAACCGCTTGCCCGACCCTTATGGTGCGGCCGAACAGCCGGTCATGCCATGGCGTGGCCGCATCACCACCTCGGTGGCCCCGGGGCAGTCCGGCACGACGGACGGCACGGCCGCCGCCGTCGAGCAGGTCGCGACGTTCTTTGGCGCGGCGCGGACTGCGGATTTTGTCCGCACTGGGGATACGGTGACCTATCGTGGTCCTGACGAATGGTCGTACCGTCGCTTTATCCTGCATTATGCCCATCTTTGCGCGGCAGCGGGAGGAGTGGATGGCTTCCTGATCGGCTCGGAAATGGTCGCCATGACGCAGATCCGCGGACCGGGGAATACCTATCCCGCCGTAGCCCAGCTGCGGCGGCTGGCTGCCGATGTGCGCGAGATCCTGGGTTCGGGTGTCAAGATCAGCTATGCGTCGGACTGGTCGGAGTATTTCGGGCATCACCCCGGCAACGGCGAGCTGTTCTTTCACCTGGACCCGCTGTGGGCCGATCCCAACATCGACTTCATCGGCATCGACAATTACATGCCGCTGTCGGACTGGCGTGAAGGCGACCAGCATCTTGACGCACAATGGGGCCGGATCGACAACATCGATTATCTGAAGGCAAACGTGGCAGGCGGCGAAGGCTTCGACTGGTATTATGCCAGCGAGGCCGATCGCGATGCCCAGAAGCGCACCCCGATCACTGACGGGTTCTATGACGAGGCGTGGGTCTGGCGCTACAAGGACTTGAGCAGCTGGTGGCAGAACCTGCACTATGACCGTCCGAACGGCGTGCGGCAGCGGCAGGCGACGGCATGGGTTCCCGGATCGAAGCCGATCTGGTTCACCGAACTGGGCTGTGCCGCACTGGACAAGGCCACGAACCAGCCCAACAAGTTCCTGGACGCCATGAGTTCGGAAAGCATGCTGCCGCACTACTCGAACGGCACGCGAAACGATGCGATCCAAGCCGCCTACATCGAGGCCTCGATGACCTATTGGCAGGACCCGCAGAATAATCCTCGCAACAGGGACGGCATGCGCATGCTCGACATGGACCGCGCCCATGTCTGGTGCTGGGATGCCAGGCCTTATCCCGCGTTTCCGGGGCGTGACGACCTTTGGTCCGACGGACCTGCGTGGGAGCGGGGGCATTGGTTGAACGGCCGGGCAGGGGCGGTGACGTTGCGTGCCGTGGTGCGTGACATCTGCCGCGCGGCGGGTGTGGCGTCGGTCGATGTCTCGGCAATCTCCGGCGTGGTGCGCGGCTATGCACTTCAAGGAAGCGAATCCGGTCGCGCGGCATTGCAGCCGTTGATGCTTGCTCATGGCTTTGATGCCGTGGAACGGGAAGGCGTGCTGAAATTCGTGGCGCGGGACGGGCTGGCCCGTGCCCGGATCGGCAAGGATGACCTGGCAATTGCCGGAGATGTCTCGGGCTTTGAAACCGTTCGTCAGGTCGAGGCGACGGATGTCGGGCAGTTGCGCCTGAGCCATGTCGCGGCAGGGGGTGACTATGCTGTCGCGACGGCCGAGTCGAGCTTGGCAGGTGACGGGCGCCGCGCGGTGTCGGACAGCGAGTTTGCGATGGTGCTGACCCGTCCCGAAGGAAGAGCGGTTGCCGACCGATGGATTGCGGAGGCCGAACTGGCGCGCGACACGGCCCGGTTTGCGCTTCCTCCATCGCGGGGAGATCTTGGGCCGGGCGACGTCATCGTGTCGCAGATGCCGGGACAGGAAAGCCGGCGCTGGCGGATCGACCGCGTGGAGCGGGCGGGCGCAATCACGGTGGATGCGGTGCGGGTCGATCCCGGCCTCTATACCCCGCGCCTGCAGCACCATGAGCAGGGCAGCATTCGCCGGTATTCGCCGCCGTTGCCGGTGTTTCCAGTCTTTCTGGACCTGCCGTTGCTGCGGGGGGACGAGGTTCCGCATGCGCCCCATCTGGCGGTGTCGGCGCATCCCTGGCCAGGCACCGTCGCTGCCTATGCGTCAAGCGAGCCAGAGGGTGGATTTGACCTGAACCTGCTGCTGGAACGTCGCGCACTGATCGGGCGAACCCTGTCGCCGCTGGCGCGTGCACGGTCCGGCGTGATCGACAGGGGGGCGCCCCTGCGCCTGCGCCTTGCAGCCGATCCACTTCGTTCGGTCACCGAGCGCGCCCTGTTGTCAGGGGCGAATGCCTTGGCGATCGGCGACGGCACGGTCGACCGCTGGGAGGTGATTCAGTTCGGACGTGCCAACCTGGTTGCCCCGGACACGTGGGAGATCAGTCACCGTCTGCGGGGGCAGGCCGGCACCGATGCCATTATGCCTGCCGTCTGGCCGGAAGGCAGCCTGGTGGTGCTTCTGGACGGAGGCGTGGGTCAGGTCGATCTGCCGCCTTCCGCCCGAGGACAGGAGCGCTTTTGGCGTATAGGCCCCGGAGCGCGATCGCCCGATGATCCAAGCTATCGCAGCCGGACCGTTACCACCAAAGGTGTCGGTCTGAGGCCACTGTCACCTTGCCACCTGCGCTTGTCCGGGCGCGACATCCACTGGGTGCGGCGCGGCCGGATCGATGGGGATTCCTGGGATGGAACCGACATCCCTCTGGGAGAAGACAGCGAACGCTATCTGTTGCGGCTGCTTCGGGCAGGCCAGGTGGTGCTGGAGGTGGAGGTTGCAGAACCATTCTACGCCGTTCCGCAGGCTCTTTGGGCGCAGTTGCAGCCCGGCTCGGTAACCGTCGAGGTTGCGCAGATGTCCCAGACATTTGGGCGCGGCCCCTTTGCAAGGAGAGACTTTGATGCCCAGTGAAACCCAACGACTCCAGATGTCCCTGCTGCAGCCCGCCCAGGCTCAGAAGCACGTGACGGTCAACGAGGCCCTGATGCGGCTGGACGGACTGGTCAACCTTGTCCTGGAGAGCATTTCGACGGCAACGCCGCCTGCTACCGTGCTTGACGGGCAGTGCTGGGGTATTCCCGCCGCAGCGCAGGGGGCATGGTCAGGACAGTCGGGTCGCATCGCGGTGGGCACGAACGGAGGCTGGGTGTTCCTGCCCCCGCAGCGCGGCATGCGCGCCTTTGTCGGCGATCGTGGTCTGGAAGCCGTGCATGACGGCCTGGGCTGGGTGGCCGGTGCGCTGACGCTGGGCAGCGGCGGGTCAGGCCTGGTGGCCGGCATGGCCGAGGGTGAGGTGACGCTGGCCCAAGGTTCCAGCGCCATCACGGGGGTGTTCATTCCCGCCGGTGCCATGGTCATCGGTGCCGTGGCACGTGTCACCGAAGCCCTGACAGGGCCCCTGACCGGATGGCGGCTGGGCACGGCAGGCGCGTTGAACCGCTTTGGTCAGGGTTTGGGCAAGGCGCGTGACTCGTGGGGGCGCGGTATTCTGGGCAGCCCGATGACCTACTACCAGCCAGAGCCGCTGATCGTGACGTCGGAGGGCGGCACTTTTTCAGGAGGACGCATCAAGCTGGCCGTTCACTGGCTGGAACTGCGCCTACCTTCGTGATGCGGTGGTCCGCCCGGCTTTTCCCTGTCGCCATTCTGGTTTATGTGTGGAGCAGACAGACCGGGCGGGCCCAAGATGAACATGCTGCACACCGAGAAGAAGCCGCTGATGCTGGATCGCGATGCCATCTGGGCGCAACTGCGCGACGAGGCGCGGGCCGCCGTTGCCGACGAGCCGCTGTTGGGTGCCCTGATCCATGCGGGCCTGTTGCATCATCAGAGCCTGGAGGCTGCACTTGCCTATCGCTTCTCGTTGAAGCTGGCTTCGGGCGAGATGAGCGAGCAGATCCTGCGCGAGATTGCGGACCAGGCCTATGCCAACTCACCTGAACTGGGCGACGCTGCGCGGGCAGATTTGATGGCGGTGTATGACCGCGATCCGGCGACGCACAGGCTGCTGCAGCCGGTGCTGTTCTTCAAGGGCTTTCAGGCCCTGCAGGCTTACCGCATGGCCCACTGGCTGTGGCAGCAGGGGCGTAGCGACATGGCCTATTTCGTTCAGATGCGCTGCTCGGAGTGCTTTGGCGTGGACATCCATCCCGCGGCGCGGATCGGAACGGGGGTGATGATCGATCATGCCCATTCGATCGTGATCGGCGAGACCGCAACCGTGGGCAATGACGTCTCTATGCTGCATTCGGTCACGCTTGGGGGGACGGGCAAGGAAGATGGGGACCGACACCCCAAGATCGGCGATGGCGTGCTGATCGGGGCGGGCGCCAAGGTCCTGGGCAACATCCGGATCGGCCATCATTCCCGCATTGCGGCCGGTTCGGTGGTGCTGCACGAAGTTCCGTCGTGCAAGACAGTCGCGGGCGTGCCTGCCCGCGTGATTGGCGATGCGGGTTGTTCCGAACCTTCGCACAGCATGAACCAGCTGCTGGGCATGCAGGATTATCTGTAGGCCTTAGATCCAGTCGCCGGCGCCACTGCCCGTTACTTCGGGCAGTGTCATCCGCTCGCGGGCAAGCCGTTCGTCCAAGGCCTCGGCAAGTCGGGGCGCTATCGAAAGGCCCTGGTAGATCATTGCCGAATACACTTGGATTACGCTGGCGCCGGCTCGCAGCTTTTCCCAGACATCCTCGGGGGAGGAGATCCCGCCAACACCGATGAGGGGGATCGATCCCTTCAACTCGCTATAGAGGCGGGCCAGCACCCGCGTCGATGGGCGGAACAGAGGGCGACCGGAGAGGCCTCCTGCCTGAGCCGCGAGCGGACCCTGGACCGCCTGCCGGGACAAGGTGGTGTTGGTTGCGATGATCCCGTCAAGCCGCGCCTCGCGCGCGACGGCGGCGATCTGCGCGATCTCGGCATCATGCAGATCCGGAGCAATCTTCACCAGAACGGGGATGTGGCGTGACAAGGTATCGCGGGCGCGCAGCACCCGGTCCAGCAGCGCGGCCAAAGCCTCGGCGCCCTGCAGGTCCCGCAGCTTTTCCGTGTTGGGCGATGAAACGTTCACCGTGACGAAATCCGCCGACGCGCCGGCCGTTCGCAACACCTGCGCGAAATCCTCGGCCCGGTCGCTGCTGTCCTTGTTGGCGCCAAGGTTCAATCCGACAGGTACGCCGTCTGGACGGGCGGCGAGCCGCTGCCCGATCACTTCGGCACCTTCGTTGTTGAAGCCGAAGCGGTTGATGATGGCTTCCTGTTCCGTCAGCCGGAAAAGCCGCGGCTTCGGGTTGCCGGATTGCGGACGTGGGGTGGCGGCGCCGATTTCCAGAAACCCGAACCCTGCGCGCATCAACGGCGCGATCACCCGCCCGTTCTTGTCATAGCCTGCGGCAAGGCCGATCGGGTTCGGCAGAACCATGCCGCCAAGATTGCCGCGCAGCCTGTCCGACGTTACCGGCCGGCCGTGCAGAGGCACGAGTCCGCGTTCGAGCGCCCGGATCGACAGGTCATGTGCCCTCTCGGGATCGAGGCGGTGCAGGGCAGCCAATCCCAGTTTTTCTATCACGCTCATTCCAGAGGTCCCGTCTCGTGGCCTGCGGCGGTTCTGGTCAACTTGCGCGACCAGCAGATGTCCTCGTTCCGCAGTGGCCGGTAGAGGTGCGGGAAAAGCGCGTCATTGCGCGAAGGCTCCCACCGGAGATCGCCGCTCATCGCGCTGGCGTCGCAAGCCAGGAGCATCAGGTCGTTCTCCTGCGAGAAATGTTTGACCAAGGTGCCGTGCAACTGTTCGGCGGTCGAGAAATGCACGAAACCGTCGGCCAGATCGACAGGGGCGCCAGAGGTGGCGCCGTCACGTTGCAGTTCGTCCCATTCGGCCGGGCGGAGCACTTTGAAGATCAGCATGCCGTATTTGCCGCAGCGCCGTGCGCGCGGTCAAGGCGTCATCGGCCCGTTACAGCCATGTGCGACGTGGTGCTGTCACGGTTTGACCCGGAAAGGCGGCTGCGCCAAGCTGCCGGGAAAGCCAACAGGGTCGGAAGGGAATCACGCATGACACGTCGCCTCCTTGTCGCAGCTTCAGCCATCGCGATGTTCGCGGGAACAGCGCAGGCCGAGATGGTGCTGCACATCCTGCACACGAATGACGTGCACAGCCGGATCGAGCCGATCAACAGTTCTGACAGCACCTGCAACGACGAGCAGTCGGCGGCCGGCGAATGTTTCGGCGGCGTTGCCCGAATCTCTGCCAAGATCAATGAACTGCGTGATCAGATCGTTGCCGAGGGGGGAAATGTCTTGGTTCTGGACGCGGGAGACCAGTACCAGGGGTCGCTGTTCTACACGACCTACAAAGGCAAGGAAGTGGTCGAGTTCATGAACGCCATCGGCTATGACGCGATGGCTGTCGGCAATCATGAGTTCGACGATGGGCCAGAAGGCCTGGCTGTACTGGTGGACGGAGTGGACTTTCCCGTCCTGTCCAGCAACATCGATGTGTCGCAGTCAAACGTGCTGGCAGAGAGAGTGGCCAAGCACGCTGTTATCGAAATCGGCGAACACAAGGTGGGAGTCGTTGCGGCACTGGCGATGGACACGCCTGAAACGGCGTCGCCCGGGCCGAACGTCATCTTTCAGGACGACATCGAAAGTCTGAGCGCCGCGGTCGAAGACCTGTCGGCCCAAGGCGTCGACACGATCATCGCCCTGACGCATGTGGGGTTTGTACGGGACCAGGAGTTGGCGGCGACGGTACCCGGACTGGACGCGATCGTCGGCGGTCATTCGCACACGCTGTTGGGCGACATGGATGGCGCCGACGGCAGTTATCCGACCATGGTGGCCGGACCTGACGGTGCCGAGGTGCCGATCGTGCAGGCCTATGCCTATGGAAAGTACCTGGGCCACCTGACGCTGACCTTTGATGACGAGGGAGTGCTGACCTCTGCGGAGGGACAGCCGATCCTGCTGGATGCCTCCGTGGTCCCGGACGAGGCGCTGGCAGCACGCGTGGCCGACATGGCCGAGCCGATCGAGGCGCTGCGCGAGGAAGTGGTGGCCTCCACGTCGGCGCCCATTGATGGTGACCGCGCAAATTGCCGCGCGCGGGAATGCGAGATGGGCAATCTTGTTGCGGATGCCATGGTGGATCGCGTGCGCGAGCAGGGCGTCACGATTGCCATCCAGAACGGCGGGGGCCTGCGCGCCTCCATCGACGAGGGCGAGGTCACGATGGGCGAGGTCTATACCGTTCTTCCGTTCCAGAACACGCTTGCGACCTTTCAGCTGACAGGTGCCGACATCATTGCGGCTTTGGAAAATGGGGCCGGTCAGTATGAGGAGGCGGCGGGCCGTTTTGCGCAGGTCTCCGGTCTGAAATACACGGTCGATCCGGCTGCAGAGGCCGGAGCGCGTATCAGCGAGGTGATGGTCGAGGCGGAGGGGCAGTGGGTGCCCATCGACGAGAGTGCCACCTATGGCATCGCAACCAATAACTACATGCGCGGCGGCGGCGACGGTTATGCCGTCTTTGCCGCGAACGGGCAGAATGCCTACGACTTCGGTCCTGATCTGGCCGAGGTTGTCGCGGATTATCTGGCGGCGCAGGAGGGCGGTTACACGCCCTATCTGGACGGGCGCATCACCGTGAAATGACATGGTGCGGCACCGGCGGCTTTGTGGCTGGACGGTGAAATGTCTGTTCAACTCCGCCGCAAAGTTGGCATGCGCGACATGATCGGTTAAGCGGTGGGAATGAAGACAGGATTTCCCCTTGCTTGGCCCGGGCAGCGCATCGGCCTGTTGGGCGGGTCATTTGATCCCGCCCATGAGGCCCATCTGATGATCAGCCGCGTCGCTCTGCGCCGCCTTGGACTGGACCGCGTCTGGTGGCTGGTGTCGCCAAAAAACCCGCTGAAGGAGCATGGTCCCGCTCCCCTGGATAGCAGGCTCGAGCAGGCGAGGCGCCTGGTTTCAGACTCCCGAATCCGCGTAACCGACATCGAGGCGCGGCTTGGCCTGCGCAAGACAGCCGACACGGTGCGTGCGCTGGTGCGGATGTATCCCGCCGTTCACTTTGTCTGGCTGATGGGATCGGACAACCTGGTCCAGTTTCACCGTTGGGATCGCTGGCACCAGATCGCCGACACCGTTCCCATTGCCGTCATGGCCCGTCCGGGCACGAGGTTGGCTGCGCGGAATTCGACGGCGGCACGCGTGTTGCAGAGGTCGCGCCTGCCCGAAGCCTGGGCACCAACGTTGGCGAGGCGCAACGCTCCGACGTGGGTCTTTCTTGATCTTCCGATGTCCCGGTTGTCTTCCACCGAATTGCGGAGTGCGGCGCGATGACGCTGGACCGCCGAACTTTTCTTGCTGCACTTGTCGCTGCGGCGGCCAGTCCTGCGTTCGCCCAAATCGGGCGGCTGGATCAACGGCCGCCATTGCGGCCCGTTCCCGACCCTCGCGCGATCGTCGCCCGCAGTGCGTTGCCGGGGCATGTAGCCTATGCGCTGGCCGGCCCGACGGAGGCGCATCTGGCACTTGGCAAGTCCATGATGCCGATCGCGCCGGCCAGCACCATGAAGGCCATCACGGCACTCTACGCTCTGGACCGCCTTGGCCCCGGCCACCGATTTGTCACCCGACTGATCCGCACCGACGACATGCTGATCCTCGCCGGCGGAGGCGACCCGGTTCTTTCCACCGACGACCTGGCGCGGCTTGCGGCGGATCTGGCTGCGACCGGCCAGCCAGTTCCTGCGCGCTTTGCAGTCTGGCCGGGCGCACTGCCGCAACTGCCCCAGATCACGCCCGAACAGGCGGACCATCTGGCCTACAACCCCTCGATCTCGGGCATGATCCTGAACTTCAACCGCGTCCATCTGGGCTGGGCTCGTGTGGGCGTCGATCATCAGCTGAGTGTCGAGGCGCGGGCAGCCCTTCATTCTCCACGCGCCTTTACCGTCACGGCCATGCCGGGCAATCACCGCGATCTTTTCACTTATCGGGAGGACGGCGCCCAGGAGCACTGGACCGTGTCGCGTAGCGCGATGAACCGCAGCGGCAGCCGCTGGCTGCCCGTGCGACTGCCCGCGCTTTATGCCGGCGACGTGTTCCAGACGCTTTGCCGCGCCAAAGGCGTCGCCCTTCCTGCGCCCGAGGTCATCGAACATCTGCCAAAGGGGCGCGAGGTCGGGCACCATCGGAGTCCGCCTCTGGAGTTGCTGGTGCGCGACATGCTGCTCTACTCGACCAACGTGACCGCCGAGGCGATCGGATTGGCCGCCAGCGGTGCGGCCGATCTGGAGGCGTCGGGGCGGGCGATGCAGAACTGGTTGGGCGATCTTGGGAAGGGAATGCGTCTGGCGGACCATTCCGGTCTTTCGGGCGGCAGCCGAACCACGGCCTATGGGATGACGCGTGTTCTTGCAGGTCCCGGCCGTGACCTGGGCCTGGCGCGGCTGCTGCGCCACAGCCCGTTGTCCGAAGATCTGGGCCGCACCGATGCACCCCACCATGTCAAGGGCAAGACAGGAACGCTGAACTTCGTGTCCAACCTGACCGGCTATGTCACGACGCCTGCAGGGAGCGAGGGCGTCTTCACCATCCTTTGCACCGATCCATCGCGGAGGCAGGCGGTCATCGGGCAGGAGCTTCCAACCGGTGTCATCGCATGGACCCGCAGCGCCAAGATCGTGCAGCGGGACCTGATCGCCGCCTTCGCGAACCGTCTGGAGGCTAGAGGGTGATGTGACGCACCCGTGCGGACAGTTCGATGGCTGCGGCATGCAGGCGGCTGATGTTCAGCTGGTCGCGGATCTCGGCCAGCATGACGATCTCTCCCTCATACAGGCGCCCGTCGGCGGCGCCGACGTCGCAGGCCAGCGCATAGGCCGTTTCGTACAGGTTCTCGGGCAGCGCGTCCCGGATGAGCCCGAACAGCGCGTCGACCCCATCTTCCTCCTCGAACAGCGTCATCACCGTTTGGCTGATCGGCCGGATACGGTCATCGTCATAGGCGGCAAAGACCGGTGCGTGATCGACCATGCGCTGGATCGCGACCAGTTCGGATGTGCGGATGGTACTGTCAGAGGCCGAAACCGCGACCATGACCGCAACCAGGGCGTCACAGGGGGACAGGGAAGGCAGGTCGATTGTCATGGGACACTCCGATCGGTTCGGGCGCAGATTATTGACGATGCGCGACGCTTTCAATAAGCCTTCCGGACCTTCAGCAGGAGACAGCGACATGACCACCTTGCGCGACGCCGCAATGCAATCGAAGGCCTGGCCGTTCGAAGAAGCGCGCCGGGTGCTCAAACGGTACGAGAAGAAAGACCCCGAGAAGGGCTATGTCCTGTTCGAGACAGGCTATGGTCCTTCGGGCCTGCCGCATATCGGCACCTTTGGAGAGGTCGCGCGCACGACGATGATCCGTCGCGCGTTCGAGTTGATCAGCGACATCCCGACGCGCCTGATCTGCTTTTCCGACGACATGGACGGGATGCGCAAGGTCCCCGAGAACGTCCCGCAGCAGGAGATGCTGCAGCGCCACCTGCAACTGCCGCTGACAGCGGTGCCGGACCCGTTCGGCGAATATGACAGCTTTGGTGACCATAACAACGCCATGCTGCGTCGTTTTCTGGACACATTCGGGTTTGAGTACGAGTTTGTCAGCGCGACCGAGTTCTACAAGTCCGGCCAGTTCGATCCCGTGCTGCTGCGTGCGGCGGAAAAATATGACGACATCATGGAGGTGATGCTGGCCTCACTGCGCGAGGAGCGTCAGCAGACCTATTCCTGCTTCCTGCCGATCAGCCCCAAGACGGGGCGCGTGCTTTATGTTCCCATCAAGCATGTCGATGCCAAGGCCGGCACCATCACCTTCGACGAGGATGGCGAGGAGATCACGCTGCCCGTGACCGGCGGCCAAGTGAAGCTGCAATGGAAGCCGGACTTTGGTGCCCGTTGGGCCGCGCTGGATGTCGATTTCGAGATGTACGGCAAGGATCACAGCACCAACACGCCAATCTATGACGGCATCTGCAGGATCCTGGGCGGTCGTGCGCCCGAGCACTTCACCTATGAACTGTTCCTGGACCAGAACGGGCAGAAGATCAGCAAGTCCAAGGGCAATGGGCTGTCGATCGACGAGTGGCTGACCTATGCGGCCACCGAGAGCCTGTCCTATTTCATGTACCAGAAGCCCAAGACGGCCAAGCGGATGTATTTCGACGTCATCCCCAAGGCGGTGGACGAGTACCACCAGCAACTGCGGGCGTATCCTGATCAGACCCCTGAGCAGCAGCTGGCCAATCCGGTCTGGCACATTCACGGCGGCAATGTGCCGGCTTCCGATATGGTGGTGCCGTTCCAGATGCTGCTGAACCTGGCCTCGGTGGCCGGGGCCTCGGGCAAGGACGGACTTTGGGGCTTCATCCGGCGTTATGCGCCGGAGGCCAGCCCGGAGACGCATCCCGGCCTTGATGCGGCGGCAGGCTTTGCGCTGCGGTATTTCGACGATTTCGTGGCGCCCGCCCGGCAGTTCCGCGCCCCCACGGACACCGAACGTCGTGCGCTCGAGGACCTGGCCACTCGTCTGGCCGCCTGGGATCAGGCCGCCGATGCCGAAGCGCTGCAGTCGATGGTCTTTGCCGTTGGCAAGGAACATGGGTTCGAGCCGTTGCGCGACTGGTTCAGCGCGCTTTATCAGGTGCTTCTGGGTGCAGATCAGGGGCCGCGCTTTGGCGGCTTTGTCGCCCTTTACGGCATCCACGAAACGCGCAAGCTGATCGAGGAAGCGTTGGCGGGACAGCTGGCCGCAAGGGCCTGATCAACAGGCGACAGGCCGAGGGGCTGCGAAAGCCCGTTGCGCCGCAGGCTGTTGCGGCGCACGCCCTGTTCAGGGGCCGTTAACCTTTCATCAACTATCTCTTCAGGCAGGACGCCGGTGCCGTTGCGCTGGCCACCATGCCGTTACGGAGGGATAGCCGATGAACATTGCCATCACCAACGGGCTTTTGCTGATGCCCCCCGCCTTTCGGGCGGGGCTGCGTGTCTGGTCCCGGACCGACGGGACCTCGGGCAGCCCGACCTGGGACATGGCCGATAACGCCTCTCTGGTGGCGGCCGATCAGGATTTCGGCCCCTGCCTGGAGATCGTCAAGCAGCAGACCACCACCAGCATCCGTTTCATGGGCGAGACCCCGATGATCCCGGGCGTCTATCTGCGCATCTCGGCCCGGGTCAAGGCCGTCGCGGGCGCACTGGCCAGTGCAAGGATCGCGGCCTGGGCGGGCGACGGATCGCGCAACCGCGTGGCAACCGTAACGGACACCGGCACCATGACGGCAATGCGCAACTATGGCGAGGTGATCGAGGTCAGCGCGATCGTCGGCGTCGGAACGCGCCGGGGGGTGAACATGGCCTGGGGCATGCAGCCCGTTTATGGCCATTTCGGACTGGATCTGGTCGGTGCGAACGGCGGGGCGTTCCGGATCGAATCCATCCGCGTCGAGGACATCACGGCGGCCTTTGTCCCATCGCTGCTGGACTGGGTGGATGTGCGGGATTTCGGCGCCGTCGGCGACGGCGTTACCAATGATCGCGCGGCCTTTCTGGCCGCCGACCGCGCCAGCAATGGCGGCGGGATCGTGGTGCCGGAAGGCCACTTCTTCATCTCGGGAGATTTGTCGATCAACAGTCCCATCCGCTTCAAGGGGCGGATCAGCACGCCGGATGCGACACGGATTGCATTCCTGCAGAACTTCGATTTCCCGACCTATGCCGACGCCTTCGATGACGAGACGATGGGGATGAAAAAGGCGCTGCAGGCGCTGCTGGGCTATACCGATCACGTGTCGCTGGACCTGCGCGGGCGGCGCGTCGACCTGGACGAGCCGCTGGTGCTGAACCAGATCGCCCCGAACCTGGACGCATTCTCGAACCGGCGGCTGGTTCGCAACGGCAGCGTGCAGGCCCGGCCGGGCCCGGCCTGGGAAAATGGCCGCTGGACCAGTGCCGCCACCTATAACCCCGGCAATCCGCTTGTCCTGACCAACGTGGCCAATGTCTCGCAGATCGAAGTCGGCAGCCTGGTCAGCGGCACAGGCGTGGGGCGCGAGGTGTATGTCAGCGGCAAGAACGTCGCCACCCGGACGCTGACCCTGTCCCAGCCCCTGTTCGGCGGTGCCGCGACGCGCACCTACAGCTTCGAGCGTTTTCGCTATCTGTTCGACTTTTCCGGCATGCGCCAGCTGGACCGCCTGAACTTCGTGGATGTGGATTTTGCCTGCGAAGGCATCGCCAGCGGGATCATGCTGCCTCCCAAGGGCGAGATGATCCAGCTGCGGGACTGCTATTTCACGCGTCCAAGAAACCGTGGCATCACCTCGATCGGCCGTGGGTGCCAGGACCTTCTGGTGGATCACTGCCAGTTCCTGTCCAACGACATGGATCTGCCCGCCCAGCAGCGCACGACCATCGCGATCAATGTCAACGCGAATGACGTCAAGATCCGCAACAACCGCTTTGTCCGGTTCGCCCATTTCATGGTGGCGAATGGTGGCGGTCACATCATCTCGGGCAACCACTGGTTTCAGGGTGACGGCTCGGGGCAGGGGCTGCGCTATGCCGGTCTGGTCCTGACGCAGGCGAACGTGCAGACGACGGTCAGCGGAAACTATATCGACAACGCGTCGATCGAGTGGACGAACGAACACAGCGCCTTTCCGAACTTTTCGGGGTCCGAGTTCAGCTTTGGCGGCCTGACGCTGACGGGCAACACCTTCCTGTGCTCGAACACTGCCGCCTGGTTCACCTGGATCACGGTCAAGCCCTATGGCAGCGGTCACTTCATCCAGGGCCTGAACGTCGTCGGGAACGTCTTCAAGGCGTTGTTCGGCAATGTCGACCGGATCGACCGGGTGGACACCTCCATCGCGGACCTGAACTACAACAACATGCGGAACCTGCAGTTCGAGGCCAACACTTTCAACGGCGTGAACATCTATGTCGCCAACCCGTTGATGATCCAGATGACGCAGAACAGCGTGTCCGAGACATGGACCACCCCTGC
>VGDE01000072.1 GCA_016869875.1 Alphaproteobacteria bacterium
ATGACGGACGCTTCGGGGACCATTCGCGAATCGATGGAATACGATGTGGTGATCGTGGGGGCGGGTCCTGCGGGCCTGTCGGCGGCGATCCGGCTGAAGCAGGTCGATCCCGAACTGTCCGTCGTTGTTCTGGAGAAGGGCTCCGAGGTGGGCGCCCACATCCTGTCGGGGGCGGTGCTGGACCCGGTGGGGCTGACGCGGCTCATCCCCGACTGGAAGGAGCGCGGCGCGCCCCTGACCACCGAGGTGACGGACGACAACTTCTATGTTCTGGGCGAATCGGGACAGGTGCGGGTGCCGAACTGGCCGATGCCGCCCCTGATGTCCAACCACGGCAACTACATCGTCAGCCTGGGCAATGTCTGCCGCTGGATGGCCGAACAGGCCGAGGCCCTGGGAGTCGAGATCTTTCCCGGCATGGCCGCCAGCGAGGTGGTCTGGGAGGGCGACCGCGTCAAGGGCGTGGTCGCGGGCGAGTTCGGAAAGAACCCCGACGGCAGCCTTGGCGAGGGCTACGAGCCGGGGATGGAGCTGCACGGCAAGTACGTCTTCATCGCCGAGGGCGTGCGCGGCAGCCTGGCCAAGCAGATCAACGAGCGGCTGGACCTGACGGCCGGGGCCGATGCGCAGAAGTTCGGTCTGGGCATGAAGGAGATCTGGGAGGTCCAGCCCGAGAAGTTCAGGAAGGGCCGCGTGGTGCACACGATGGGCTGGCCCCTGGGCAAGAACGCCGGCGGCGGCAGCTTCATCTACCACTTCGAGAACAACCAGGTGCTGGTGGGCTTCGTGGTCCACCTGAACTACGCCAACCCCTACCTGTATCCCTACATGGAATTCCAGCGCTTCAAGCACCACCCGATGGTGGCCGAGCTGCTGGAGGGCGGCAAGCGCATCTCCTATGGGGCGCGCGCGATCAGCGAGGGCGGCCTGAACTCGATGCCGCAGCTGTCCTTCGAGGGCGGCGTGCTTTTGGGCTGTTCGGCGGGCATGGTCAACCTGCCGCGCATCAAGGGCAACCACAACGCCATGCTGTCGGGCATCGCCGCCGCCGAGGCCGCGGCCGCGGCCATTCATGCGGGGCGCGAAGGCGACCGGCTGACCGACTACGACACCGCCGTGCGCAAGGGCGAGATCGGCAAGGACCTCAAGCGCGTGCGGAACGTCAAGCCGATGTGGTCCCGGCTGGGCCTGACGGGCAGCATGGTGCTGGGCGGCTTTGACATGTGGGTGGCCAACATGACCGGCCTGAACCCGCTGGGCCGCTGGAGCCACGGCAAGACCGACGCCCAGGCCACCGGCAAGGCCGCCGACTTCACGCCCATCGACTATCCCAAGCCCGACGGCAAGCTGTCCTTCGACCGGCTGACGAACGTGGCCTTTTCCTTCACCAACCACGAAGAGCACCAGCCCTGCCACCTGAAGCTGCGCGACCCTTCGGTCCCCATCGCGGTGAACCTGCCCGAATATGCCGAACCCGCGCAGCGCTATTGCCCGGCCGGCGTCTACGAGGTGGTCGAGGACACGAACGGCCCCCGCTTCGTGATCAACTTCCAGAACTGCGTCCACTGCAAGACCTGCGACATCAAGGACCCCTCCCAGAACATCGTCTGGACAACACCCCAGGGCGGAGACGGACCAAACTACCCGAATATGTGATGGCAGGAACGGGCAGGGACGTTGCGACGCCCTTGTCGCGCCGTTAGGCTGCGCAAAACGCAATCGTGATTTCCGGGATGCCTGCCGTGACCCTGACCCTGACCCGCCCGGCCCTTGCGCGACTGGCCCTTGTTGCTGCCCTGATCGGCAGCACCGCGCTTCCTTCCTGGGGGCAGGTCGAGGATCGGCCCGACCCCCGACCGCAACCCGCGGAGGCGCAGGCCGAGGACGGGCAACCTGCCGATGTGCGGCCAGAGAATGCTCAGGTTCAGGACAGCCAGCCTGCGCCCCTGACGCGGGGTTTGGCGGGACCCTATCTGGCGGCGCGCATGGCCACGGTCGAAAACGACTTTCGCGCGGCCGCGCAATACTTCGTCCAGGCTTCGGCCCAGGACCCGCAGGATGTCTATCTGCAGGACAGTGCGCTTGTCGCCCTGGCCTCGGCCGGTGAGGTCGAGCGGGCGGTGACCATGGCCGAACGGATGATCCTGAACGATGCAGGCACCGAACTGGCCGGCCTGATGCGTCGCGCACAGCTGATCCGGGCGGCGGACTGGGACGGCCTGCTGGCGCTGCTGGACACCGACCGCAGCACCGACCTGCCGTTGCACGAGGATCTGCTGGACGGCACCATCCAGGCCTGGGCGCTGCTGGGGGCCGGTCGCGCCTCGGACGCTCTGGCGGCCTTCGAGGCGATGGCGGTGAACCAGAACCTGGCTCCGATCGTGAACTATCACCTGGCGCTGGCCCGCGCCCTTGTCGGCGACTACGAGGCGGCGGACGGCCTGATGCTGCAATCCGAGGCCGCAGGCCACCTTCTGGGCCTGATCTCGCGGGTGCAGATCCTGGCGCAGCTCGAGCGGCGCGACGAGGCGCTGGCGCTGCTGGAGTCGGTCGAGGGGATCGAGGCGGAACCCCAGCTTGTGGCGCTGCGCCAGCGGTTGCAGGACGGTCAGCCGGTGCCCTTCGAGGTGATCGGCGGGCCGGCGGACGGGATTGCCCATCTGCTGCTGTCCTTTGCCGCCGCGCTGGCCACCAGTCCCGACCCCGAGCCGCTGTCGCTGATCCATGCGCGCCTGGCCACATGGATCTCGCCCGAGAATGCCGAGGCGCGGCTGATGGTGGCGCAGCTTCTGCAGGATCGCCAGCAATTCGACTTGGCCGAGGCCGAATTCGAGGCCGTCCGCCGCATGGGCGAGATGCGCCCCCAGGCGGAACTGTCGCGCATCGACGCCTTGTCGCGGGCTGACCGCAAGGAAGAGGCTGAAAAGGCCGCGCTGGCCCTGACCGCGGCCTATCCGCAACTGCCGCAATCCTGGATCGCCTTGGGCGATGTGCTGCGCCAGCAGGAAAAGTACCAGGCCTCGATCCCCAGCTATGACAAGGCGCTGGCGCTGCTGGAGGAGGCATCCGGCGAAGCGCGTTGGTTCCCGCTTTACGCCCGCGGCATCGCGTTGGAACGTGCGGGCGATTTCGAACGGGCCGAGACCGATTTTCTGGCCGCGCTGGAGATCCGCCCCGATCAGGCAAGCCTCCTGAACTATCTGGGCTATTCCTGGATCGACCGGAACGAGAACCTGGACCGGGCGCTTGAGATGATCAAGCGCGCGGTCGAACTGTCGCCGGACGATGGTTATATCCTTGATTCGCTGGCCTGGGCCTATTTCCGGCTTGGCCGGTATCAGGAGGCCGTTGCCCCGATGGAACGGTCCATCGCCACCATGGCGTCGGACCCGCTGGTCAACGACCATCTGGGCGACATCTACTGGATGGTGGGCCGCCAGCGCGAGGCGCAGATCCAGTGGCGTCGCGCGCTGTCGCTGGACCCCGGTGCCTCGGGCGAGGTCGATCCCGAACGGATCCGCGCCAAGCTGGACCGAGGTCTGGAGGCCGTGCTGGCCGACGAGGGGGCGGATGGAGACGACGCGCCCCGCGGGCAGACGACCGAAGCTGACGCGGCCGAATGACCCTCCAACCAGTCGTGCTGAGCGAGGCGGCGCCCGCCAAGCTGAACCTGGCGCTGCATGTGACCGGGCGGCGGGACGACGGCTATCATCTGCTGGATTCGCTGGTCTGCTTTGCCGCAGTGGGTGACCGGATCGACCTGATGCCCGGTCCCTTGTCGCTGTCGGTCACGGGGCCCTTTGCAAACGATCTTGCCGCGGATGCGGACAACCTGTGTCTGCGCGCGGCGCGCCTGTCCGGCGGGCAGGCTTCGATCCGGCTGCACAAGGCCCTGCCCGTGGCCTCGGGCATCGGCGGCGGCTCGGCGGACGCGGCCGCGGTGCTGCGTGCCTTTGCGCGCCAAGGTCATCCGCTGCCGGATCGGCCCGAACGGCTGGGGGCGGATGTGCCGGTTTGCCTTGCCTCGGTTCCCGCCCGGATGCAGGGCGTGGGCGAGGTGGTGACGCCGCTGCCGCCCTTGCCACCCCTGCACCTGGTTCTGGCCAATCCCCGGGTTGCGGTTGCCACCCCGGCCGTCTTCGCAGGCTTGCAACGGCGCGACAACCCGCCCCTGCCGCCGATCCCGGCCTTTGCAGATGCCGGTGCCCTGATGCGGTGGCTGGCCGAAACCCGCAATGATCTGGAAGAGCCTGCCATCGCGACGGCACCCATCATCGCCGCCGTTCTGGAGGCGTTGCGCCACAGCGGCGCAGGGTTCGCCCGCATGTCCGGATCGGGGGCCACCTGCTTCGGGATCTTTGCAACCCCGGCCGCCGCACGGGCGGCGGCTGCGGCGCTTTCCCGCAGCGGCTGGTGGACGGCCGCAACCGAACTGGCGCCTGCGCCGGCACCCCGTTAAACTGCCGTCGATTTCAGCGGAGGACCTCATGCTGCGCCTTGGCGTCAACATCGACCACGTGGCCACTATCCGGAACGCCCGGGGCAGCCCCTGGCCCGACCCCCTGCGTGCCGCGCGCATGGCCGAGGAGGCCGGCGCCGACGGCATCACCGCGCATCTGCGCGAGGACCGGCGCCATATCAGCGATGGCGATATCGACGCGCTGATGGCGCATCTGACGCTGCCGCTGAACCTTGAAATGGCGGCGACGCCCGAGATGCAGGCCATCGCCTTGCGGCATCGTCCCCATGCCGTCTGCATCGTTCCCGAAAAGCGCGAGGAACGCACGACCGAGGGCGGCCTGGACGTGGCAGGCAACGACGACATGCTGGCGGGCTTCATTGCCCCGCTCCGGGATGCGGGTTGCCGCGTGTCGCTCTTCATCGGGCACGAGCCTGCGCAGATCCGCGCGGCCGCCCGGATCGGTGCGGCGGTGGTCGAACTGCACACGGGCGCCTATTGCGACCTGGACACCGAAGGCCGTCATGCCGAACGCGACGCCGAACTGGACGCCCTGCGTGAAGGGGCCGCGCTGGCCCATGACCTGGGCCTTGAGGTTCATGCGGGACACGGGCTGACCTTTGACACGGTCGGTCCCGTCGCCGCCCTTCCGCAACTGGCCGAACTGAACATCGGGCATTTCCTGATCGCGGAGTCCGTGTTCACTGGCCTCGACAGCGCCATCCGCGAGATGCGTCGCCGCATGGACGCGGCCCGCGCCTGATCGTTTTCGTTGCACATATCCCCTAAGAACCCGGACATTTCCCAGACCATGATCCTTGGCATCGGCACCGATCTTGCGAACATCGAGCGTATCCAGGGCACGCTGGACCGCTTTGGCGACCGCTTTCGCCACCGCGTCTTCACGGAACCGGAACTGGCCCGCGCCGCCCGCCGCGCGGACGAGGCGGGCACGCTGGCCAAACGCTGGGCCGCCAAGGAGGCCTGTTCCAAGGCGCTTGGAACCGGGTTTGCGATGGGCATCAGCTGGCGCGACATGGCGGTCACGAACCTGCCGTCCGGGCAGCCGGTCATGGCCCTGACGGGTTGGGCGGCGGACCGGCTGGTGGCCATGACGCCCGCAGGCCATCACGCGGTCGTGCATGTGACGCTGACCGACGACCATCCCTGGGCGCAGGCTTTCGTGGTCATCGAGGCGCGGGCGAACCTGCCCAAAGCTTGACTTTGCCCCCTGCCGGGGACCATGAACGCGCCGTGCGGGCAGGCCGCAGGCGCAGCGACGAAGGAAGACAGGCATCATGGCGGAAAGCTCGGTCCAGAAAAAGGACGGCATCTGGGAAACGATCAAGACCGTCTTCTGGGCGCTGGTGATCGCAGGCATCTTCCGCACGCTGTTCTTCCAGCCCTTCTGGATTCCGTCGGGCAGCATGAAGGACACGCTGCTGATCGGCGACTTCCTGTTCGTCAACAAGATGGCCTATGGCTATTCCGCCCATTCCTGCCCGTTCTCGCTCTGCCCGATCTCGGGCCGGATACTTGATCGCGCGCCCGAGCGGGGCGACGTGGCGGTGTTCCGTCACCCGACCCGCGACGTCGATTTCATCAAGCGCGTGATCGGCCTGCCGGGCGACACGGTGCAGATGCGCGGCGGCCGGCTGTGGCTGAACGGCGAAGAGGTTCCCGTGACCCCGGCGGGCGAGTTCATCGAGACCAAGGACCAGCAGGGTCCGCAGGGCCTGATTCCGCGCTGCGTGAACGACCCGGTCCCGCAGGGCGGCGACTGCATCAAGCAGCGCCTCACCGAAACCTTGCCGGGCGGGCGCAGCCATGACGTGCTGAACATCCTTGATGGCTGGGTCGCCGACGACACGCCGACCTTCACCGTCCCCGAGGGCCAGTATTTCTTCATGGGCGACAACCGCGACAACTCCGAGGACTCGCGCTTTCCCGCCGAGATCGGGGGCTTGGGTTTCGTGCCTGCGGAATACCTGATCGGGCGCGCCGACCGCATCATGTTCTCGTCTGCCGGGCGGTCGCTGCTGTATTTCTGGACCTGGCGGTCCGATCGCTTCTTCAAGGCGGTGGAGTGACGCCCTCGGCCGACATCCGTGCCTTCATGGCTCGGTTGGGGCATGACTTCGCGCGCCCCGAACTGCTGGTGCGCGCGCTGACCCACGGCTCGATCGCCTCGGCCACGCGCCCCGACAACCAGCGGCTGGAGTTCTTGGGCGACCGGGTACTGGGCCTGGTCATGGCCGAAGCCCTGTTCAACGCCGACATGGCCGCCAGCGAGGGACAACTGGCGCCGCGCTACAACGCGCTGGTGCGGGGTGAAACCTGTGCCGCGATCGCCCGGGAACTGGGCCTGGGCGACGTGCTGAAGCTGGGCCGGTCCGAGATGCTGTCGGGCGGTCGCCGCAAGGAGGCGCTGCTGGCCGACGCAATGGAGGCCGTTCTGGCGGCCGTCTATCTGGATGCGGGCTTTGATGCGGCGCGCCGGGTCGTGCTGCGCCATTGGGCGCCGCGTCTGGCGCGGGTCGAGCATGACAGCCGCGACGCCAAGACGGCGCTGCAGGAATGGGCGCAGGCCCAGGGCATGCCGCCTCCCGCCTATGAGCAGACCGAGCGCAGCGGCCCCGACCACGCGCCGGTCTTTCTGATCACCGTGCGGCTGGAAGACGGCCGCCACGCGCAGGCCCGTGGCACGGGCACCAAGCGCAGCATCGAACAGGCCGCCGCGCAAGCCCTGCTGGACCGGCTGGAAGGACAAACATGACCGAGGACACCGAAACCCCGACCCGTGCGGGCTTTGTCGCCCTGATCGGAGAGCCGAACGCCGGCAAGTCGACGCTGTTGAACCAGATGGTGGGCGCCAAGGTGTCGATCGTGACGCACAAGGTGCAGACGACGCGCGCACGCATCCGCGGGATCGCGATGCACGAGGCCAGCCAGATCGTCTTTGTGGACACGCCCGGCATCTTTCGCCCGCGCCGCCGCCTGGACCGCAGCATGGTGGCGGCGGCCTGGGGCGGCGCGTCGGACGCCGACCTGGTGCTGCTGCTGATCGAGGCGCATCGCGGCCTGACCGACGGCACGCAGGCGATCCTTGACCAGTTGAAGGATCTGGGGCAGGGCACGCCCGTGGCGCTGGTCATCAACAAGATCGACCGCGTCAAGGCCGAGGTGCTGCTGGCCCTGTCCCGGAAGATGAACGACGCCTATCCCTTTGCCCAGACCTTCATGATCTCGGCGGAAAAGGGCTATGGCTGCGACGATCTCAGGGGCTGGCTGGCCGAGAGCCTGCCGGAAGGGCCATGGCTTTATCCCGAAGATCAGATTGCGGACCTGCCCATGCGCATGATCGCGGCCGAGATCACGCGCGAAAAGCTGACCCTGCGCCTGCATGAGGAAATTCCCTATCAGCTGACGGTGGAAACCGAGGCCTGGGAAGAAAAGACCGACGGCAGCGCTCGGGTCGAGCAGGTCGTGTATGTTGCCCGTCAGGGCCACAAGGGCATCGTGCTGGGCAAGGGCGGCGAGACGATCAAGGCCGTGGGCCAGGCTGCCCGCGTCGAACTGGAGGAGTTCATGGGCCGCCGCGTGCACCTGTTCCTGCAGGTCCGCGTCCGCGAGAACTGGCTGAACGAGGCCGAGCGTTATGACGAGATGGGCCTGAACTTCAAGGACGGCGATGGCTGAAGCAAGGCTGGCGGCATCCCTTTGGGTTGCGGCCTATCTGGCGCGGCTGGGGCTGGCCAACATCCCGGCCTATGTCACGGGCCGGGGTGACGACACGGCCGGTGCGGTCGCGGTGAAATGCGCGCGACTGGACAGCACGGCGCAGCTCTGGATGCGGGAATGGGATTTCGACACCGACACGCGCCCCTGGGTCGCCGTCGAGAACGGATCCGAGCGCGAGGTCGATGCCGCCATCGCCCGCCAGCGCGCCCGCGACCCTGACCTGTGGGTGATCGAGATCGAGAGCCGCGACGGCACCACGCTGCTGGATCAGGACGGCCTCTTCTGAGCACTGGCGCGACAACCGGCTGCAGAATATGCAAGTGCCATGAGCACACCCGCCCCTCAGACTGATTCTCCTCGCGGATTGATCTATGCCATCGCAGCCTATGGGCTGTGGGGGTTCCTGCCGATCTACATGAAGGCGCTGTCCCATATCCCGCCGACCGAGGTCATCGCGCATCGCGTGCTGTGGTCGCTGCCCATCGCGGCGGCGGTGCTGCTGTGGCAGGGACGGGCGGCCGAGGTGCGCGACGCCTTGCGACAGCCGCGCCTGCTGGGAATGGCTGCGCTGACGGCAATGCTGATCTCGGTCAACTGGCTGATCTATGTCTGGGCCATTGCCAACGATCATGCCCTGGACGCAGCGCTGGGATACTACATCAACCCGCTGTTCAGCGTCTTTCTGGGCGCCACCTTGCTGAAGGAGCGTTTGTCGCGGGGCCAGTTCGCGGCCATCGTCCTGGCCGCGTCGGCGGTCGTGATCCTGACGGTTCAGGCCGGCAGCCTGCCGCTGGTCGCGATCGGCCTGACTCTCAGCTGGGGGGTATATGCCTATTGCAAGAAGAGCCTGCCTCTGGGCCCCAACCAGGGTTTCACGCTGGAGGTGCTGCTGCTGGCCCCGCTGGCGGTCGTATTCCTGATCTGGCAGGCCGTGCAGGGGCAGTCCCATTTCCTGGGCGGCGACATGACCGACAGGCTGCTGCTTCTGGGTTGCGGGCCGATCACGGCCATTCCGCTGCTGTTCTATGCGAATGGTGCCAAGCTGATCCGCCTGTCGACCATCGGCATCCTGCAATACATCGCGCCCACCATGATCTTCCTTTGCGCCGTTGTCCTGTTCGGAGAGCCGTTCGACGGTGCGCGGCTGATCGCCTTTCCGATGATCTGGGGTGCGCTGGTGATCTATTCCATCACGCTGGTGCGGCAGGCCGGTCAGCGCCGCCGCGACCGGCAGGAGTTGGCGGCCCGCCGGATGCAATGATCTGGCCCTGCGCCTGCCAATGACGCAAGCTGCGGCCAGAAGATGCGGAGGCGGCGATGGAATGGCAGGCAGAAGGCACGGTGATCGGCCGCCGCGCCCATGGCGAAACGGCGGTCATCATCGAGGTGCTGACGCTGGAACATGGGCGTCATGCCGGTGTCGTGCCCGGTGGCGCCTCGCAGCGGCGGGCGGCGATGCTGCAGCCCGGCGCGCGGCTGGCCCTGCGTTGGCGGGCGCGGCAGGCCGATCAACTGGGAACCTTCACGGTCGAACCCTTGCGCCTGCGCTCGGGCCTCATGGCGGAGCCGACGGCCCTGGCGGCGCTGAATGCCATCTGCGCGCTGCTGTTGTTCGCGCTGCCCGAACGTGACCCCCACCCCCCGCTGGTTGCCCGAACCGAGGCGCTGCTTGACCTGATCGAAGGAGGCGGCGATTGGGCGGGTGCCTATCTGGAATGGGAAATGCTGCTGCTGGACGAAATGGGATTTGGACTGGACCTGAGCGTCTGCGCCGTCACGGGCGCGCGAGAGGGGCTGGCCTATGTCAGCCCCCGGTCCGGCCGCGCCGTCAGTCGCGAAGGTGCCGGTGAATGGGCCGACAGGCTGCTGCCCCTGCCTGCGCTGATGGGTGGTGCGGGCGACAACCGCGGCCAGGGTTTGGCCGAAGGGTTGTCGATCACCGGTCATTTTCTGGAAAACCGCCTGGCGACGGAACTGGTGGGCCGCAATCTGCCCGGCGCCCGGTCGCGCCTGGTGCGGCGCTTGCTGAAGGATTAGCGAAAGGGGCCGCGTCTCACGGCCCCTGCATGGGAAGGCATCAAGGATCTGTGCCGTCCCGTCCTACTGGTTGCCGCGCGCGGCGGACAAGGCGTCGGTTGCCTGATCGGCCGGACGTCCGCTTTCAAAAATCAGCCAGGTCGGGCCCTTGATGCGCAGGACGCCGCCGTAATACTCCATCTCGGTGGCCTGCTGCAGCGCCTGGAAGAAGCGCTGCTCGACGGCGATGTCCTTGCATTCGGTCACGCCGGTGGTCTGCAGCGGCTCAAAGGCCACGGCAGGCAGGGGCACGGTGTTGCGCGCGGCATAGCCGTTGCAGGGGCCGCGGCCCGAAATGCCTTCGGGACGCGTGGTCAGGGTGATGTTGCGCAGGGGCACGGTGCCGTTGCCGATCCCCACCAGCACATAGTCATTGGCCGGGATGCCGCCCATTGGATCGCCCGCAGGCTCGGAGTTGCAGGCGGCAAGCATCAGGGTGGCGGCGGCAGCTGCGGCCACGGCGGGCGAAAAGGGAAAGGGCATGGCAGGCTCCTGGCAGGAATGCGAAACTGGCGTGAAATAACCTTATTTTTCCCGCCGATCCAGCCTGTTGCAACTTATCCTAGAAGACGGCGGGCAATGACTTGCGCCTGAATTTCCGCCGCGCCTTCGAAGATGTTGAGGATCCGGGCGTCGCACAGCACGCGGCTGATCTGATATTCCAGCGCAAAACCGTTGCCTCCATGAATTTGCAGGGCATTGTCTGCACTGGACCAGGCGACGCGGGCACCCAGCAGTTTGGCCATTCCGGCCTCCAGGTCGCAGCGGTGACCGTGATCTTTTTCCCACGCGCTGAAATAAGTCAGCTGTCGCGCGATCATGATTTCGACAGCCATCATCGCCAATTTGTCAGCAACACGGGGAAACGCCACCAGCGGCTTGCCGAACTGCTTGCGGTCCAAGGCGTATTGCAGGCCCAGTTCAAGCGCGTTCTGGGCCACGCCGATGGCGCGCGCCGCCGTCTGGATGCGGGCTGATTCGAATGTCTGCATCAATTGCTTGAAGCCCTGGCCCGTCTGGCCGCCCAGCAGATTGGCCCCCGCCACGCGGAACCCGTCAAAGCCAAGCTCGTATTCCTTCATGCCGCGATAGCCCAGGACCTCAATCTCGCCTCCGGTCATGCCGGGGGTGGGGAAGGGGTCCTGGTCGGTACCGGGCGTCTTTTCGGCAATGAACATCGACAAGCCGCGATAGTCGGTCGTGTCGGGGTCGGTGCGCGCCAGCAGCGTCATGATATGAGTACGCGCGGCATGGGTGATCCAGGTCTTGTTTCCGGTCACCACCCAGTCATCGCCGTCGCGCAGGGCGCGGGTGCGCAGGCTGCCCAGATCGCTGCCGGTGTTCGGCTCCGTGAAGACGGCGGTGGGCAGGATCTCTCCGCTGGCCAGTTTCGGCAGCCACCGGGCCTTCTGGTCCTCCGTGCCGCCGCAGATGATCAGTTCGGCCGCGATCTCGCTGCGGGTGCCAAGCGAGCCCACGCCGATATAGCCGCGCGACAGTTCCTCGGACACGACGACCATCGCGGCCTTGGACATGCCGAGGCCGCCGAACTCCTCGGGGATGGTCAGGCCGAAGACGCCCAGTTCCGCAAGCTCCTCGATGATCTCCATCGGGATCAGCTGGTCTTCCAGGTGCCAGCCGTGGGCTTGGGGAACGACCTTGTCGTCGGTCCAGCGGCGGAACTGGTCGCGGATCATTTCAAGATCCTCGTCCAGGCCCGAGGCGCCAAAGGTCGCGGCCCCCTTGCTGTCGGTGATCAGCGCGGTCAGTTCGGCCCGTGCCTCGGCTGTGTTGCCGGCCATCAGGGCCCGCGCCTCGTCCGAAGGTTGCCAGTCGATGCCAATGTCGGACAGGCGGGCGAATTCCGTCTGGCTCATCGGGATGCCGCCCGCGATCTGGGTCAGGTATTCGCCGACTCCGATCTGGGCGATCAGCGCCTCCATGTGGCCCTGAACACGCGCCGACCATCCATGAAGCTGCCGCAGCGCCTCGACATAGGTGGCCAGCCAGGACAGGGCATGAGCCGCGTGCTGATGCACCTCCAGCGCGGCGGAATCGATGCGGCCTTCGACCGATACACGCTCGCGGAGCGCGGTCGTCGCCCGGCCCAGCAGGTCGTCGAGTTCGGACAGGACGGTTTCGGTCCGGTGCTGCATGTCTTTCATCGATTCCTCCTTTTGCGGCGTTGCAGCATGGGTAGCTGCTTCGCAGGTGCAGCGCAACAATTTTGCGTCATGGTGACACCTTACGATCTAATATGTCGCAGAGGTGATTTTGTGGAAGGTCTGGATCAAGGCACCGCAGAAGCGGCCTTTTCCTTTTCCCCCATGGCAGATAGCGTGCCGCCATGTTCGGATTGGAGCCTTGGCAGATCGTGGCGGCCTTCGGGATCACCGCCTTTGCGGGCTTCGTAAAGGGCGCGCTGGGCTTTGCCATGCCGATGATCATGATGTCGGCCTTTGGCTCGATCATGCCGGCAACTGTTGCGCTGCCCGCGATGATCCTGCCGACGCTGATCACCAACGTCCAGCAGGCCTTTCGCGAAGGACGGGGCGCCGCAGTCGGATCGATCCGCAAGTTCCGGCTGCATATCGCGATGGTCGCGATCTTTATCTGCGTCTCGGCCGGGTTTGCGGCGCTGATCCCGCAATGGATCATGTACGGGCTGCTGGGCCTCCCTATCACTGCCTTTGCCATCTGGCAGCTGTCCGGGCGGCCCCTGGTCCTGAACCTGCGCCACCGTCGCCGGGCCGAGGGAATTTCCGGGGTGATCGGCGGGCTGTATGGCGGCATTTCGGGCATCTGGGGACCGCCGCTGATCGTCTATCTGCTGTCGATCGGCATCGACAAGCGTGAACAGGTGCGGGTGCAGGGCGTGGTGTTCCTGATCGGGGCGGTGGTCCTGACTGCGGCGCATCTGGTGTCGGGCCTGCTGAACGTGCAGACGCTGCCGCTGTCGCTGATGCTGTGCCTGCCCGCGCTTATGGGGATGAAATCGGGCTTTGCCTTGCAGGACCGGCTGGATGTGGGGCAGTTTCGGCGCTGGACGCTGGTGCTGCTGATCCTGACGGGGCTGAACCTGGTCCGCCGTGCCGCCGAACTCTGGAGCCTGTGAATGACCGACGCCGCCGACCTGACATCCCGCCTGATCCAATGCCCCTCGGTCACACCCGAGGACGGCGGCGCACTGGTTCTGCTGGGCGATATGCTGGCGCAGGCAGGCTTCGAGGTGCATCGCGTTGACCGGAACGGCACGCCGAACCTTTTTGCACGTTGGGGCGCCAAGGGGGCGCGGACCTTTGGCTTCAACGGGCACACCGATGTGGTGCCGCCGGGGGATCTGGGGTCCTGGACGCATCCGCCGTTTTCCGGCCATGTCGCGGACGGCACCATCTGGGGGCGGGGCGCCACCGACATGAAGTCGGGCGTGGCGGCCTTCGTGGCGGCCGCCATCGACTTCGTGCGGGACACGCCGCCCGATGGCGCGGTGATCCTGACCATCACCGGGGACGAGGAGGGGCCGTCCCGGGACGGCACCACCGCGATTTTGGACTGGATGGACCGGCAGGGCGAGCGGATGGACGTCTGCCTGGTGGGCGAGCCGTCGAATCCCGACCACATGGGCGAGATGATGAAGATCGGGCGGCGCGGCTCGGCCACCTTCCGCATCGGCGCGCGTGGTGTGCAAGGCCACGCCGCCTATCCTCATCGCGCCAGGAACCCCCTGCACGCGCTGACCCGCTATCTGGCCGAGCTGACGGCCGAACCGCTGGATCAGGGAACCGCGCATTTCGATCCCTCCGGGCTGCAGATCACCACGATCGATTGCGGCAATCCCGCGTCGAACGTGATCCCCGAGACGGCACGGGCGGTGGTCAACATCCGCTTCAACGACCTTCATGGCGGGGCA
>VGDE01000073.1 GCA_016869875.1 Alphaproteobacteria bacterium
AAGGGCTGGGCCAGCCACCACTGCGGGAAGGTGTTGGTCGAATAACGCTGGTGATAGATCGCGAATGCGCTCTCGAACCGCTCGTCCTTGAGGTCGGGATAGAATTCCGCGACCTGCTCGGCCAGCATCATGCCCTTGTAGATGATCGAGCGGCAGGACAGCGAACAGAAATAAAGGTCGCGCACCTGCGCCGCCACAGCCGCCTTTTCGATGCGGCGGCGGATGATGTAAAGCTCGCGCTCGAAGCGGACCTGGTCGATGTCCTTGTCGCAGCGGATCAGGATCTGCTCGATCTCGGGGCGGGTCGCATTGGCCTTTTCGCCCAGGACGCCGGTGTTGACCGGAACGTGGCGCCAGCCATAGATATAGTGGCCCATCCGCAGGACCTCGGATTCCACGATGGTCCGGCAGGCTTCCTGCGCGGCAAAGTTCGTGCGCGGCAGGAAGACCTGGCCCACGGCGATCAGCTTGTCCTTGTCGGGCTCATGGCCGGTGCGGCGGATCTGGTCGTAAAAGAAGGGCACGGGGATCTGCACATGGATGCCTGCGCCGTCGCCGGTCTTGCCGTCGGCATCCACCGCGCCGCGGTGCCAGATCGCCTTCAGCGCATCGATGCCGTGCTGCACGACCTTGCGGCTGGGCTTGCCGTCCAGATCGACCACAAAGCCCACGCCGCAGGACGAATGCTCATCCTCGTGCCGATACAGGCTGTTTTCGGCCATCCAGTCGCGGCGGGCCTGTTCTTTCGTTTGCCAATCCATGCTCATGATGCGGCCCTTTCCTGCAAGATCTGCGTCATCAGCTGATCGCAGTCGAATTGTGGGGTGGTGTCGCCGAAACCGGCCTCGCCTTGGAAGGTGAACAGCACGGGGCTGTCATTCGTCTCGCGCCGCGCGCCCGTCCAGTCGGTCGAGGTTTCGACCCCGCCGAAAAAGCGCCCGAACTCGCGGCTGATGAACTGCTGGCCCTGACGCTCGATCAGGATTTCGCCGTTCTCGCTGCGGGTGGTCAACTGGAAGCGCGTCCGTTCCAGCGGCTGGCCATCGACCTCGACCGTTTCGCCGGTCAGGATGTCATGACCCTGGTGGTGCAGGCGCATGCCATCGCTGGACAGGGTCCAGAAGTCGAAGTCGTCGCGCCCGGTTTCCAGCAGGGTGCTGAAGCTGGCGTGATTTTCGGCCTCTTCGACCAGCGTGTCGCTGAGGCCTGCCTGCGGGTTCCGGCTTTCGATCCAGCGCGTTTCCGCGTCAATGGTGGACAGGTGGGACAGCCCGTCCATGCCAAAGATCGCGCTGCGCTGATGGCCCTCGGGATCGGCCTCGCAAAGGTAATACTGGCTGACCGTGCAGCCGCGGTTCTGGACTGTCATCTGCAGCGCACATCCCGCCGGAGGCGTGAAGGTCGCGGCCTGACCGGGCAGGGCCGTAAGGGTCCAGGCCGTGGCCCACGCAAGCAGCGCGAGCACGGCGGGTCCGCGGCTGTCGCCGCGGGCGACCGCCTGATCGCATCCCGAGCGGCGGGGCGGTGCATGTCGGGTGGCCCTGTCATGCGTCATGGGCGCGGTCCTATTGGGCGGCGATGCGGGCATCGCCCGTCAGGAAGTTGGCGATCGATTCGGCCGCCTCGCGCCCGTCCCGGATCGCCCAGACCACCAGGCTTGCCCCCCGCACGATGTCGCCCACGGCAAAGACGCCGGGCAGCGAGGTCTGGTGCGTCTGGAAGTTCGCCTTGATCGTGCCCCAGCGCGTCACGTCCAGTCCGTCCACGCCCCACAGCTTGGGCAGGTCCTCGGGCTCGAAGCCCAAGGCCTTGATGACCAGATCGGCCGGTTCGTCATAGTCGGCGCCTTCGATCAGCTCGGGCGACTGGCGGCCGGTCACGTCGGGCTGCCCCAGGCGCATCTTCTGGATGCTGATCGAGGCGATCTGCGTGACCGTCCGGACGGGACCGTCCACGTCGGCCTCCTGGTTGGCGGCAAAGTCGCCCGTCACATGGCCAATGAACTTGCCCGGCCCGGAGAGCCACACGAACTCGACGCCCTCTTCCTCGGCATTCTGCACCTCGCGCTGTGATCCGGGCATGTTGGCGCGATCGCGGCGGTACAGGCACTTGACCGACTGCGCGCCCTGGCGAATGGCCGTCCGGACGCAGTCCATGGCGGTGTCGCCGCCGCCGATGACGATCACGCGCTTGCCGTTGGCGTTCAGCTCTCCGTCCTCATAGTCGGGAACCTCGTCGCCGAAATCGACCTTGTTGGACGCCGTCAGATAGTCGATGGCGCGCACGACGCCGCCGGCGCTGGCATGTTCCACGTCCAGGTCGCGGGTCTTGTAGACGCCCGTGGCGATCAGCACCGCGTCATGCTTGCCGCGGATGGCGTCAAAGCTGATGTCCTCGCCCACGTTGCAGTTCAGGACGAACTCGACCCCGCTGTCGGCCAGCCACTGGTTGCGGCGCATGACCACGTCCTTTTCCAGCTTGAACCCGGGAATACCATAGGTCATCAGCCCGCCCGCGCGGTCATAGCGGTCATAGACGGTGACCTGGAAGCCCTGCCGGCGCAGCATGTCCGCCGCAGACAGGCCACCCGGACCGGCGCCGATGATGCCAACCGACTCCGCACGTTCCTGCGCAGGCTTGACGGGCTTGACCCAGCCTTCCTCCCACGCGGTGTCGTTGATGTATTTCTCGATCGCGCCGATGGTAACGGTGCCATGGCCCGACTGCTCGATGACGCAGTTGCCTTCGCACAACCGGTCCTGGGGGCAGATGCGGCCACAGATCTCGGGAAGGGTGCTGGTCGCCTGGCTGACCTGATAGGCTTCGTACAGGCGGCCTTCGGCGGTCAGGCGCAGCCAGTCGGGGATGTTGTTGTGCAGCGGGCAGTGGCTCTGGCAATAGGGCACGCCGCACTGGCTGCACCGGCCCGCTTGCTCGGCCGCCTTCTGGGCGGCGAATTCGCGATAGATCTCGTGGAAATCCTCGCTGCGTTCGTCGGCCGAACGTTTTTCGGGCATTTCGCGAGCGGTGGTGACGAACTTGAGCATCTTCTGCGTGGCCATGGCTGCGCACCTCCTCAAAAGGATTTCCACAACCCCCATAAACCAAGGGCTTCATGATGAAAAGTCAGCAATGCTGACCCAATAGCAACATTTTCTGCCGGAGCGGCAGGAAAGCGGACCTGCATATACCAAATTAGGTCAGCACATATTACCTAGAAAGCGCCAGAGCCAGCAGGGCCAAGGTTCCAAGCCCGATTCTCCACCAGGCAAAGAGGGCATACCCATGCTGCGAGACATAGCCCAGCAGCCACCGCACCACGACGACACCGCTGATGAAGGCGGCGGCAAAGCCGATGGCGATGTTCCCCAAGGCACTCGCATCCAGGACGTCGATGTTCTTGTAAAGGTCGTAGGCAAAGGCCCCCAGCATCGTGGGCATTGCCAGAAAGAACGAAAATTCGGCCGCCGACCGCTTGTCGGCCCCCAGCAGCAGCGCGCCCACGATCGTGGCGCCCGAACGGGATACGCCCGGAACCATTGCCAGACACTGGATGAAACCGATCTTGAGCGCCATCGGCAGGGGAAAATCCTCGGCCCGGTGATACCGCGGGGCGGTGACGCGGCGGTCCACCCACAGCAGGATCACCCCGCCCAGAATCAGCATGACGGCGATCAGCATCGGCGTCTCGAACAGCACCCGCTTGATGAAGCCATGTGCCAGCATGCCGATGACAACCGCCGGCAGGAAGGCCAGCAGCACGGCCGCCACAAAGCGCCGCGCTGCGGGATCGCGCGGAGCCGCCGACAGGATCTGCCAGATGCGGGTCGCGTAGACGCCCAGAACGGCCAGAACCGCGCCCAACTGGATCAGGACTTCGAACGAGCGGCCGGGCGAATCAAACCCCAGGAAGTGGCCTGCCAGAAGGATGTGACCCGTGGACGAGACCGGGATGAACTCGGTCAGGCCCTCGAGAATCCCCAGGACAGCGGCAACGATGGTGTTCGGTTCCATCAGCGGTCGCGCAGGTTCTTGGCCGACCGCTTCATGGCAGAGTACTGACCCGAAGGGCGGAAGCGCACAAGGTAGCCGTCCAGCACCGCAGTGGTCGCCGTCGGCTGGATCCCCAGTTCGGCAAAACCCCTGGCGCCGGGACTGACGACGTTGTCCTTGCGCAGCAGGGCCAGCTGATCGCGGCTCAGGGCGCTGTTGGTGAACAGCCCGCCCGTGACCGTCTGCACCACGTCCAGCGCGGTCGCCGCGATGCGGGCGACTCCAAAGGGCAGGCCGATGACCGCCTTGCGCCGGTGCGTGGCCTCCAGAACCTGGTTCACGATCTGCCGCATGGTCAGGATGTCGGGTCCACCCAGTTCGTAGATGCCCGGCTCGGCCGTGCCGTCGGCGCCCATCACGGCTGCCCGCGCCACGTCCTCGACAAAGACCGGCTGCATCCGGGTCCGGCTGCCGACGATGGGCAGGACTGGCGCCATCCGGGCCATGCCGGCAAGGCGGTTGTAGAAGTTGTCGTCCGGGCCGAAGATCACCGAAGGGCGCAGCACGACCGCATCCGGGCGATGGGCCAGCACGGCGGCCTCGCCGCGCGACTTGGCGGCGATGTACTTGCTGTCGGACCCGGGGTCGATCCCAAGCCCGGAAATATGAACCATGCGGGCAAGTCCCAGTTCGGCGGACAGGCGGGCGATGTTTTCGGCCCCGGTTTCGAAGACCGCCTGAAAGGTGCTCTTGCCCTGCGGCGTCAGGATGTTGACGCAGTTGACGGCGACATCGGCCCCCACCAGGGCGGCACGGACCGAATTTTCGTCGCGGATGTTGCACAATACGGGGGCCACCTGGCCCACCACACCATAGGTGCGGGTGAACAGCGCCTCGTCGGGACGGCGCACGGCGACGCGCACGCGCCAGCCATCCTTGGCCATCAACCGTGCCACGTGCCGGCCGACAAAGCCCGATCCGCCAAAGATCGTGACCAGTTTCGCCATGGGCCTTTGCCTCCTTCGTGCCGAGAACGTGCTGCGATCCTTATCCAAGGCACGGGGTTCGGGCAAGGTGATGCAGGGACGCAGGACGGCAGAAGCTGCGACTGCTGCCGGGTTGTCGGGTATCCGCCACAAAATGATCGAAAATCTTTCACGACCCCCATTGACGGCCCCCGTCACTCCCTTTAATCAGCCGCCTACACCACCTGCCCAGGTGGCGGAATTGGTAGACGCGCACGGTTCAGGTCCGTGTGCCGCAAGGCGTGGAGGTTCGAGTCCTCTCCTGGGCACCATTTAAAAACCCCCGGAAGCAGATCGCTTCCGGGGGTTTTTGCTGTCCGTGCCTGCGCTGGTGGCGAGGGTGCGGACCAAGCGCATCCGGATGATTTGCAGCGGTGTTTCATCCCCAGCCATGTGGTTCGTTTCCACAGCGCGGACTGGACATGCGCAACGTCGCATCACAGTGCCGGTTGTTGTTCCCGCGTTGCAGAGTTGCTCGATATCGGCCGAAGCTGCCGAAGATGATGCTCCGGGCAAGGATCATGACCGCCTCAAGCCGCGACTCCTGCGCCAGATTGGTCATAGGACAAATCCGCCGTCATTCGTTTTCGCGGGATGATCTCCGGGTTGATCGGAAGGTCGATCAGCAGCCGTGCGAGCCCATGCAGCACCTGTCTTTGTGTCCCTCCGGCACTGCGGCTGCCTTTATTTCATCCAGCCGCTTGTCTCCAAGCTGCCCGATCATGGTACTGAACGGATGAGCCTTGGTTCCGAAGCGGGAATGTACGGTGCACCCGGACGCGCCGGCATCTGCCGTGACCAAGAGCCACCCGTATTTCATCTTTCCAAATGGCGACATGTCCGAAGAGACGATGGAAACCGTTCTTACGGCCATCACGGCGACCATTGGATACAACTTTGCCACAGACAGCCGCCTGTGCTTGGCCCGCAGCTCGATGATCCACGTGCCCGAAGCGCCGGCCGGTCAAGGAGCTGCCGTTCGGTGATCTGGTCCTGACCCAGGATGACGGCAACCAGCCGATCCGCTGAACCGGAAGCAGCCATGCCGGCTCCGCTACCATGGCCATCCACCCAAGCTGCGCCCTGTCCGCATCAAGAAAGCAGGCGCCTTGAACTTGGCCGTGTTTCCGCATCAGTGCGTGCCGGTCGGCCCAAAGATCGCGCAGCGGATGCTCGGCAGGAGCGAGGTGCCGCTGCCGGCCAAGAACCTGCCGATCCATGACGGATTCGAGCTGGTCGAGGCCTTGGAGGAAACCGGGAATTCCCGCGTCACTCTCGATTAGCACGGCTTTTTGACGGCCCGTGGCGCCAAGGCCGGATCGCTGTTCGCAGGACCTCAGGCGCTGCGCATCTTGGGAGTGGCCGCGCGCAAGGAGCTGCTGGCGCTGTTCCCGAAATGGGCCCACCCGATGTCAGGGAAACGGCCAGCGCACGGTTTGCCGCAGAACCGGCTGGTCCGCAAGATGCGGCCCGCCACCGGCAGAACGTCCGCACCCTGGCGATGTGATGCGCCCGGGGGATGCGTCAGAAGTCCAGGCCCAGGTCCAGCACCTGGACCGAATGGGTCAGCGCGCCCACGGAAATGTAGTCCACGCCGGTCGCGGCCACCTGGGCGATACGTGCAAGCCGCATGTTCCCCGAGGCCTCCAGCACGACCTGCCCCTGCGCCATGCTGACCGCCTGGCGCAGGGTGTCGCTGTCCATGTTGTCCAGCAGGACGACATGCGCGCCCCCTTCGTCCAGCACCTCGGCCAGCTGGTCCAGGCGGTCCACCTCGATCTCGACCCGCAACATGTGCGAGGCGCGTGCCTTGACGGCCTGCAGGACCGGTCGGATGCCTCCGGCCGCGGCGATATGGTTGTCCTTGATCAGGATCGCATCCGACAGCGAGATGCGGTGGTTGAAGCCGCCGCCGTGCAGGACCGCCTGCTTTTCCACAAGGCGCAGGCCGGGCGTTGTCTTGCGCGTGCAGGTGATCCGCGCCCGCGTGCCACGGGTCTGATCCACAAAGGCTGCCGTCATCGTGGCGATGCCGGACAGGCGGCCTGCCAGGTTCAGGGCCACCCGCTCGGCCGACAGGATGGCGGCGGCGTCGCCCTCGATGCGCGCCAAAACATCACCGGCGTCAAAGGGGGTGCCGTCAGCGATCAGCACCTCCAGCCGCAGATCGGGATCGACCAGCCGGAAGGCCAGCGCAGCCACCTGCATGCCCGAGGCCACGCCGGCGTCACGGGCGCGGATGCTCGCGCCCGAGCGCGTGCCGGCGGGGATCACCGTGCGGGTGGTGATGTCGCCGTTGCTGCCCAGATCCTCGATCAGGGCGGCGCGAACCAAGGGTTCCAGGATCAGGTCGGGCAGGGGCGGCAGGACGGTCATAAGGGCTCCGGTTCGGGGGCAGGACGCAGGGTCAGGGCCTGCGCCAGCGTCATGCGGCTGCGCTGTCCCTGGGGCAGCGTGCCGGGAAAATCCGTGCGGCAATGTGCGCCGCGGCTTTCGCGCCGCAGCAGCGCCGCCGCGCATACAAGGGTGGCGGTGGCTGTCATGTTCAGCAGTTGCGGGCTGTCCGGCTGAGCATCCTCGATCTGGGCGATCATGCGCAGCGCAGCATTCAGCCCCTGTTCGTCGCGCAGAACCCCGGCACCCGCCGTCATCGCGGCACGGAGGCGAGCCACCAGCGCCGGTTCCGGCAAGGGAGCGGGCGCGGGTTCGGGCAGAACGACCTCTGGAGTGGGGGCGCCTGAGCAGCCGATGGACAATGCCGCGCGGCGGGCAAAGACCAGCGCCTCGAGAAGGCCGTTCGAGGCAAGACGGTTCGCGCCGTGCAGGCCGGTCGAGGCCGCCTCTCCGCAGGCCCAAAGGCCGGGCAGACTGCTGCGGCCATCCGGATCGGTGGCGATCCCGCCCATATGGTAATGCGCAGCCGCCGCGACCGGGATCGGCTGCCGGACCGGATCGATGCCGGCCCGCGCGCAGGCGGCTGCCACGGCAGGGAATCCTGTCAGGATGCGCGCGCCCAGGGCGGCCCGGCAATCCAGTGCGGGCGCGCGGCCTGCCCGGCTTTCGGCATAAACGCCGCGTGCAACGATGTCGCGCGGAGCCAGTTCGGCATCCGGATGAAGGGCGGCCATGAAACGCACGCCCGCCGCATTTACCAGATGCGCGCCCTCGCCCCTCAGCGCCTCGGTGGCCAGGGGGGCAGGGTCTTCACCGCTGGCGATGGCGGTGGGGTGGAACTGGACGAATTCCGCATCGGCAATCACCGCGCCTGCGCGGGCGGCCATGCCGATCGCCTCGCCCCTAATCCGCGGCGGATTGGTGGTGACCGCGTAAAGTCCGCCCGAGCCGCCGCCGGCGATAAGCACGGCCGGTGCCCGCAGTGCAACCGGAGCCGATCCGGCGGCTCGCGCCAGGGCGACGCCCGTGACATGCCCGTTCCGGGTCATCAGGCCGGTGGCGCACCAGCCTTCCAGCACCTGGACCGAGGGAGTGGCGCGCACGGCCAGCACCAGCGCGCGCATGATCTCGGCCCCTGCCTGGTCGCCCTTGACCCGGACAACGCGGGGAAGGCTGTGCGCAGCCTCGCGCGACAGGACGTATCCGCCCGCGGCATCACGGTCGAAGGGCGCGCCAAGGCTGGTCAGCGACAGGATATGTGCGCGCGCCTCGGCCGTGACCATGCCGGCAACGGCGGGATCGACCGTGCCCGCCCCCGCCCGGACAGTATCGGCGGCATGCAGCGCGGCGCTGTCGGGCGGGTCCATCGCGGCGGCAACTCCGCCCTGTGCCCAGGCCGAACTTGCGCCCTGACCCAAGGGATCGGGCGAGATCATCAGCACCGGCCGCGGCGCCAGCACCAGGGACGCGTAAAGCGCACCCAGCCCCGCACCCACGATCACCACCCTTTCCGTGGTGATCATCGGATCACCCGGCCAGCTGGCGCGACAGGTCGATCATCCGCTGCACCGACAGGCGCGCGCCCTCGGCCACGGCCGGGTCAACCTCGACCGCGCCTGTCATGGAGTGCAGCGACCACAGGACCTTTTCCAGCGTGATCTTCTTCATGAAGGGGCACATGTTGCAGGGGCCAAGGAACTCGACCTCGGGATGCGCGTCCGAGATGTTGGCAGCCATCGAGCATTCGGTCACCAGCATCGCCTTTTGCGGCCGCTCGCGCCCGACCCAGTCGATGATATGGGCGGTCGAGCCGGCAAAGTCGGCCTCGGCCACCACGTCGGGCGGGCACTCGGGATGGGCGATGATCCTCAGCCCCGGATGCCAGTCGCGGAAGTCGCGCAGGTCCTGGGGGGTGAACCGCTCGTGCACGATGCAGGCGCCGTCCCACCAGACGATGCGCTTGTGCGGCACCTGCTTCGCCACGTTCTGCGCCAGCCACTTGTCCGGCGTCATGATGACCGTGTCGCCGGGCATCGCCGCCACGATCTGCGCGGCATTGGACGAGGTGCAGCAGATGTCGGAGGCGGCCTTCACCTCGGCCGTGGTGTTGACATAGCTGACGACCGGGGCGCCGGGATAAAGGGCGCGCATCCGGGCGATCCCTTCGGCTGTGATGCTCTCGGCCAGCGAGCAGCCGGCCTCCAGGTCGGGCATCAGGACGGTCTTGGAGGGGTTCAGGATCTTGGAGGTTTCGGCCATGAAATGCACGCCGCATTGCACGATCACGTCCGCCTCGACCCGTGTCGCCTCGATCGCCAGTTGCAGGCTGTCGCCCACCACGTCGGCGATGCCGTGGTAGATGTCCGGGGTCATGTAGTTGTGCGCCAGCACCACGGCCCCCCGCTCGGCCTTGAGCAGGTTGATTGCGGCGACGTAAGGGGCGGCGACGGCCCAGTCGGGAAAAGGCATCACCCGGTCCATCCGGGCGTGGATGTCCGACATCTGCCGCGCCAGGTTGACGGAAGGGGCAAGGTCGTAATGCGCCTCCAGCTCGGCGCGGATATTGGTCAGGTCCAGCAAGGTCGGCTCCTCCCTCCGAGGCGTCCGGGCAGGCCCGGCTTGCGTGATGACGGCTGGCAGAGGGACTTAAGCCATGGGCGGACGTGCGGCAACCTTCATCTTCTGCCGCGTCGCCTTGCGTTCCTTCCTGCGGCGCTGCCACGGGGCGCCGTGATCAAGCCACAGGGCCGACAGCCACCACAGCGTCAGGCAGGCCCACAGATCGACGGCCAGGCGATACCAGGCCGGATGGCCCGGCGGTGTCATCTGAAAAGCGTCGCCCAGCACCGAAAGCAGCGCGCATGCCACAAAGGACCACAGCCCGCCTCGCCCGATCTGCTGCAGCGCGACGCCGGGACGGGTGGCTGCCAGCCACTCCATCGGACGCGCAAGGGGCGCGGCCACCAGCCAGGCCGCCGCCACGATGGCCAGATAGCGGGTGCCGTCCAGGCTCCACTTGTCGATCGTGCCATAGACCGATTTCAGCGCCTCGCGGAAGGCCAGCGCCGGCTCCCCGATCCGGGCGCCGATGACGATGGCGCAGCCAAAGGCGAACATGCCAAGCGCAAGAACCGTGACCAGATGCCGCCAAGGCCACAGCCAGGCCATCAACTGCTGGCGGAACAGCCCCATCGCGGTTCCGGTAAAGAACAGCATCTGCCAGCCGAAGGGGTTGAACAGGAACCCGCCCTGCGCGCGGTGGTTGGGGATCATCGCGTTCAACTGGGGCGCGTGCCACCACAGCAGGATCGATCCCGCCGCCACCGCCACGGGCCAGCGCAGCATCAGCGGCACGACCACCAGCGCCGCAACGATCAGCACGACATAGACCGCCAGCACGTCGATGATGTTGGGTTGCAGCCAGAAGGTCCCGACCGTCACCAGGAAACCGATCGGATTTTCCAGGATCCAGACCGCGTATTGCGTCCAGATGGCGGTGTGCGGCCGGCCGCTGGCCCACAGCGCGGCGGACAGCAGCGCCATGACCGCCGTGCCCAGGATCATCGCGCGCCAGACCTCGAAGGCCCGGCGCCCGAAGCGGCGCTGGGCGGCCAGGCGGCCGTCCCGGGCCTCGACGCCGCGCCAGACCATGCCGACCAGGAAGCCCGACAAGAGGACGAACAGTTCGGAGGCGTCGAAGATCGAGAAATTGGGTAGCGTCACGCCCCGCATGACCGAGATCGGCATGTGGTTGACCATGATGCTGACCAGCGCATAGCCGCGCAGCATATCCAGCGCGATCAGACGTTTCATGCAGGCAACCGGCTCCAGCGCATCAGCAGCTGCGGGTCCATCAGCATGGCGTCGGTTTCGGTGCGGTCCAGGAAGTCCAGCGCCTCGGCGCGGGTGGAGGCATGGGTGATCTTGGCCTCGGCCGTGATCCGCGCCATCCGCAGCGACAGCGGCAGCACCTCGGGGAAGGGGGCCAGCATTGATATGTGCTGCTGCAGGAGGTCGGCGTCCTCGCCCAGGCGCAGCAGGCTGGCGCGGCCGGGCACGGCATGGGGCAGGGCGCGCGCGATGGCGGCCGCCTCGGTCAGGATGGCCGGAGGGTGGCGTTCCTCGGGCGTGACCAGCAGGCCACGCAACCGGGCCCAGCGACCAAACACGGGGCTGGCCGACAGACGCGAGGTCAGCGGCGACAGGATCAGGCCGGCAAGGATCGGCGACAGCCAGATCAGCTGGGCCGGCGAAAAGCTGGCCAGCACGACCAGCGTTCCAAGCCCCAGCGCCACATGCGCCCAGTGATAGCGCAGCACGACACCCCATCCCGGCATGTGCCCGGCCCGCACCTGGGCGTTCCAGCCGCTGTCGCGGCCGCCCAGGATCTCGAAGATCTGGCGGGTCTGGACCAGCATCTGCACGGGCGCGATCAGCGCGGACAGGATCGTCTCGAAGATGGCGCTGGCAAAGATGCGCACGCGGCCGCCCGAGTTGGCCGCCAATGGTCGCGCCCAGGCCCGAAAGGTCGCGATGAACTTGGGAAGCAGCAGCAGGCCCATGGCAATGGCGAACAGCCACAGCATCCGGCGGCTGTCAAAGACCGGCCATTGCGGAAACAGCTGATAGGCGTTGGGAAAATATTCGGGTGTGGACAGAAGGACCGTGGCCGACAGACCCAGCCCCACCAGGATCAGCCCCAGCCACAGCGGGCTCATCAGAAAGCCCAGGATGCCGATCAGGAAATGTGCCCGGCTGATCCCGCGCAGGCCCTTGATGCCCAGCAGGCGGGTGTGCTGCAGGTTCCCCTGCGCCCAACGGCGTTCGCGCACGGCCATGTCCAGAAGCGTCGGCGGACAGCCTTCGAAGCTGCCGCGCAGGTCGTGGTCCAGCCGCACCTTCCATCCGGCGCGGCATAGCGCCGCGGCCTCGACAAAATCGTGGCTGAGGATGGTGCCGCCAAAGGGCGGCCGGCCGGGCAGGCGCGGCAATCCGCAGGCCTGGGCAAAGGCCTCGATCCGAATCATCGCGTTGTGGCCCCAGTAATTGCCCGTGTCGCCGGACCAGGCCGACACGCCGCGCGCGATCATCGGGCCGTAGACGCGGCCGGCGAACTGCGTCAGCCGGGCAAAGATCGTTTCTCCGCCGATCAGCATGGGCATGGTCTGGATCAGGCCCATTCGGGGATCGGCCTGCATGCGTGCGGACATTTCGCGGATGGTGGCACCCGTCAGGACGCTGTCGGCGTCCAGCACGACCATCTGGTCATAGCGCCCGCCCCAGTGGCGCACGAATTCGGCCACGTTGCCAGACTTGCGATCCTCGTTCGTCAGCCGGCGGCGATACCAGACAGGCAGCGGCGACATCCGGCGGGCGGCCGAAATCACCAGCGTCTCGTTCACGGCGATGGCGGGATCACGGGTGTCCGACAGCACGAATATCTCGGCCCGGTCGGCCATGCCCTCGGCAGCCAGTTCGCGCGCCAATGCCACCAGAAGACCGGTGCTGAGGGCCACGTCCTCATGATAGATGGGCATCACGACCACAACCCGGGCGGTGTTCAGCCCCTGGGGCGTGACCAGGCGCGGCGCCAGGAAACCTGCCAGGCTTCCGCAAAAGGAAAAGCCAACCCAGGCAAAGGTCGGCACGAACAGCGTCAGCAGCGCGATCTGCAAGGGTGTCGGGTCAGCGCCAAAGCTGGCCAGCATCTGCGAAAAACCAAAGACGGCCAAGGCGGCCGTGCCGCCGAAGGCCACCAGCCGCGCCAGCCAGACGCGCAGGCTGTTCATCTGCCGCCCCGGACCGGCCTGGGGCGGGCTGGCGAAATCCTGGACCGGCATCTCGAGGGGCGCGGCCGGGGGAACGGCCTCGGCCGGCGGGAAGGACAGCTGATCCTCCGCCGGGGACATGTCGGGCGCGATGCTCATGCGGTCCAGCGCGTCAGCCAGGTTTCGCTGAGTGCGACGCCTTGGTCGTCCGTCAGCAGGGCATGCAGTTCGGCCAGGGGCGCGCGGCCGGGCTCGAACTCGAAGGCCAGGCGCAGGACCCGCTGGTCCGGCAGCGGCTTGAGATAGGCATGCACGATCCGGCCGTCCGAAGCGTTGACCTGGAACTGCGGCAGCTGGTCGCGAAACAGGCCCAGTTCGAAATCGACGATGAAGCTGCGCGTCGTCTCGACATTGATCGAGCGGCCGGACCGCACCTGGCGGACCTTGGCCAGCGGCAGGTCGCTGGGGGGCAGGGGCGAGAAGCTGAGGCGATAGCGGAATTCGTGCCGCTGACCGCGCACCAGCGGGTCCTTGGGCACCCAATAGCTGACGATGTTGTCGTTGAACTCGTTTTCGACGGGAATCTCGACCAGCCTCACCTCGCCCGGGCCCCAGTCCCCTTCGGGCTCGATCCAGGCCGAGGGGCGCAGGTGATACATCGCCTCGGCGTCCTGAAAGGTCTCGAAGTCTCGGGCCCGTTGAACCAGGCCAAAGCCGCGCGGGTCCGTGTCCTGGAATCCCGAAATCTGCAGGTTGCGCGGCGCCATCAGCCCGCGCCACAGCGCCTGGCCCGCGCCCGTGTGCATCTGCAGGCCGTCGCTGTCGTGGCAGGCCGGGCGATAATCGTCCACCGTGCGCCGGCTGGCCGGGCTGAACCAGAACATCGAGGTCAGGGGCGCCAACCCGGTTTCGCGCAGGTCCACCCGCGGAAACAGCGCCACGCGGGTGCGCACCATCGTGAGGGGGCCGGGGGTCACGTCGAATTCGAACGCGGCCGCG
>VGDE01000074.1 GCA_016869875.1 Alphaproteobacteria bacterium
CAAGCTCAAGAACGCACGACGGGTGGCAACCCGCCATGACAAGACAGCGGAAAGCTTCCTGGGCTTCATCGACATTACCTCAATCCGCCTCTGGCTCCGCCATTTGTCAACATGACCTAGCCAAACGGGGAGTGAATCACGTCCAAGACGGCTGTTTCCCAGAGTTCTTGCGCGCTTGTCAGACATGCGGCGGAACTAACTGGACTTGCAGATCATGATCTTGGGGCAACTGATGCTCTTCGGAAGGAACACACCAATGTCGGGCCTCGGCACGCGATCTCAGCCTCAAGTGTCGACGCCGGATACACGGACCTTTGTTGCAAGCGTGGGCCGGGCTTTTGCCGGCGCGCTGCTGTTCTCTCTACCCATGCTGATGACGATGGAGATGTGGTGGCTGGGCTTCATTCTGGACCCTTGGCGCATCGTGATCATGCTGGTTGTGGTCCTGCCGCTGCTCCTGGGCCTGTCACGGTATGGAGGGCTGCGGCGAACCTGCCGTTTCCGCGACGACCTGGCGGATGTGCTTGTCGCAGTTCTGGTGGCCGGCTTCGCCTCTGCCATCATCCTGTCGCTGTTCGGCATCATTACGCCGGAGATGCGTGCGCGGGAGGTCGTCGGCAAGATCGCCATTCAGCTGGTTCCGGCGAGCATCGGGGCCATGCTGGCGCGCAGCCAACTGGGGGAAACGTCGGATGCTGCCGAAGAACAGGATGAAAGCTACTGGGGCGAGCTGTTTCTCATGGCGATTGGAGCCCTCTACCTGTCGCTGAATGTCGCGCCGACCGAGGAGATGGTGCTGCTGGCCTACAAGATGTCGCCTTGGCAGGAGGTCGGGCTGCTGCTGCTATCCCTCGGGATGATGCACGCCTTTGTCTACTCAGTCGGCTTCAAAGGTGGCTCCCTGTCGGAAGGCCGGTCCTTTTTCGACCTCTTCCTGCGCTTCACCTGCGCCGGATACGCGGTTGTGCTGATTGTCAGCCTTGGCGTGCTGTGGCTTTTCGACCAAACCGGAGATGCGCCGCTTCACGAGATCATCAGCACGACGATCGTTCTGGCCTTCCCTGGCGCTCTTGGCGCGGCCGCTGCGCGGGTGGTGCTATGACGGAAAAGGACCCGAAGCTGCCGGAGGCGACGTCGCGGCTGGAATGGCTTGTCGCAGCCATGGGGGCGCTCCTGATCCTCGGGACGATCGGGTACATGATTGCCCACGGCCTGAGACATCCCGAGGCGCCACCCGATGTCACCGTCACCCAGACATCAGGCGCCGTCCTCTCCGACGGCTTCCTTGTCGAGTTCTCGGCATTGAACGAAGGCAATGCGACCGCCGCCAACGTCACTGTCTCAGGCGCTCTCATTCAAGACGGTGAAGTCGTTGAGGAAAGCGAGACAACCTTGGATTATCTGCCTGAACAGGCGCATCGCACCGGTGGCCTGTTCTTCACGAACGACCCGGCAAGCTACGAAGTGCAGTTGCGGGCCGAGGGTTACATAGCACCCTGATCGCGCAGTTGTTCCGGCTACCGGCGGCTGAGATACGGGGCTGGTGCGGCCGTATGGGCGAGCACACCACCAGCTGTGACGGATGTCCTTCAGGTCTGGCAGGCTGCGTTTCCGATACCCGGATCTTTGCTTGCTCACGATGTGCGGCATTTTTCATCGCCTTTTCTGCAGCAAGGATGCAGCACATCAACGATCTGAGGCTCAGGCGAGTTACTTCCAATTGCCGCATTGTCGGCCGACCGGCGGCTTAGAGCGCCTAACAAAACCGCCGCTCATGCGTTAAAGGGCCATGAGCAAATCCCTTGTATCTGATGATCTATGGGGGGCCATTGCGCCGCTTCTTCCAAGGGAGCGGCCCAGGCCCAGAGGTGCCGCCCTCGATACAATGATCGCCTGACCTTGGCCGGCATCATCCTTGTCCTGCGCTCCGGCATTCCCTGAGAGATGCTGCCCCGTGCATCTTGGAAACCTGTGCCGGCTCGCCAGTTTGCCCTGGACCATCAGGCGAAAGCCCCTGATAAGGCGCCTCCCGAACTCAGGCCTGCTTCGCCGGTCGGTGGCGACCTCGTTCCTGGGGAGGACGAGGTCGCTCTTATCGCGCACCTCTAAAGACTGGACCGAACGGTTCGCCCGCGCTTAACCAAATGGTAAGCTTGCTCTGGAATGAAGCGGAGAGGGTTCATCAGGCAGGGCAGGTCATGCGGGACGGGCTGTGGTGCGGGGTTTGCGGCAACGAGTCGGACTGGATGGGCCCTCACAAGGTTGGCTGTGTCTCGTGCTACGTGGCCAGCGGCCCCGACTGGCAGACACGCTGGCTGGCGGACTGCGCCGCCGCCGCGCGTGAGGCGTCCTCATCCACCGTCATCCCGTTCACGCGGCGCGCGCGGCGGCAACAGCCTGAGCCTCGTGAGCGGCATCCGGTGGATTGAACCGGCCCGGCTGGCCGGAGGTCCGTCAGCGGGCCGCGGACGCGGCGGCGCCAAACAAACAGCGGCCGTCGCCGGGCACAGCCCGCACGAGCTCTACGGAGCTATATCGAAAAGGACAGGCTGATCTTCTGGGCGACGTCAGACATAACAGGCCCTAACAACCGGAAACGCTGTGTTGTTGTGTTCCGAGTTCCGTTTCCGGTTGTTAAATCTCCCGCGTCTTCCGATGCTTTGACCTCACGCGAGAGGTTTGCGCGGCAGCAAATGCTCAAGCATCCTTGATCCTTTCTTCATGATCGGCTTGTTAATTCCGGCAAAACGGGAGGAGACAGCGTGGTGTGTCCGACACGATCCCGCGCATGGCTCGCGGGCTGGTCTGTGTGCCCTGAGCACGCCGGGGTGAATTGGCGGGCAAAGGCTGCGAACACCAATCTGGCACCGGGCGAAGACGAGCGGCTAAGCCGCCAGCCGGCGCCGCAAGGTGGTTCAGGCAGGGCGCGTCCTCAAGAGCCTTGTTGCCCAACTCAAGACCCGGAGCGCGTCGCAAGCTTCCGGAAAGAGATGTCGGGGCGGCGGATCCTGACGCTGCTGTTTCTCGCGCTCAGTTGGACCGCCTTGGGCTTTCTGATCGTGATCCCGTTCATTGAGACGGTTGGAAAGATCCTGGTTGCCCTCGGCCGCTTGCTGAGCGGGTAGGGAAGGCGGCCGGGCGTCTCGCTCCAAGTCACGGGTGGCGTGCCGGCTGGCATAGCTTAAAGGGCCAGGGGCAGCGAGATGTCGGGCACTGCACCCGGTTGTGCGACTGCCTCCTTCGCTTTCGGTAACACATCGTCAACCCTTGCCGCCAAAACATGCGCCTACGTGCACCGCCTTAAGAGGCTGTTAAGCTGCGGCGGGATAGGCCGGACGGGGAGGAGCCTCTTTCTCAAGCATCCAAGGCGATCATGTCCCAGCTGCCCCCGTTGACCCTGCGCGGGTCCCTCTTTGCGTTTGTCTCTCTTTGTCTCCTGATCGTCTCGGCGGCTCTGGGCGTGTTCATCTACCTGAAGGCTGAGCGCCTGACGGATGAGGTGCTGGATTACACGGCGCGGTTCCGCACCACCGCGGCCGTGGAGGATCTGGCCCACAGCCTGGAGCACGACTGGACCCACCTGGCCTATCTGGCGGACCAGGTGAACCGCCTCGACCGGGATGCCCTGACCCAGCACATGAACGGCGTTGCCGCGGACGAAGATCGCATTGCGTGGATTGGCTTTGCCGATCTCGGCGGGACTGTTGTTGCCGCCACGGGAGATCGCCGGGTGGGGCAGGATGTCAGCGCACGGCCCTGGTTCCGCGGCGGCCTGAATGGGGGCTTTGCCGGCGACGTCCGTGAGGCGGTGCTGCTGGCCCGGGAGCTTAGCACCGACGAGCCGCTGCGCGTCATCGACTTGGCCCGGCCGGTGCGAAATACGCGTGGCGACCTCGTCGGGGTCATGGGCATGCACATCAACGCCACCTGGCTGACCGAGCACCTGCGCGCGATGTCGGCGCGCTACGGGATCGACCTCTTTCTCATGGACGCCAAGGGTGAGGTCGCCGCGACATCGGCCCCTGAGACACCAAGGGCAGCCGATCTCCAGATCCTGCGAACAGCGCAGCTGGGTATCGCGGCCGAGGGCCGTGAGACCTGGCCCGATGGCCACAGCTACTTCTCCTTCCTTGTGGCGCAGGTCGCAAAGGGCGAGCTGCCGAACTTCGGCTGGCGTGTGGTGGGGCGGCTGGACGCCGACGCCTTCAGCTTGGGCGCGCACCTCCTCTTCAACGGGGTGCATTATGTGCTTCTGGCGGCATTCTTCGCCGTGGGTCTTCTGACGGCGCTGTATGCCCGCCTGATCACCAAACCTTTCGCCGCGCTGGCCGCGTCGGCCGAGCGCATCGCCGGTGGCTCGCAGGAGTATCCCATGGAGGCGGGGCTGACGCGGGAGGTGGCGCAACTGGCCTCGGCGCTTACCCGGCTGCAGCTCTCCAGTGCTCTTGAGGCGGCCCCGAAGCGCAGGGGCGACCGCAAGAGGGTCACCGTCCTGCGTCCTGCGCCTGGCGATCTTTGGCGATCGAGCGGTGCCGCCAACAGCAGCTGGCCAGTGGGGGCTGATCGGGCGCAGACCGGCTCGGCCTTGGGACGGCTTCGCGAGAAGGCGGTGGCCGAAGCGGTCTGACCAGCGCTCGGGCCAGAGCTTCGGCCATGCCCGGCCAAACGTGGCTGGGACACGTGGCTGATCCCCCGGACGGCGCGGCCGCAGCTGCCTCCACAGCGTGTACGGCTTGACAGAACAGGAAGCGTGCCCGATGTCCCGGGTGCGGCTCAGTGGATCATGATGCGCTCCCGTGGCAGAGGAAGGGGAACGTCAAGGACAAGGATTTTCCACGATGCTCAGATCACGCACCCCGCTCCGGCTCGCCAGCGCTCTCCTGCTCTACCTCCTCACCGCCACGATGGTGCTGCCGCAGACGGTGGTGGGCAGCTGGAACATCCAGAACCTGGGGCGGGGCGAGCGGAAGGATTATCCGGCCGTGGCGGCGGTCGCCCGGCATTACGATCTTCTGGCGATCTAGGAGGTGATGACGGAAGAGGGCCTGGAGCGGCTGCGCGCGGAGGTCGCGGCACAGACGGGAGTGGACTGGCAGGTGCTGCTCTCGCACCGGGTCGGGCGTGGCAGCCACATGGAGATGTATGCCTTTCTTTTCCGGCCGGACCGCGTCACCTGGGTGGAGGGCGCGGTGGTCTATATCGATGATCGGGACGCCTTTGCGCGCGAGCCGTTCTCGGCCGTCTTCCGCACCCACGACGGCCTCGACTTCGTGCTGACCTCGGTTCACGTGATCTACGGCAAGACGGTGGAAGGGCGGCAGCGCGAGGCGGAGGCCCTGGCGGAGTATCGGCTCTGGCTCGAGGAGAGTTTTCCGGGCCTGCCGATCTATGTCGCAGGAGACTTCAACCTGCCGCCCACGGATCCGGCCTGGCGGGAGCCGGGGCGGGCTTCGTTTCCGCTGATCCGCGAGGGCGCCACCACGCTCAGCTCCCATGACGGCCGCTACGCCAACCTTTACGACAACATCTGGGCGCCGGTCGGCATCCCCCTGCCGCTTGCGGACACCGGCATCGACCTCTTTCCGCAGACCCGCCTCGGCATCAGCCATGAGACCGCGCGGGCGACGGTGTCCGATCATGCGCCGGTGTTCATGGTTCTTGATCCGGCCGCCGATCCGGTGGTGTTGGAGCCCTGGAGCGATGTCCTCTCTCCGGAGCCAAGGCCGGAGAAGAGGAGAGGGCCGGAATTCGCCGCGGCCCTGGACACGCCGTTGTCGGTGGGAGGAGCTGCCGTCGCCGGCAACATCCGGAGCAGCATCTACCACCTCTCCCACTGCCCCGGTTACCGCCAGATGGCGGAGCGCAACAAGGTGATGTTCGACACCGAAGCCGAAGCCGTGGCGGCCGGCTACCGGATGGCGAAGAACTGCTGAGACAACATGCGGCGCGCTGGACCTGCTAGGCAATCATTGCCAGGCTCAGAATGAGCGAGATCCTGAACAGAGAGAAAGGGACAACGGCCGCATGGATACGGGTCGCCATGCGCGACGACAGGCTTGCTGGTAGTGCTGAAACTTTTGGGGTTCGCTGGCGGGCTTTGAATGATCAAGCCCGCCAGTCGCCTGCCGAGGCCTATTCCTCACAGGAGGAAATCGTCTCCGCTCAGGCGCTGCACACCGCTCACCCAGATCTCGAAATCAGCGGCAAGATCGCCATTCACATCACCGCGGACGATCAAGCCGCCTGCCTGCTTCACGTACCAGACTGAATGCTCGTCAGCCTCCGTCCCGGAGAACAGGAAAGCTTGATTGCCGGCGGCGCGGCTGTTGGCGTCGATTGCCTGGAGGTGGATGTCGTCGCGGCCAGGCTGAAAGCCGAAGATCTGGTCCCTTTGCGCGCCGACTTGGCTATCTGCGATGCTGTTGAAGACGAAGACATCGCGCGTCAGGCCCTCGCCGCCATACATCGTGTCCTTGCCCAGACCGCCAACCAAGGTATCCGCGCCGAGACCTCCCGCCAGCATGTCATCGCCAATGTCACCGATCAGGCGATCGTTGCCAGCGTTTCCAAACAAGCGATCATTGCCCGCACCGCCGTTCAGGACGTTGCTGCCGGAGTTGCCGTTGATGGTGTTTCCCATGTTGTTGCCGGTGCCGCTGGCATTGGCGGAGCCGGTAAGGGTGAGGTTCTCAATATGGCTCGACAAGGTCCAGCTGACGACGGACTCCACCCGGTCAATCCCGCCATTGAAGTGCTCGACCGTGACATCTCCGGCCGTGACGATGTAGACGTCGTTGCCTTGCCCGCCTCTCAAGTGGTCACGGCCCGCGCCACCATTCAGGATGTCGTTGCCGTTGCCGCCTCGGATCGTGTCGTTTCCATCACCGCCCAGCAGGGTGTCATAGATCTGTCGCAAAGTTCGAAATGGCTCGTTGCAGTCAAATTTGCACGGCTAGATCTTGTAGCATATCCCGCAGCAAACCAAATCTACGTCGTCATGAAGCGGTGTTATGCCTCAAGATGCTATCTTCTGAAACTTTGCGACAGATCCCTAGCTGCAGCTCCTGGAAGTCATGACGGAGGTTGGCCTGCACCGTCACGAGCCCTGAGGCAATGGCCTCTTCTAGGGTAAGCGCTAGCTCCTACAGTGACCCCGCGGACACCAGCAGCACACATCAGGTGGCTGCGGTCCCGCGTGCTCCCATCTGAGCGAGCAGGCGTTCGTAACGAGCGCGGTAGCGGGTGTTGTGCTGATAGGCGGAGAGGGCCGACACGATCAACTTCATATCGTCCCCGGTTGTGGTCGTGATGATCACGTTGTCCCGCACGGTGGTCTCCGCCTGTTTCTGCTCGAGCGCGTCCAACACAAGTATCAACTCATGGTTGCATAAAGGCATGACGATCGTCTAGGTTTCTCCAGCCTGCCACATGCCGCTAACACTCCGCCCGGCGTGGCTGGCTCACACCTTGGTTAAGAAACGGTTTACGCTCCTGCTTTTGCTGAGGCTGTGTGGCACATAACCCTGATTGACCAGAGCCACTGCGGGCATGATAGGAGGCCCCGCAGCATTTTCCCGTGTCCTTTGTAACGTCGACCAATGAGTTTTGTTCTTCTGGCTGCATCGACCTGCCCAACAAGAACGAAAAGGCCATTTCCGTGTCCAAGATTGAACCGTTTCTCTTCCCCCAGGCTGTCGCCGCAGGATTTACTCCTTCAAGGATACGCTCGTTTGGGGGTGCAGCAGCGCCTCGCACTGCTCAACGAGCATCTTCCAGCTCTCCTGTCGCCCTTCCGAAACGTGTCGGAAGTCAGATCCTGTCCACCTCTGCCCTGCCTCAAGCCGTGGACGATGCCCCTCAGGCGACCGGGGCGCTGATCAGCTATATCCAGCGCCGCTACCACGACAGCCATCGCCATGATCTGGCGGAGCTGACCTGTCTGGCCATCCTGGCCGAAGCGCGTCACGGTGCCGAGCCGCACGCGCCAAAGGGGAGTGTCGCCCTTCTGTCCAGGATCAACACCCGGCTCAGTGCGCTGATGCAGCAGGACGACGCCGTTCTCTTCCCCATGATGTTGGCGGGCGAACGCCGCGGGTTGGCGCCTCTCGTCAAGCAGGCCATTGCCGAACATGATGCTCTGCTTGATCTCCTTGGAGAGCTTGGGGCTCTGACACGAAGCGATAAGGCACCCGCGGCCGATGCGTCCTGGCAGGCGTTTTGCTTCGGGGCGCAGGAATTTGCGGGGGATCTGGCGGCGCATCTCCAGGTGAAGGACAAGGTGCTGTTCCCGCGCTTTCTCTGATAACACGGGCACCCGGCCACCGCGATGCACAGGATCCTGTCGACACAGCAGCAGGCCGGCTGACGCTCAGTGTGCTTCCGTTCCAGTCGCCGCCATAGGCACAATAGACAAGTTGAGAGCCTTCTGGGTGGCGAGCTGGTGCCGGACCAGCTTGTCATGGAGTGCCTTGTACGTGCTGTGGTGCTGATAGGCTGCCGTAGCGGATACCAGCAGCGCCAGTTCGTCTTGAGAAAGATCTTTCAGAAGAAACACGTTTGGCACGTTCTGCTCCGTCACTGTGCAATGTGTGGCAACCTGCGATGGGAGGCTCCCCCTCTTCCGTCTGGCGGCGTCCGTGAAGGAGCGCTGGCTGGTGCAGGATCGTCGATCAGTTTCTACAGGCTCTACTCTACCAGCGATTGAAACAATAGCCACATTTTCTGTAGAAGATCGCCTTTACGATGGGGAGCCTCGGCCAGTGATCTCCCACCAGACGCAGGGATCGATCGCGTGGATTGCTAACAGGTCGCGTCCGATGAGGCCGTTGAAGCCGGTGCTGAACAGGTGTGGTGGCCATCTTGGCGCTTGGGAAACGGAGGGGTGTCTTGCGCAAGGGAAGGCCACAGTTGGCCCTCATGCTCCAGGAGGTCTCTGCCAAGGCAGGACTGTTGAGGGCGGAGGGTGCCACAGTTCTCACCAGTTCGATTTGCCAAGAGCGGGAGCTATGCCCCGATGGCACGACGGTTGGTCTTGGCCGTATCCTGTTCACGCAGGACATAGCCACCCCCCCCAGACGGTCTGGATCAGGTTCTCTCCGCCCAATGCGTCAGACAGCTTCTTGCGCAGCTTGCAGATGAAGACGTCGATGATCTTTGGCTCAGGCTCGTCCATGCCGCCGTATAGATGGTTCAGGAACGTCTCCTTGGTCAGCGTCATTGCTCTGCGCAGGCTCAGCAGCTCCAGGATCTGGTATTCCTTGCCGGTGACGCTCATCGGCTTGCCCCGCACCTCGACCGAACGGGCATTCAGGTTTACGATGATGCCCCCAGTCCGGATCAGCGCCTGGCTGTGCCCCTTGGAGCGGCGGATGATGGCCTGGATCCGCGCCAGCAGCTCCTCGCGGCTGAAGGGCTTTGTGATGTAGTCGTCGGTCCCAAAGCCAAAACCACGGAGCTTGCTTTCCGTATCATCCGAGCCGGTCAGGATCAGGATGGGCGTGTCGATGCGCGCCAGGCGCAAGTGCCGCAGAACCTCCATCCCGTTCATGTCAGGAAGATCGAGTTCCAGAAGGATAAGATCGTAATCGTACAGCTTGGCAAGATCGAGCCCTTCCTCCCCCATGTCGGTCGGGAACACATTGTAGCTGGCCGCTGTCAGCATCAGTTCGATCGCGCGCGCGGTGCTGGGATCGTCTTCGTTCAAGAGGATACGCATGGCTCGTCGTTTCTGATTCGCTAAAAGTCTGAGCAAAAGTCTTTAGAGACGCGGAAATGCGAATGCACGGCAAAGTTGCATGGGCTGCATCTTGCGGGTGGCGCAGTGGCTAAAGCGCCTTGCCGGCTGTCCAAAGTGTGCCACTGCCGCAAGCGGAGGCTGGGGCGGAGCACTGGACCTGCTTGATCCCCTTTGAAAGGTGCAGGATCTGGTTGGCGATCCAAGAACGCTTCATCCCCAGGGTAGGCGCAAACTCGACTGCCTCTGCCGATGCGACTAACCCAAGCCTCAGCCGCTGCGCCAGCATGACAGGCAACGGCTACCTTCACGACACTCTCACCTTGCCCTGCCGTGCGACCCCTTCACTGGACCTTAACTCTTCATGGTTAATTCAGCGGTAGGGGACCTGAGCAATCTTGCCATCACGGTCATGGAACGGCGTGCAGGTTGCTGATCGGGCTGCGGTGTAAGATGGAGCACGGCGATCCAGAGGCCTCGAAGCAAAGGTGCACCCCTTTATCGTCCTGACCACAAGCCGGAGCAACAGGTGTCCGACAACGATCCCGCACCTGCGACGACGGGACCTCAAGAAACAAGCAAGCAGAAACGAGCACGAGCAATGGCTGTTGAGATCTACCAACTTCACCCTGATGAGAAGGGGCACATCATCGTGAGCGGCCTCTTTGACGGCGAACCGTTCCGCCTTCTGGCGGACAAAGCGACGTGGATGCTGCGGTTCGCCCAAGGGCAAGCGGTGGCAGTGCCGGCGGAGGATGTTTCGAGCCGCGCGGATGCACGGATGTCCATTTACGCTGCCGTCGCTCACCTGCGGGCACGCCAGAAGATCCAGGCTTCCGCCTGAGGCTACCTGGGACAGTTGTGGAGGTAGGAACGGTTTTCTCGGAGCCTCCAGGTACGACTTGTCCAACGGTCGCGGTCCAGCAGTCCGGCCCTTCCAGCAGGGCGCTGCACCACAAGCAGCGGCATGAGCGCCAGTACCGTTGGTGCATCATGCTCTGATGGGGGCTTCGCAAAGGAGCCCACCCCTCAACCTCAGACTGAACAGGACCCTCCGTTAACCTGTTGGACAAGGTCAGCTGGTAACCTGGCATGATCCCTTCTCGAATGGACCATGGGTCATGATCTTCTCGCCATCACTCTTTGACGTCGCCGCCACAAGGCCGGTGCAGGTGCCGGATGCTCTTGCCTTGGAGATCACGGAACCCGGCTCTTCAACCCGCGCGAGTTTGGCTGTGCATGACCAGCAGAAAAGACCACACGACGTCGGGAGCCCTACTCTGGAGGACGCACAGGTAAAGACCTTTGCCCGACGGCACCGGGAGGCGGAAGTCCTTATCAGGAAGGGCGGCTTGTCCGCAAAGATCGGCCACGCCTTCCTGATCCAGCACAAGACGAGGTGAAGTTCATTGTACTAAACCAGTCCCCGTTGATCGTCAGGGGCTGCTCAGGCGCCATAAATCTGGTTTGGATGAAGTGAGCGTTTCCTCGAAATAGCTTAAAAAGGCCTTAAAGCCATGCCGCCTCCGCCAGAGCTGGAGGATCCTCAGCTTCCCCGGCCGCGAGGGTGCCGCGTCCAGCTTGCAAGGAGGCTTCGGCGGGAAGATGGTAGACGGCCAGCTTTTGCTTATGCAAGCCATGGCAGGACGTACCGCGAACATCTCAACCACGCCACCAGAGGGTATTTTACATCTGGGAGTTGAAGTGGCTTAGCTCTAAAGAGGTCATTAACCACGTCTGGACGGTGAGCTCGTCCAACGCATCTGAAGACATGCAAGAGGGCGCCAGCGGCAATGGATGAGAACGACGAGCTACGCCTTCTGAGAGGAGCATGCGCGGCCAGCCAGACCGGTGCCTGGTCCTATCGTGTTGGCGAGGATCTCGTTGAGTGGACCCCACTTCTCCATGATCTCTTTGCCGTACCACGGGAAACCGAGCTAACTCTGAAGGTGGCACTTTCCTTCTACCTTGGAAAGAGCAGGCAACAGCTTGTGGAAGCAGTCAAACTGTGCCTGCGCGACGGTACGGGATGGACGCTCGACGTGCAGTGCCGCTCGACAACGGGACGTATCTTCTGGGCTCGGACCATCGGAGAGGCCATTCTGGAGGAGGGTCGCGTTGTCGCTCTTCAGGGCGCCTTTCAGGACATCTCGCGGGAACGTGCGGCCATTGACGAGCGGGCGCGTGCACAGGCGGAGCTGTCCTTTGTCCTGCGCACGATGCCTGACGGTTTTTTTCTGCTCGACACTGACTGGCGGTTCAGTTTCGTGAACGCGGCCGCAGAGCAAATGCTCCTCCGCGATCCAACGGAACTTGTCGGCCAATGTGTCTGGGAGGAGTTTCCGGAAGCTCGCGGCACCATCTTCGAGCACACCTACAGAACTGTCAGGGAAACAGGTGTCTCCCAGTCCTTCCAAGCCTACTTCGAACCTTTGGAGACGTGGTTTCATGTCACGGCGCACCCTGCCCAGACCGGTGTGGCTGTGCATTACCGGAACGTGACGCGTGAGGTGGGCGAACAGCGTGATCTCCGCCTGTTCCGGACCGCCATCGACGCAATGGCGTCCGGTGCAATCATGCTCGAAAGAGGCTCTGGCGCCATCACATCTTGGCCAATCGTGTATGCGAACGCGACAGTTGGCAGGCTTTGGAAATTAGATGAGCGGATGCTGCTGGGAACACCTCTCAGCGAGGCAATGGGCGAAACGGCGTGCTGCCCCGATATTGGACAGATTGGAGACACTCTTGCCAAGCAGGAGCTGTGCCACTTCGAGGCGCGGCGCCAGTGGTCAGGGCGCCAGGAGATCCTGGAATGCGTGGCCGTGCCGCTGGCAGGTGAGGACGGCCAACATGGGCATGCGGTCATCCTCATTAACGATGTCACGGAGCAACGGCGCACGGCCGAAGAGCGTCACCGAAGTGAACGGCTGGCACTTATCGGGCAGATGGCCGGGGGCGTCAGCCATGACTTCAACAACCTCCTTGCCGTCATCCTGGGCAATGTGGAGCTTCTGGAACTGACAGACGACCCGGCCGAAGCAAGGATCCTGATCTCGGAGGCCCGGGACGCGGTGATGCGGGGCAAGTCCCTGAACGACAGCCTTCTCGCCTTTGCGGGGAAGTCGAAACTGACGCCGCAGACGGCGGATCTGGGAACGTTCTTGCAGTCCGTGGCGCCGTTTGTCCGTCGCGCCATTCCCTCCCGGATCAAGCTCGAGCTGGAGGTGGATGAGGTCCTGCCACCGGTTCTGATCGACGCGGCCATGGCCGAAAGCTGTCTTCTGAACGTCGCCATCAACGCCCGCGAATCCATCGAAGGCACGGGCACTATTCGCATCACCTTGAAGGCGGTGGAATGTGCGCATCCCAATGGAGGAGCCTCTCAAACTTGGGTCCGCCTTTCGGTGCAGGACACAGGCTGCGGGATCCCCGAGCAGCTGCAGGGACAGGTGTTCGAACCGTTCTTCACGACCCGCTCCGTCGGGCAGGGGTCGGGGTTGGGGCTCTCCCGAGTCCGCGGTTACCTTGAGCAGATTGGCGGCTTCGTGACGCTCTCGAGCGCGGTGGAGCAGGGCACAACCGTGTCCATGCACTTCGCCGTCGCGCCGGTTGACACGCGTGACGTGGACGCAGCTTCTCCATCTGTCCTGGCCTTTCCGAAGAGGAGACTGAAGGCTCTGGTGGTTGATGACACGCCGGCAGTGGCGCGGGTGGTCGCACGGATGCTGACTTCCTTGGGATGCACCACGCTTATTGCCTCCAACGGTCAAGAGGCTCGTGATATCCTCAACCGCGAAACTGGCCTGGACCTGGTGATCAGCGATGTGGTGATGCCCGGAGAGTCAGGGCTGGATCTGGCCCAGGCTATCTCCCGCATGTATCCAAGTATCCGTGTTGCGCTCATGTCCGGCTATACGCAGGAGAAGATCCAGACAGGTGACCATCCTGATGCGATAGCCTTTCTGGCCAAGCCGGTCAGCCGGGCACAGCTGCAGGCTTTCTTGGAAGCGTCTGGCAAGTGGGGCCTGTAGGCAAAAGCACCGTGCGCTGCTCAATGAAGAGCTTGACTACTAGGAGATTTATGGCCTCACGTCGGCAACCTCTAGCAGCTGAGGATGGTGCAGGATTGATGATGCATTCAGACAGGAATGGGCCGCTGCTCCACACCATAAGCCGCATTATCTGGTGCCGACGGCGACCTTTATCGGAATAGCTTGAGCTCTGGCCTTATCGCTCATCCTTGTCGTGCCTGCGAACAAGATATTTCCAGCCGGTACCGCGCGCCGGTGAGACACAGGAAGCGGAGGTTCAAAAGTGGCCGAATGATCAAAGCGAAGAGTCTGAGCCGCCATTGAGAGGCTCCCGCCTTGTCCTGAGGAGGCCTGTTGCAACGAGCAAGGGCC
>VGDE01000075.1 GCA_016869875.1 Alphaproteobacteria bacterium
TTGAGAACACGAAGCATCTCCGGATCCTGCAGTGTCCAGTTGGAGAACGTCTCGGAGGCGAACTCTTCAACCGGCACAATCAAACGGGTGCTGTCCCAATTGCGGAGCTGCACAAAGGTCATGTTGATGCGTTCAACGTGGCACAGCTCACCCTTGTAGACGACGCGATCTCCCACCCGGGCCGATTGGTTCAGCGCGATCTGCAGCGACGCCATGATGTTGCTGAGCACGTTACGGGCGGCATATCCCAGAACGATCGTCAAGGCACCTGCCGAGGTCAGAAGCGACAGCCCGAGATTTCCGGCAAGGTCTGCGGAGGACAAGACCACTCCGGCGCCGATCAGGAAAACCACGACCACCAGAACCCGTCGGGCCGCATTCAACCGCGTCGCCAGAGCGCGGGACTCAGCCCGGTCCGCAAGGGTCAGGTCAACATCTTCACCAGGAGCGACCAGCCCGTTCAGCAAGGCTTCGACGCCGCTGACGATGAAAAGCAGCAAGGCGGTGATAAAGCCGGTCGCAATGGCTGGCGCAAGAAACACGTCGATCCGGCCGGAAAAGACAAAAACGTTGCCCGTGACCCACCAAATGAGGCTGGTCACGCTGGCGATGATCAGCGGCCATGATGAGGCGTCAAGGACGCCCGATGTGATCTCACCCTTGGCATGGCGCCCTGCGACCTTGAGAAGGCGGTGAACAATCCAGCCCAGCAACATCGCCGCAAGGATCAGCACAGGCAGGCCGACCCATTCCCATCGCATCAGCCCGCCTATGGTTTTCTTGCGCATCGCTTCCGGCAAGGCCGCTTCGAAGCTCGAGGGGCCATAAGTGCTGTGCAACGCCGGCACGTCCCGCACCGTTTCGGCAGCAAAGACCCACACGGGCTGATCTGCACCTTCGGGCTGGATGCGGTTCAGACGGATCTCGGCAGGGACAAGATCCAACGACAAGTCGCGCAGCAACAGCGACCGGCGCGGTTCACCGGCCTTGGCCTCGGTATCGCCACCTTGCGTTTGCAAGGCGTCAGGACGGTCCAGCAACAGCGACCAATCCAGCACGACCTTGCGGTCGATAACATCGTAAAGGTCGTGCGCCAGATGTGGACCGTCAACTGCTTGCTGCTCCGGCGACAGTTCGCGCAGGTCCAGGACATGTGCGGCGGCCTCCCAGTCCTCGTCATTAGCTGCCCGCAGAAAGCTCGCCATCGCGGCCCGCGGAGTTTCCTGGTTGATGCGGTCGGGAACAGGACCCAGACCCGTGTTGAGGGCAGGAGCTTCAAACACCGCGTCCTGCGCCTGCGCAGGCATGGGTGCAGGGCCGGCCACCGCGATCGTCAGAAACAGCAGAATGGTCCTGAACAACCGGATCATCTGCTGTCCGTCCGCACAATCGTGTGGTGCTCGGCCCGGCAGCACGCTGCCGCGAGATCATCCCTGTCGGATGAGGTTCCAGGATGACGTCCCAAGAGCTTCATAGCGGCGACGATTTCGGATGTCTCAACAAGTGCTCCATCCTCGGCCAGAACGCAAAGCTCAATGATGGCGCTCGAGAAGTCCATGGCAGGATCGTTGGGAACGAAAAATCCTGGGAGAGGGGATGCGATCAGCATCACCACGACTCTGGAAAGATCCGGTCCAAGACCTGCGATCCGCTGCGAAGCCTCGCCTTCAGGCCCATACACCTTCAGGGTGCGAAAGCGGCTGGCAAAGGTTCGCGCGCTGTTCGTGGTCTGCAAGATGCTCAGCAGGAAACTGACCGACAAGATCAGCAGAAACATTCCATTCGTGGCAGCGATCATGGAGACAATACCCCACCCTCCGCTCGTCATCTTGGCCGTCGAAGCGCCCAAGGTGGAGAACGTCGAGCCTGCAAAGGCCATGGTCAGCACCCATGTGGTCGGTGCGCCTGTTTCAGCGTGTACGAGGGACAAGCCACCGCGAAAGATCAGCACATAGCCGCAGAGGTGCATCAGCACCCATATTGATCCCAAGCACCAAGGTCCGCCTGCGATAGTGCGACTGAGAAACCCTGTTCCGGTGAGACTGACCGTGGTCCGCAGGAAGTCGCAGGACACGACCAGCACCAGAGCCGCACCAATTGTGAATAGCACGAACGAGGTCATCCGGAAACCAACCTGGTCAAGGTCTGACTGCTCATGAGGTGCGTGGCCTTGGAGAGATGGGATGCAGCACGAATGCCCGCTCGTCCACATCGGTGCTGCCGAAGATTTGAACACAACTTGAGCTTCAAAAACGTCTGCTGCTCGTGGAAGTTCCTCCTCGGTGCCTGACCTTGGTCTGGCCGACGGCTGCTCGTGGCTGTCTTGGCGGTGTTTGCCGCCATTGACGGCATGCTTCACGAAACCGGACTGCTGGTCGTCACCATCATGGGCATGGTGCTCACCAACTCCAACCTGTCGTCATACACCGAGTTGCCCTGCTTCAAGGAGCACGCCAAAATCCTGCTGGTGTCGGGCGTCTTTGTCGCGATAGCGGTTTCGCTGGACTTCTCGACCCTCGGGCAACTGACGTGGCGGGCGGCGCTATTTGTCGTTTCCACCGTCGCGCTGGCTCGGCCCCTGCAGGTGCTTCTGCCGCTTATCAGCGCCGGGCTGCCATGATCGAACGCTGGCTGATCGCCCTGACGGGCCCGCGCGGCGTTGTCATGGCGCTATTTCAGGGCTTTTCCGGGAAAAAAGCTGATGGAGGCAGGCATTCCAGATGGCGCTGCGCTGGCTCTTTGGTCTTTATCATCGTGCTGGCGACCGTCATCATTCACGGCTTTACCTTGGCCCCGCTGGCACGTTGCCTTGGCTTGCCGGGTCCCGAAGGTCCCGGCCTGCTGATTGTCAGTGGCTCCGCTCTCCTGGTTGCGCTGACGCAGGCGCTGGAGCGGGAGGGCGTAGACACACTGATCACTGAAACCAACCAGCAGCATCTTTTCAAGGGTCGGGAGACGGATCTCTGGACCTACTACGGCAATATCGTGGGCGAGGGGGCGGAGCATCAGGTCGAATTCATCGGCTATCCCACCGTCTTGGCGGCCTCGGACAATGATGCCTACAACATGCTTGTGGCAAGCGACATGGGGCCGAAGCTGGGCCGCGAGGCTGTCTGGCAGCTGAACCGCGTGCGCGATGAGGCGCGCCACGCTCTGCCGGCGCAGCTGGGGGGGCCAGCGTTTGGGAGGTCGGCCCACGTTTGACCTGGTGAACCAGCGCCTGGCCGAGGGCTGGACCTTGCGCAGCACGCACCTGACCAAGGAACACGATCTGGGCAAGTGGAAGGCTGACCAACCAAAGAGTGAGCCGTTGGTGGTGGTCAGTGCGGGAGATCTGCGCTTTACTAGCCCGGATCAATCCGTCGCGGTGCAGCCCGGGGTCTGGATCATCGCTTTTGTAGCACTCGAACGGTCCGATGCCCACGATGTGCCGTCGCCAGATTTGGCCGCCGAAGCCGCCGATGTAGTGCGCGAACATTGTGACATGCTCAAGACAGGAAACTGAAGCAATGCAAAGGCATGTCCTTCCTTGGAAGCAGGCGCTGCAGAGCCAATAGATCCGCACGCTGCAAGATTGGAGGGTGGAGATGGAGGTGAGGTTTCGGAGCCGTCGCTTTGAAGGACGGTTGACGCGATCGCTCGTTGATGATGCTCCGCAAGCACGCATCTCTCGGAAAAAGCCGCCGTTACCGTGGTTGTGAGGCACGGTAAAATTCGTTGTTCCAGCACTCCTCCCCGCGGTCATTGGCGCCTTCCTGGCGCTTTGTGCTTTCACGGGACCCTTTGGAAACACTGGTGTGGACGGAACATCGGGGGCCGCTCTTGCTGTCATCGGCAGTATGGGCGTTCTGGTGCTGCTGGCAGCTGTCATGGCACGCCCTCTGCCGCGCGGCTGGTTCGTCACGCTGAGCATCTTGGCCATGGTCGCGGCCCTTCTGACAGCCGTTGCCGCATTCTTCCTGATGCAAACACTTCTTGTGATCGCAACGGGGGCAGCATTCGCGACGATTGCTTTTTTGTTCTGGCTGGCAGGAGGAGAACGCCATGATGATGCGCCTGATCTCCACCACTCTCGCAATACTGGCGGGCGCCGCCGCCCATGCGCAACAGAGCAGTTGGACAGCGTTCCACGGGAACTTGGCTTCGACCAAGTTCTCGAACGCCCACAGCATCATTCCGGATACAGTGGCTAACCTGGAGCGGGCTTGGGACTATCGCACCGGCGATGTGTCAGGTGGTTCGGGCAGTCTCCCCAAAACCGTCTGGTCGGCTACCCCCGTCTACGCCAATGGTACCCTGTATCTGGGTACGCCCCTTTACCGCATCGTTGCGCTGGATCCTGCGACAGGAGCCGAATGTTGGACCTATGACAGCGAGTCGATGCTGGAACCGCTGACCCAGCCCGCACTGAAGAACCGCAGCGTTGCCTGTCGGGACAGTGGGCGGACCGGCATCTGTGAAAAGCGGCTGTTTCTGGGAACAATGGATGCCGAGTTGCACGCAGTTGACGCTGATACCGGCCCGCGTTGCGCCGACTTCGCCGAGGGAGGTGTGCTGAGCGTCAACCAGTGGAACCAGGTCAACGATGTGTTTCCGTTTTCGCTTCTTCAGCCGCCTCTGGTGGTGGGAGATACGCTGCTTCTTGGCTGGGCAGGCATGGATTGGGAGTACACGGTGGCGCCCCCGGGCAATCTTCTGGCGATCGACGCCCGGACGGGCGACCTTCTGTGGGACACCAGTTTCATTCCGCCAGAGATGATTTCGCGTACGGGAACAGCAAACATCTGGACCGCCATGACGGCGGATCCTGACCTGGGCCATGTCTATGCGCCCGTCTCGTCGCCCAGCCCGATCTATTGAGGCGGGCAGCGTACCGACCCCATGCCGCTGGTTACATCGGTTACGGCGGTCGACATTGCATCGGGCGAGATCGTCAGGACGTTCCAGCATGTCCGCCACGACATCTGGGATTACGACACCCCGTCCGCTCCCACGCTTGTTGACCTTCCGCGTGACGGTGAAACGATCCCGGCGCTGGTGCAGGCCACCAAGCAAGGCTTCCTGTTCGTTTTCGGCCGCCGCACGGGGGAGACACTCTTCCCCATCGAGGATCGGCCAGTGCCTGAAAGCACCGCCGAGGGTGAGGTGACAGCACCCACGCAGTTCTTTGCAATGACGCCCGCACCGGTCGGCAGTCCGCTCGAACTGCCCGACGTCTGGGGCCTGGCAGATCTCGTCAGTTTCGGCCAGTGCTCGCGCGAACGTAAGAAATACCTCTACCAGGGCATCTTCACCCCACCCTCGGAACAAGGGACGTTGTTTTACCCTGGCACGGCCGGTGCGACAAACTGGGGAGGAGTTGCGGTGGATCCGCGCCGTGGCATCCTTTATGCCAATGCCTCGCGCATCGTGCAACTTATCCGCCTGATCCCACGGGCCGAGTATGACGAACTTGCCCCTGAAGGCGGCGGCAACGAAGAGGGCTATTCTCCGCAGCCGGGTTCGCCCTGCGGAATCCACTTGACCGACTGGAGCAACTGGGCTGGTATACCCTGCTGGAAGCGCCCCTTTGGCACCTTCTCGGCCATCGACCTTGCAACGGGCGAGCTGCTTTACGAGGTGCCCTTCGGCAAGGCGCAATTCCATGGCTTCTACGGGCTGTCCGACTGGGGTTCGCCGACACCAGGCGGCCCTGTTGTCACGGCAGGAGGCGTTGTCTTCATTGGCGCGTCAATGGATGCGCGGGTCCGTGCCTTGGACGCAGCAACCGGTGAGGAACTGTGGTCGGATCTGGTTGAGGCACCCGCCGTGTCCATTCCCGCCGTCACCACTCATGAGGGCGAGGATTATGTTGTCTTTGCCGTGGGCGGCAACCCGATCCTGAAGCCGGAGGGATCAGGCAGTTGCCTATCGTCTGAAGCGGTGACTCCTCATCGCCTCTTTCCAAGATTAGCCGCTTCTGGACCCGACGAAGGATTTGTGGTCGGCTCACGGCGAACCTCGACGCGAGGAGCTGATGCCCGACCCACTCCCCATCCGCTCGTGGCAAGGCCTGCACCGCCGCGCGCGCCGCATCCTGCGCATCATGCGGGAGCGCGGCCCTAGCCAGCTGCAGTTCTGGCTGCTGGCGTTGCTGATCGGCATCGCGGCGGGCTTGGCCGCGCTTGGCTTTCGCCTTGGCATCTCCTGGCTTCAGCACGCCGTCTATGGTGCCGATGACGTAACACTGGCCAGCGTGGCGGGCGAGCTGCCCTGGGTCTGGGTGCTGGTCGTGCCGGTCTTGGGCGGCCTTGCGGTGGGGCTGATCCTGGATCGGTTTACCGCGGATGCCCGCGTCCGGGCCGTGTCCGACGTCATCGAAGGCGCGGCACTCAACGGGGGCCGGGTGGAAACGCGCGAAGGTCTGGCCTCGGCCGCAGCTTCGCTCATCACCCTTGGCACCGGCGGCAGCTCGGGACGCGAGGGACCGGTGGTGCACCTGGCCGGCGTCGTCTCGACCGTCGTTGCCCGGCGCATCAAGGCCAGCCCCGTCACGGGGCGTGAGCTTCTGGGCTGTGCGGTTGCGGGCGCGGTGGCGGCCAGTTTTAACGCCCCCATCGCGGGCGCGCTGTTCGCGCACGAGGTCGTGCTGCGCCACTTCGCCACCCAGGCCTTTGCCCCCATCGCCATCGCCGCCGTGGCAGGCACAGTCATCAACCGGCTGCAGTTCGGAGGGCTGACCGAATTCACCCTACCTGTCAAGCCGGACCTGGCCTTTCATGCCGAACTGCCTGCCTTCATGCTGCTCGGCCTCGTTTCTGCCCTGGTCGCCGCGGCGATGATGCGCGCGATCTTCCGCGCCGACCGATACGCCACGCGCCTGATGGCCTCGATCGGCTGGCCGCGCTGGTCTCGGCCGGCCCTCGCGGGGCTGGCGCTCGGCATGATTGCGATCCCCTTCCCGCACATCATCGGCGTCGGCTACGAGACAACCGCCGCCGCTCTCTCGGGGCAGATCAGTCTGGCCCAAGCCATTCTGTTTGCCAGTGTCAAGGCGCTGGCGGTCGCGATTACGCTTGGCGGGCGGATGGGGGGCGGCGTCTTCTCCCCGGCAGTGGTCATGGGCTCGTTGACCGGCCTTGCCTTCGGGATCATCGCCACCACCTTGGCGCCCGGGTACTCCGGCAGCGTCAACGTCTACGCCTTTGCAGGCATGGCGGCCGTCGGGGCGGCGGTCCTGGGTGCGCCCATTTCAACCACGCTGATCGTGTTCGAGATGACGGGCGACTGGCAGACCGGCCTGGCGGTGATGACGTCCGTGTCGCTCAGTTCGGCACTGGCCTCGCGTCTGGTGCGGCGCTCGTTCTTCCTGACGCAGCTCGAGCATCGGGGCATCCGCCTCGCCCGGGGACCGCAGGCCTGGCTGCCCCATCAACTCCGCATCACGCCGGTCATCCGCCCGCTCCAGGCGGACGATGCACCGCCTGAGGATCTTGTCCGGGCGATGGCGGAAAGAGCGCCGGTCTTGGCTCCCACCACCACTCTGGCCGACGCCCTGCCCCTGTTCGAGCGCAGCGGTGCGGCCTTTCTGGCGGTGATGGCCTCCGACGGACCGGAGGCCCCGCCGCGCCTGATCGGCAGCGTGCACCACATCGACGTCCTGCGCACCCTGAACGGGGCGTTGGAGGAGACGGCCGCGGAAGAGCACGGCTGACACGTCCGGCGTGTGTCAGCGACCGCCGCCGTCGCAGGGCGGGCAAACCGGAACAGGGAACATCCTGCGGCTGCTCAGGTTGGGGTCTCTCTGGCGCCCGGCGCCACTCCCTTGCAAAGGAGACCAAGATGAACGTCCACGAGATGATCGCGAGCCACCCTGAAGTTCAGGGCAACACCGCAGAACGGCTGCTGCACTGCATCGAGGAGTGCTATGGCTGCGCCCAGACCTGCACCTCCTGTGCCGATGCCTGCCTTGCCGAGGATATGGTCGAGCAGCTTCGCCAGTGCATCCGCCTGAACCTGGACTGCGCCGACATCTGCGCGGCTGCGGGTTCCATTGCAAGCCGCAGGACAGGATCCAACATCCCGGTGATCCGCGCGGTCATCGAGGCTTGCGCGTTGGCCTGCGAGGCCTGCGGCGAGGAATGCGAAACGCATGCCGAGATGCACGAACACTGCCGCATCTGCGCCGAAGCCTGCCGGCGCTGTGCCCGAGCCTGTCGTGACACCATGGATAGCCTGCACTGACATCGCGTTCGGGTCAGGCGGATCTCCCATGAACGACATCAACACGATCGGACAGCGACGCAATCCTCCACCCCAGTAGAAGTCTTGGCGTTCTCAACTCCGATCATCCTCCCGAGGCTGCCAGCGAGGTCCTGGAACGTCGCCGGATCCGGCGGGCCAGCCCTCCCGCTGCGTGTGGCGGTCGCCATCCGTTTGCTCCGTCTGATCGTGCCAGAGATGCACCTGGGTGGGATAGGGCATGTCAATGCCGGCTGCATTGAGCGCCTTGTAGGCTGCAACGATCACCCGGCCCTGCGTGTGGAGGACGCTTGCCCGATCAGACTTGGTCCACCAGCGCAGGCGGATGGTGTTCTGATAGGCATCGATGCCGACCGGAATGACCTCGGGCGCCGGGTCTGCCAGAACTCCCTCACATCCCTTGGCAGCCTTCACCAGGAGCCGCATGGCCGTCTCCCAGTCATCGCCGCAGCCGATGCCAATGTCATATTCGGAGCGGCGCAGGTTGAACGCGGTGTTGACGGTGAAGGTGCCCGTGTAGATCTGCGAGTTGGGGATCACCACGCGCCGGCCGTCGTAGGTCTTGATGTAGGTGGCGCGCGTCTCGATGTCCTCGACCGTGCCCTCGAACCCGCTCACGGCGATCTGGTCTCCGACGCGGAAGGGCTGCCGCAACAGGATCAGCACGCCCGAGAGGAGGTTTTGAAGGATGTCCTTGAATGCAAAGCCGATGGCGACCGAGCCGATCCCCAGACCCGACAGCAGATCACCGGGGCGAAGCGAAGGCAGAACAATGGTCGCGGCCAGCAGAAAGGCCAGCACCATGACCGACCAGCGCAGCAGAGCGGCACCGACATTGGCAAGCGCCGGTCGTCCGCGACGGGCCAGGGTGCGCGAGACCGCGTAGCCCAGCAGGCGGGCCAGGAGGTAGAACACCGCAAGAAGGACGGCCGCAGCCACTAGGTTCGGCACGAGGCGGATCAAACCGTTGATCCAACTCTCCACCTTTTCAAGGATTGTTCCAATATCGGCGCGGACGTCGATTGTCTCATCCATGGGTCCTTCGTTCCTTCAACACGTGCGATCTGGATCGGCTGCGGGACCAGAGGCTTTCGCGCCGGAGAAAGGCGCACCTGTCCGTCTGGCGAAACGCCACAGAAGGGCTGGAGTTCAGTCGTCCGGACCTGCAGGTCCCCGGCAGACCTTGCGCTTCTGGTTGGGGCGCCCCTTGTTGGAAAGCACGATCGACAGGTGGCGAGGTGACGTTGTTCGAGAAGGCCCTTCCTTTCTGGCGGCGCGGGCCGCGCGACATGCTGCGCCGCGCGGCGCAGTCAGCCCTTGCTGGCGTGGCCGCATATTTCGTCATGAGCAGCCTGAACTCCCAGGAGACGTTCCTGGCGGTCCTGAGCGCGGTGCTGATCATCCAGCCCTCCGTGGGCGGCACCATGGGCGCAGCGTTGACGCGCCTTCAGGCGACGGTGACCGGCAGCCTGATCAGCTTGGGCTGCATCACGCTTCTTCCGGATGTCTGGGGCACCTCCACGGCACTGGCCCTGTCGCTGCTGGTTGTGGGCGGCGTGGCGGGCCTGCGGCCGGACTGGACTTACGGTGCGGTAGCGGCGGTGGCCATTGCCCTGGCTCCGGAGGCGGTCGCCTTGGAGACAGCCGGTGCGCGGGCGCTGGCAATCGGCCTCGGCGCGGCCACGGGCGTGCTGGTTTCGCTGCTGGTCTGGCCGGACCGGGCCGAGGCGCGGTTCGACCGGCACTTCCGGAGCGCCTTGCTGGCCACGGCAACCCGTCTTGATGACGCTCTGGAGGCGGCCACGGAAAGGGGACGGGAGGCCGCTCCGCCGGATCATGTCTCAAACTACCAAAAGGCGCTGCAGCAGGCACAGGAGGCCTTGGGTGCGGTGAAACTTCTCGACTGCGCCGCAATGCAGCGCCGCCTCGAGGCGCTTCGCCGGCTTTACAACTCGGTCATCATTCTGGACCGGGCGGCCGAGGCCGATGTGGCGCCGCTCTCGGGAAACAGCCACTTGACAAACGAGGTCCGCACGCTGCGCCGTAAGACCTGCGATGTGCTGAGGGCCCTGGCCGAAGAGAAGTGGAAGCCAGAGCAGCAGACCGGGCAGATCGACGCGGCGCTGAAGAGCCTGAGAGCGGCGCTGGCCGAGGATGATCCCCGGTCGGAGCTGCACCAGAACCGCAACGCCCTGGCCTTCGGGCTCCACGAGGTTCGCAAGGCGCTCGCGGAGCTGATTGATGTTTGCCAGAGCAGGACCTGAGCCAAGGCAATCGCGTGCGGCAGCATCCTTCGTCACCGGCCATGGTGGAACCCTTGCCGTCAGGCTCCGTTAAGGAGGATGCTGCTGCTGACGTTCCTTTTTGCCTGCGGATTTGCCGCCATCCACGTCTTCATCGGCGCGATGAGGTTTCTTGCGGGAACCCCCCGAAGCCGCTGGCTGTCCGGCGCGGGGGGTGTCGCGGTCGCCTACATCTTTCTTCACATCCTGCCCGAGCTCGCGGCGCACCAGAGAACCTTCAGCCGGGCGCTTGAGTTGCCCGAACAAGCCGCCGAGTCGCTGGTGTATCTTGTCGCTCTTGCCGGTCTCGCCACTTTCTACGGTCTTGAACGCGCGGCCAAGGCGTCACGCACGCGCTCGCGCGCAGGCGGTCGACCCGATGCCGTGGAAGCAGAACTGTTCTGGCTCCACATGGGGTCCTTTGCGCTCTACAATATCCTGATCGGATACCTGCTGCTGCACCGCGAGGAGGCGGGTTTCGTCTCGCTCCTGATCTACTTCGTGGCGATGGCGCTGCATTTCGTCACCAACGACTATGGCCTGCGCGAGGACCACAAGGACAGCTATGACCACAGGGGACGCTGGATCATCGCGGTGGCCGTGCTGGGCGGATGGGCCTTGGGCGCCGCCACCGAGATCCCGGAGGTTCTTGTCGGCTTCCTGTTCGCGTTCCTTGCTGGCGGCGTGATTTTGAACGTGCTGAAGGAGGAGCTGCCCGAGGAGCGGCAAAGCAATTTTGCTGCCTTTGCTCTTGGTACCGCAGGCTATGCCCTGATCCTGCTGGCGGCATGAGCCTGCGGCACGACCATGCGGAAGCAACAAGGGCGCGGCGGCTGGCGAAGACTGTTTCCTCTGGTGAACGGGGGGAGAGGCTTAATGACCATCACCTTCCCTTCAAGTGAAGCCGGAGGATGGCAATGGCGCTGCTGATCGGATTCGGTCTCGTCACGCTGCTGGGGATTTTTCACCACTTTGCGCTTCTGGAACTGCGCCGCTTGACGTCGGACGCTAAAGAGCATCCGAACCGCGCCATCATCACGGTCTTCATCGGTCTTCTTGCCATTCATCTGGCCGAGATCCTGTTCTTTGCAGGCGTCTATCACGCGCTGCTCAGCTGGACAGAGATGGGGAAGTTGCAGGAACTCGACAGAAGTTGGACGGGACTGATCTATTTTTCGGGGATCAACTTCACCACCTTGGGCTACACACAGATCGAGGCCGCAGGTCCGCTCCGCCTGATCAACATGACGCAATCCTTGGGTGGGTTCATGATCCTGACTTGGTCCGCCACCTTTATCTACAGCGTCTGGAAGAAGGCATTGGAAGGGCTTTGATGTGGGTCGGGCGACAGTAGTCACGGCACCTACGAAAGGGGAAGATGGTAGCCCACCGCCAGTGCTACCGCAAAGCTGCGTGACGAGGCTTTCGGCGGGGTTGGAGGCGCGCCTCCCCATCGGACGTGCCTCTCCCTCGGGCGATTTGCCTGACTCTGCATTTATAGTAGAGGTCGTATCACCGTCATCTTGCCGCCTTGATCCCGCTGGTCGACCAAATCCATCCGTTTACAGGCTTTCGCACCTGCAGGAGTTGGACATGTCTAACGCAACAACAGCACCGATCCTTCAGCATGGCACAACATGCTGGACCATCGCGCGTGCGGACAGGATGGCTGTCATCGTCGATGCTGCGGACTACTTCAGAACCGTTCGCGCGGCGGTCCAGAAGGCCCGCCACAGCGTCATCCTGATCGGATGGGATTTCGACACGAGGATTGCACTGGAGCGGCCGGCAGGCGCCTCCGATGTTCCCAACAAGCTGGGCCGGTTCCTGACATGGGTGGTCAAGCAGCGCCCCGAACTGCAAGTGCATGTCCTGCGCTGGAACCTGGGCGCGCTCAATTCTCTCGGCAGAGGAACGACGCCGCTGGTGATCCTTGACTGGATGACAAGCAAGCGCATCCACTTCAAGCTGGACAGCGCGCATCCCTTCGGCTCGGCCCATCACCAGAAGATCATCGTCATCGACGACGCACTGGCCTTTTGTGGCGGCATCGACATGACCGGCGACCGGTGGGACACGCGCGAGCATCTGGACGACCATCCCCTGCGGGTGCGCCCCACCACGAAACGGGCCTACGGTCCTTGGCATGATGTCTCGACGGCCGTGGATGGGGACGTGGCCCGCGCCTTGGGGGAACTGGCGCGGGAGCGTTGGCGGCGTGCCACCGGCGAAACGCTGCAGCCCCCGCCCCAGGGCGCGGAGATCTGGCCGGACGGGCTCACGCCCTCGTTTCAAAATGTCGATGTCGCAGTTGCCCGAACCGCACCGGAATATGCCGACCGGCCCGCTGTTCATGAGATAGAGGCGCTTTATCTTCGTGCCATCAAGGCAGCCGAGCACACCCTGTACATTGAGAGCCAGTACTTCGCCTCGCGCAAGATTGCCGAAGCCATGGCGAGCCGCTTGTCCGAGGCAAACGCACCAGAGCTCATTGTGGTCAATCCCCTATCTTCCGAAGGCTGGCTGGAAGAGGAAGTGATGGGATCCTCCCGTGCCGTTCTTCTGGACTTGGTCGACAAGGCGGATCGCTATGGACGGTTCCGCCTGTACACGCCCGTGACGGCGAGGGGAAAACCAATCTATGTCCATGCAAAGGTCATGGTGGTGGACGACCGGCTCCTGAAGATAGGATCGTCCAACCTGAACAACCGCTCCTTGGGCTTTGACACCGAATGCGACCTGGCTTTGGAAGCCTCTCCAGAGGTGTCACGAGACCAGGGTATCCGGCAGGCGATCCTGGGCCTGAGGAACGATCTGGTGGCCGAGCACCTGGGTGTTGCGAACAAGGTCTTGGAGCGATGTCTTGAGAGCAAGAACGGGTCCCTGATCAGCGCCATTGAAAACTTGCGGACGAAGGGCCGATCGCTTCTTCCATTTGAGCCACCAGAGCTGAACCGCCTCGAAACCACTCTGCTTGAAGAAAATCAGCTGCTCGATCCTGAGCGTCCCGCCAGCCGGTGGCGCAGCTTGCATCGCGGGATCATGAGCCTCCTTCCCGGAGCAGGTGGTTCTTGAGGAGGTCGTCCTACGGCCATTGGAGGGAGAAATGCGTCAGAATCCTCATTCCGACGCACCGGATATTTTAGCGGCTTGAGGAACAGACTAAGACCACTTAACAAAACCTTCTAATCTGGTTGAGGCAGATGAGGGGGCAGCCGAGGATCACGAAAGCCTCGTGGATGTCGGTGCGCCGCTCGTAGCGGATAGTGAGGCGGCGAAAGCGGTTGAGCCATGCCAGCGTTCGCTCGACCACCCATCGGTGTCGGCCCAGCCTTTCGATGCTGTCCATGCCTCGACGGGCGATGCGGGGAGAGACCCTGCGTTGCGGGCATTCGCTCCGGCAGCGGTGATGGTCGTAGGCCTTGTCGGCGTGACGCTTGTCGGGCCGCTTGCGAGGGCGGCCACGGCCGTGGCGCACACCTGGCACGGCGT
>VGDE01000076.1 GCA_016869875.1 Alphaproteobacteria bacterium
ATCCAAATGGTGCGGATCAAATATCTCAATAACCTGGTCGAGCAGGACCACCGCTTCATCAAGCGCCGGGTGAGGCCGATGTTGGGCTTCAAGAGCTTCACGTCAGCCGCGTCGACCATCGCAGGTATCGAGCTGGTCAACATGATCCGCAAGGGCCAGTTCAGACCAGAGCTACGCCCATTTCAGCAGTTCTGTCTGCTGGCTGCCTGAAGGACAGGACAAAGATGGTCAATTTGTGCTTCTCGCGCATTTTGCGACACAACCGGGGGATCTCCCTGATCTGCCGGCCTTCCTGGGCCTGCACCGCGGGCGCCTCCAAGAGGCGGAGGAGGGCGAGCTGGCCACACGGCCACGCGGCGCGGCCTTTGACGAAGCTGCGGCCGAGTTTCTTGCGGCGCTGGAGGGGGTAGGGGATCTGCACCCGCTGGCGCAGGCTCCGCTGGTTCTGATCCTCTGGCGCCGTGCGGGTTTGTCGGTGCCCGAACAGGTCGTCGAGCCGGCGGCGTGGACGGCCCGGCGCATGGCCTCGGCCATGCAGGTCGAGGCGGAAGCCCGCATTAGCCGCATCATGGCCGCGCGCATGCTCAACCGCCTCACCGAGATGGGACTGGTGCGCGAGATCACCCGAGGCAAACGCTTCAGGTTGTGGACGGCGAACGCTTCGGTTGCGGGAGTTCGGTAATACATGCAATCTTCAAGACCTGCCAATGGAGCCGCGAGCGCAGCAATTCCAGGCCGCAGTTCCCGACTCAGACGAGTGCGCTACCGCGACAAGTCACGTGGACTAACGACCCATCTGCTTCAGAGCAGGGGTTGGAGGTACACGTTCTTGCGGTCCGTGAAGCGTGCCGATGTCTTTCGCCGCGATAGACAACCCTTTGGACGCTATTCTTCCTTCTTTGGTCAAACATAACCTCCTCTCTCGGCCGCAGCGTGGGCGACTAAGTAGTGGAAGCGGACGTTGGGCAATGGCTTGAGGATCTACGCGAAGAGCCCAAGCTGGCCGTTCAACCTCCACCGCGCAGCGCGGCGCAGCTTCTCCAGCCATACAGGAGCAGGCCGCCTGCCGGAGCGTAGCAGTAGCGCAGGGTCGGCATCTGCTTTTTCTGGTTGCGGATTGTCCGTCTCCGCTGGATCAGGTGGACACCAAGTGGATACTCGTGAATCAACGTAGCCGTTACTTCGCTCCTCCGCAATTTATGCAGAGCTGCTTCAGCAGGGCTGCGATCTCCGCGTCGGGACGCGCATTGCCTTCGCGCACCAGTACAAAGAGCTTGTCCGCGTCAACGACAGTGCCAGAGTCTGGGTTGATTCTCATCTCGCTTTTACTCGGCCCGCGATAGCCGATCGGCACGCCGATGTTCGCCGATATGAGCGCAGACGCCAGCTGAAAAGCGCTTGGCCAGACCGTCCCCGACTATGGCAACCTCATCCATGGACACCTCTCCTCTGTGGCGATCTCGACATCACCACCATGGCACATTGCGATGCCGTCGGGCGGGGGTGTCCACCCCATCAGAACTGGATCGCCGCATCGGAGAACACCGGCGGGCGGCCGGGACGCCCGGCCCTGTTCGGCCTCCACGTCATGTCCTTGTCCAGCCAGATCAGCAGAGAACCGCGCCGCCTCAGAGCGTCATTGAAGGATTTCCAGTTCGTCATGCGGACGCGGGCGACTTCAGGCTTTGTTATGCGAGCACGCTCAGCCTACCAGATTGACCACGTGATTCCTGCAGCACCCCGACTTCTGCAACAACGCCCACAGATGCCGTCGGGGCGCGGCTACATCATCAACGCCTCCCAAGGGCCTCAGCCACCGCGAATGCGCAGGCTGCGCCCGGCCCAAGAGTAGCACCCTCGCCGGGCCAGACGCCTGATCAGGTTGGCATCACATCAGGCGGCGTTCCCAAGGCATGGACTCTGTCAGTAACATCGCGCACGATGGTGCTCCACTTGAACCCTCCTCCCGGAGTTGTCTCAGGATGAGCAGATCCACTAAGCCACTTTACGGCGCCAGATGGCGTAGTTATGCGCCATTCATGTTGCCATAGCGTCAGGCGAGCAGCAGCGTTTCCTAAGGATGCACGTGCCTTAGTCAGATCGCCCGGCAGGCACATAGCAAACAAGTTGCTGAAGCTCGTTTTGAAGTCTGCGGCGGCGACCTCCCAGATGCTGTCACAGGCATCGGACGCGAAATCAATTTTCTCGTGACCATCAGGGGCCTGGAAGTAGGTCAGCGTGGCACTGGGCATGTCCGCGCTCCCCGTTGCAGCCACGCCACTTGGCCCACCCTGGCTCCATCCCGTGCGCCCAGCCTTCCGGGCCTCCAGCATCAGCCGGATCTGACTTGTCACTCCCTCGGCGAGTGCTTCAAGGAGTTCGGCGTCATCAGGTGTCCAAGCACGCTCCCTGGTGTCAATAACACATAGAGCAGCTATCGCCTTGCCGGCTGCGTTTCTGATCGGGACGCCGAGATAGGAAACAACCCCGAGGCAGGTAACTGCGTCATGCGCGTTGAAGCGAGCATCCTGCCGGGCATCGGCTATCATGAGTGGCGCGTCGTGAGCGACAACGAACAAACACAGCGAGTGTGAGAGAGGCGTTTGACGGACCTGCGACCATGGCAGCGGTAGTCCAGTCGCAGCTTTGAAGAACTGCCGGTCATTTGGTTCATCGACGAACGAGATCAAGCTGATCTTGCTGACGAAGAGGCTCCGGGCCGCCTCCACCACGCGATCGAAGACCGGGGTCCTGTCGAGGGAAAAAAGGCCAATATCTTCCAAGTAATCATGGGGCATAATCTTCTACTCCTTCAACCGGCTGCTTCAGCTTTCGACGCAAGCCAGAATCTTTCCTGCTCTTCCGTGCGCTCCCGACGATCAGCTCCAGCGGCCCCACAAGGTTGCAAGGATGATCTGCACGATCGGGTGCTCACCTATAGGTTGAGTACTCTTCCGGCGCAGCCTGTCTGTTGCCTACCCAACAGAGTATGGAACTTTGCACGAGATGGACTGCTTCGTGGTCAGGGTGCGGAGGAACCGGAAAAGCCTCCGCTGCGGATGAGCCCTGTACATGAAGATGGAAGGAGCTGAAATGACTGTTCTTCAAAATACTGGATCTTTATACCAGAATCAGTTAGTTAGACGTTCTTCTCCTGACTTCCGTAAGAAGCTCATGCGCTACATGAGGACCGTTGAACTTCCTCTGGGGGCTACGGTTTGCGAAGCCGGGGGCGCTCTGAACTACGCTTATTTCCCCGAAGGAAGCGTCCTCTCTCTGCTTACAGTTTTAGAAAACGGATCAGAGGTGGAATGCGCAAACATCGGGCGCGAGGGCGCGTTCGGACTCTTTGCGCACCAATATGGCAGCGTCTCGTTCAACCGATGCGTCGTCCAGCTCGAGGGCCCGATCATGCGCTGTGACGTAGAACCCCTTCACGAGCTTTTGCAGGAGGATACGCAGGCCCGCGACATATTCATCAGCTTTTCCGAGGCCCTTCTTTCACAAGTCATGCAAAGCGTCGGCTGCAATGCACTCCACAAGATCGAACAGCGCATCTGTCGCTGGCTTCTTATGATGCACGACCGGTCCGAAGGAGATAACCTGAGCTACACTCACGAGTTTCTAGCGCGGATCATTGGGGCCAATCGGACATCCATCACCCAAGCCGCGCAATCGCTACAAAGTAAAGGCCTGGTCACCTATCGGCGCGGCTTGATACAAATTCAGGATCGCGCCGGTATGGAGGCCGAAGCATGCGAGTGCTACATGGCTGTCAAAAGAAGATATGACGCCTGTCTCAAGCACGCTGAGCAATAACGATCCAGACCGTGTGAAAACCTGGCGGAGTCTGGTGGCGTGCAGGGGTTCTGGCCGGATCGCTGATGTTCCTTTTGCAAGTCCGGAACGAAGGCTTGATCGTGGGTCTCGGGGTTCTGTGGGGGTCTCTGAAGGCGAATATTGGTGATACTTGCGGAATTGTTGAACCCTTACGGTCTCACAGCCGCAATCAACGCCGGAATGCCGACAAGGCTGATCGCTCGACGCAGATTGTAGGCGATGGCCGTCAGGCTGAACTCGGCGCGCACGTTTTCCAGCCTTCGCATCAGGAATGCGCCCTGGCCCATCCATTGCTTCACGGAGCCGAACGGGTGCTCGACGCTCTCGCGCCGCTCGTCGAGCACCCCGGGCCGCGCGGCAAGCCGTTTCGCCATCCGGTCCAGCACGGCCTCGTTCTCGTAGCGCGCAATCTTGCGGTAGGCCGCGGCGGTGCAACGCGTCTTGATCGCGCAGGACTTGCAGGCGGCGGCATTGGCATAATCGAACACGCGTATCTTGCCACGAACCGGGCGGCTTCGCACACGGCTCAAAGCCGCGCTGCCCGGGCATGTGTAGATGTCCGCCTCGGCGTCATAGCGGAATTGGTCCTTGGGGAAAAATCCTTTGGCAACGGCGGACCCGCGCTGCGGTTTGGGAACGTAGGGCACGATGCCTGCCGTCTCGCAGGCATCGATATCCTCGATCTTGAAGTAGCCCCGGTCGGCCACGACATCGATCTGCGCCACATCGAGGGCCTCACGCGCAGCCTCGGCCGTCTCTGTCAGCAGGCCCAAGGTCGCTGACCTTGTTGTGGACCTGCTGCTCCGCAATCAGTTTGTGCTTGATATCGACCGCGATCTGGATGTTGTAACCGACCCCGACGCGGCTGCTGGAGTGCATTGCGCGTGCGTCGGGATCGGTCAGCGAGATCTGGTCCTCGCCGCTGTCCGCAAGGACTTTGGCATGATCATCGAGGCGTTTACGCCGCTCCCGGATCGCCGCGATCTTCTCCTGAAGCCTCTCAACGGTGCCGCCCTCCGGCGCGTCCTCACTGTCCTTGTCGGCTTCATCGAGTTGCTTGAGATACCGCGCCAGGCGCTCATCGCCTTCCGCCATCGCTTTGACCAGCTTGGCCCTGGTGAAATTCCGCTCCCGGCTGTTCACGGCCTTGATCCGGGTGCCGTCGACCGCGATCAACTCTCGTCCGAACAGCTCGAGTTCCCGACACAGCACCACGAATTCCCGGAACACCTGCCGGAACGCCGTCCTGTTGTCGCGTCGGAAGTCTGCGATTGTCTTGAAGTCGGGCGTCAGGCGGCGGAGCAGCCAGATGACTTCGAGGTTGCGTCGCGCCTCGGCCTCCAATCGGCGGCTGGAGCGCACCCGGTTCAGGTATCCGTAGATGTAGAGCTTCAAGAGATCGGCCGGATCATATCCCGGTCGACCCGTGGTCTTCGCCTGGACCCGCCCGAAGCCAGCAGCCTTCAGATCCAGACCGTCAACGAAAGCATCGATAAACCGGACAACGTTGTCCGACCCCACATAATCGTCCACAGAGTCCGGCAAAAGCAGAAGCTGGGATCGATCATCACCTGAAATATGTGCCATGCCCAAGAATACCACGGCCGCACAAAGCCGGGAATCCTGTTTGAGTTTTCACACGGTCTGGATCGCTTAACAGCGCAGGAATCAGGTGCAGTACAGGTGCATCATTTCCAGACCGTGCCCAGGCAAAGCACGATCGCGGCTTTCAGCCCAAGAAGACGACGCGAACGCGAAATGTTTACCCGATCTCCGCTTCAACAGCACATCTAAAAGAAGATGTCCGACAGGTCGTCATCTTCTGCCGCTGCTGGCGACTGCTCCTCTTCCTGGAGGGCTTGCCCAAAGACCGCAGCCAAGATCAAGCGTTCTTCGCGCATAGTGTAATTGGCGCTCAAGAGGGCCGAAAGCGAAGAAAGATCTACCTCGGCAACGGGTTCTGCGGCCAAGGAGGCCAATGAGTCGATGGCGGCGTTCATCAGCGTGAGCCCTTGGACATGGTCCTGCATCATGGCCTTGGCGCGGCTGACCTTGTCCGGAACATCCGCGGCAGCGACCTCGGCACCGGCAAGCTGGGCGAGGCACTCGGCCTCGGCCGCGCCGACTGCCACAAGCACGTCCGCGATGGCGGCGGAGATGTCGGCAGCGCTGCTGACTTCAGTCGGCAGAAGGATCTCCTGAAGCTCGTCCGCGGCGGCGGCCGTGGCCTTAATCGCGACGCGGATCAGGTCGGCGCCCTCCTTGGCCACGGTGGCGCTGTCGCGGATCTCATGGGCGATATAGCCGATGGTCCGATCCCCGCTATTGCGGTCGGCGGCGTGGATGGCCGCGTTGAAGCCAGCGAGCCGCAGCGAGAATTCCACGTCGTCAAGCGCATCCGTCATCGCGGCGAACTGCCCTGCGGCGCGGATGCAGTCGGCGAGGCTGGCGAAGATGGTTTCGCGCCGCTGCTCGCGGCGCAGGAACCGTTCCTCCAGTTGTTGGGCTTGACGAGTGATTCCCATGCCCTGCCCGTCCTCGAGTTGCGCGCGGTCGATCTGCAGCATCGCGCCGACCAGCCCCGCTCCCTCGCATGCCCGTTGCATGATCGCATCTAGGCTGCCGCCGATCAGCGCCATCTTTTCCCGATAAAGCTGCGCCAGATCTACCAGTTGTGCCTGTTCCAGCTGCGCGATGTGGGCGATCCAAGCCTGCCGGCTGGCGGCGTCGGCGGGGGCATCAGCGGCCGGCAGCGGCACGTTGTTTGCCAGCGCGAACATTAAGCGAAGGTGGTCGATGACGTGTTCCAGCCGCTGGCGGGCGATGTCGTGGAATTGAAGGACTCCCACCACCTCGGCCACAGCGCGCGCGGCCTCAGCGAAGGCTTGGTGCGCGGCGCTACGGTGGCCGTTGGCGGCGCCGCGGCGGCTCTCCAGTTCCCGCTTGAGCGATGCTATCACCTCGATCAGGGGCGCACTGCGCGCATCCTCCTGCTGGCGTTCGCGCAGCTGCTGGGCGGCATCCTCGAGCGTGTCATGAAGATCCGCCAGCCGAGCGCTCATGTCGCTCGCAACTTTGCGCCCGGTGCCGACCAGCACTGTCACCTGTGCGAGGAACGCGGTAAGATCTCCGCCACCCCCGCCGATGACGCCAGTATGGGTTCGCGCCACCAGCGCTACGTATTCCAGAATAGAGAAGGCTCGGGCGACCTGCTCGTTCCCGCCCGCCGCGTGATCGCGGCCCTTGAGCACCTCGGCAAGACGCCAGCCGATGGCGTCGCCGTTCCGCTCCAGCGCCTCGGCCAGCTCCGCCGCGGCGCCGAGGCGGGCATCGATGTCGTGGAGGCCTGCACTGGTCATCACGGCAATGGTACGCGCCATTGCGTCTTCGACCGCCCGCAGCATGGCATGGATCGCCTGCAGATCCTCGCCTGCGCTCAGATATGAGCTTTCGCTTTGCGCATTCCAAAGGGCCAGCGCATCGATCAGCGGAACCAGCTGGCCGTGCCCATCAGGCAGGGGTGCAGCGTTGTTATGTCGTTGGGCCATCGGCGTCATCGGCTATCCCTTCGTCAGCGCAGAGGAGTGGTCGGCGGCGGCAAAGCGCATTACCTCGGCGGCCAGCCGGTTCAGAGGCAATTCGTTCTGCACCCCGCCAAGCCGCATCGCCTCTTTTGGCATGCCGTAGACGACGCAGCTGGCCTCGTCCTGACCGAGCGTGCGGGCGCCCGCCACGCGCATCTCGAGCATGCCGCGCGCGCCATCATCTCCCATGCCGGTCATGATGATGCCAAGGGCATTTGGGCCCGCCGCCCGCGCGGTCGAACGGAAAAGCACGTCGACCGACGGGCGATGGCGCGAGACCAGCGGCCCCTCGCGCACCTCCACCCGATACTGCGCACCGCTGCGCTGCAGCAGCATGTGGTGATCGCCCGGCGCGATCAGGGCAAGGCCGGGGATCAGCCGGTCGCCGGTCTCGGCCTCTCGCACCTCGATCCGGCAGAGCCCGTCCAGCCGCCGGGCGAAGGCGCTGGTGAAGCCGGCAGGCATGTGTTGGACGATGGCAAGGCCCGGCGCGTCGGCTGGCAGCGCCTCCAGCAAGACGCGCAGCGCCTCGGTTCCGCCAGTCGAGGCGCCAATGGCGACCAGGCGGTCAGTCGTGTGCTCAACACTGCGGCGCCCGGCGGGGGGCAGGACGGCATCGGCGGTCAGCTTCTCGGTCCGCTCGATCCGGCTGCGCGGCCGGACCTTGGCGGCGGCGGCGGCACGCACAGCGTCGCAGATGCGGGTGCGCGCCTCCAGGAGGAACTGCGCCGTGCCCATCTTGGGCTTGGTGATGATCTCGACTGCGCCCGCCTCCAGCGCGGCCAGCGCAGTGGGCGAGCCGGCCCCCGCCAGCGACGAGCAGATGATGACGGGGAGCGGGCGCTGCTGCATCAGCTTCTGGACGAAGGTAATCCCGTCCATGCGCGGCATCTCGATGTCGCAGATGATGACATCGGGCACCTCGGAGCGCAGTCGCTCGGCTGCGAAGTAGGGGTCCGAGGCGGTGCCCATCACCGTCATCCCCGTTTCCATGCCAATGATGTCACTGAGCGCCGAGCGCACGCTGGCGGAGTCGTCCACGATCAGAACCTTGATGTCGGGCATGGCTTAATCCTCCAGCCGTTCGTGGATGTTGTTGCGCAAGAGCCGCAGCGGTGCCTGTCCTTCCCGGCTCATGTCGGAATGCCCGAGAAACAGCAGCCCACCCGGGCGCAGATGCGCGCAGAGCTTGCGCACGATGGCCGCCTGCGTTGCGGCGTCAAAATAGATGAGGACGTTGCGGCAGAAGATGATATCCATCATCCGCCCTGGCAGATAACGGCTGTCCATCAGGTTGATTTGGCCAAAGCGGACGTTCCGGCGCAGCTCGGGTGCGACGCTGAGGGTCTCGCCGCCGCCTTCGCGCAGCAGGTAGCGGCTGGCAAGGGTCTGGGGCAGGCGGCCGATGGCCTCGGCCGGGTAAATCCCTCGCCGCGCTCGGGTGAGGGCAGTAATGGAGATGTCGGTGGCGAGCGCTGACCAGTTCCCGCCCGAGGCGCCGGCGGCCGCTTGGGCGGCAGCTGCCACCATCGCCAATGTCCAGACCTCTTCACCGGTCGAGCAGGCGGCCGACCACATCGCCAGCTGGCCGCCACTGCCGCCGGCTGACAGGGTCTGCAGCCGCTCGGACGTCAGGTATTCGAAATGCGGCGGCTCGCGGAAGAACGAGGTCTCGTTCGTCACCACGCAGTCGATAAAGGCCTGCATCTCGGCTGCGGAGGGGTTCGGGCCCGTCAGCATCGCCGTATAAGCGTCAAAATCCTCAAGACCCGTTGCGCGCAGCCGCCGGCCAAGCCGGGTCTGCAGCATGAGCCGCTTCGAGGGCGCCAGCGAGATGCCGCAGGTCTGGCGCACCAGCAGCACCAGGCGGCGGAAGGTGGTCTCGCGCAGCTGCGCGGGGGCGGGCATGGCGGCGGACGGACGCGGGGCGGGTGCCGCGGCAGGCCAGTGGCGGGCAAGCTGAGAGCTCATGAAAGGGTCCTGAGGACGGGCCGGGCAACGTCCCGCGCAGGCGGGCGCGGGACGCCGGAAGGGTTACGGATGCGCGCGGGCGGGGCCGGCCGTGACGATGCGGAAGATCGCGTTGATGTCGAGGAGCGTCATGAACTCGTCCCCGCGCCGGCCGATGCCGTGGATGAAGCTGGCGTCCCACTGCTCCCCAAAGCTTGGCGGGCCCTTGAGCGTGGCGGGATCATGCTCAACCACCTCCAGTACGGCATCGGCCATAATGGCGACGACCGAGGGCGCCCTGTCGATCTCGATTTCAAGAACCACGATCCGGGTGTCCGGTCCCGCTTGGCCTCGCGCGTCGGCAATGCGAAGGCGCTGCTTCAGATCCACCACCGGCACGCCCTCGTGGCGCACGTCGACCATCCCCAGAAGGCTGGCCGGCGCGTTCGCGACGGGGGTAATAGGCGTGACGTCCAGCACCTCGCGGACATGACGGACATGGATGCCGAAGACGCCCTGCCCGAGCCTGAAGGTCAGGATCTGGGCGGCTGCCTCCTGCCCGTCATCGACGGACAGGAGCGCGTCCTCGGCCCGAGCCTCCGCTCTCATGCGCTGAGCCTTTCGAAGCCGCCATCCTCGCTGCTGAGGTCCAGATCGAAGCCGTGACCTTCCTTCACCGCAGCGGATGCCACCGTCTTCGGCTTGGGATTGCCCTTCTTGACGGCAGCGGGCTTGCGCCCCGGACGAGCGGTCATCTCCGCCTGCATGCGCGCGTCCAGCTCATCTTCGCGGCTGACGGCCTTGGGCGCGGCGCGACCATCAGGGATCAGCACGAAGAAGGCAGCGCGCTCGTTCAGCATGGCGGCCTGGGCCGAGAGCTGCTCGGCGGTTGCCGACATCTGGTTGGCGGCGGCGGCGTTCTGCTGGGTCACCTCGTCCAGCTGCTGGATCGCTTGGTTGATCTGTTCCGAACCCGAGTTCTGTTCACGGCAGGCGGCCGAAATCTCGCCGACCAGTTCCGCCGTGCGCTGGATGTCGGGTACCAGGTCCTGCAGCATACGGCCGGCTTCCTCCGAGATGCTGAGGGTCGAGCCGGAAAGTTCGCCGATTTCGGTCGAGGCTTGCTGCGAGCGTTCGGCCAGCTTGCGCACCTCGGAGGCGACCACTGCGAAGCCTTTGCCATGCTGTCCAGCGCGCGCTGCCTCGATCGCGGCGTTCAAGGCCAGAAGGTCGGTCTGCCGGGCGATTTCCTGCACGATCTGGATCTTGTCGGCGATCGTCCGCATCGCCTCGACTGAGTTCGCAACGGCCTTGCCCGTCTTTTCGGCATTGATGCTGGCCTGGCCCGCGATCTTCTCGGTCTGGGCGGCATTCTCGGCGTTCTGGCGGATGTTGGCTGCCATCTGCTCCATCGCGGCCGAGGCCTCTTCGGTCGCCGCCGCCTGCTCGGTCGAGCCTTGGCTCAGCTGCTCGGCCGTTGCGGAAGACTGCTGGGAGCCCGAGGCGACCTGAGCCGAAGACGAGACGACGTCGCCGACGATCCGGCGCAGGTTCTCGGTCATGGTCTTCATGGCGCGCATCAGATCGCCGATCTCGTCGCTGCCGCGGGCAGCAACGTCCTGGGTCAGATCACCTTGACCGATGGCTTCGGCCAACTTCACCGAGCGGGTCAGGCCACGCGAGATCGAGATGGACATCCACAGCGCTGCCGCCGCGCCGATGGCAATCGCCGCCAGGATGATCGCAATCAGGGTGTTGCGCATCTGGCCGTAGGCAGCCTCGGCCTCGGCACCGGCCGTCGCCGCCGCCGCGTCACCGCTGTCGGTGAGTTCAAGCAGCTGCCCGTCGACCTTGGTGGAGATCGGCGTGAGCCCACCTGCCAGCATTTTCAGCGCTTCGTATTCGCGCATCTTCAGAGCTTCGTCGACCTGGGTCTGCAGGACTGCGGTTGCCTCAGTCCAGCTTGCTTTCAGCGCGTTGAACTGGGACGCGAAGTTCTTGGCGACGACCGGATTCGCCTGAAGCTCTGCCAGCGCCGCGTCCACTTCGGCGACGCTTTCACCAGCCCTTGAGGTAGCTGAGCGGATCTCTTCGGGGTCGGGTCGTGATGCTGCTGCAAGCGTCAGGATCCGCGCGCGCATCGCGCTGGTTGAGACAACTTCCGCCGAGGCCATGCCCTGAAGGACATTGGGGGTCGAGGTGCCGGTCTCCGAACCGTTCCGCGCCTCCGCAACGCCCCATTCGCGCAGGCCGTTGCTGAGCGTGCGAACATCGGCCAGAAGCGTAGCGTAGGTGTCCTTTGTGGTGTCCAGAACGCGCGCCGTTGCCTGCGAGTCCGCGGCCAGCGCTAACTCCAAAGCCTGCTTGGTCAAGGTGTGGAATTCCTCAAGGTCCGCAGTGAGCGACGCATATTTCTCACGGTTTTCCGCACTGAAGTTCGCGAAGAGTTGCTCACGGAACTCCTGAAGCTCGGTGTAGCGCTCGTTGAACGCCTCGGCGTATTTCGCGCGTAGGGCTGGATCGGTCTCAATATAAGCCCGATTTGCGATCCGGCGCATTTCCGTCAGGCGTTGCCGGATGCCGCGGCCGTTCTGCACCTGAGAGAACGGGCCGCTGACGAAGCCCGCGAGATTATCGTTGGATGAGGCGAGGCTCTGGATGGCGACATAGCCGCTGCCAGCCGTTAGGGCGAGGATGACCGCGAAGGACGCAATCAGCTTCGTCTTGATCGTCAGACGCATGAATAATGTTCCTAATAGATGGTGATGGGCGGGTTTAGTTCGGGCGCGCGGGTTCGGCCGCGACGATGTCTTCCAGGTTGAGGATGATGACGTAGCGGTCGCCGCGCTGGATCACCCCCTGCATGAGCGCGGCGGGCCAGCGTGTGCTGCCGGGCGGAGCGGGGCGCACTGCGCCTGCGGGAATGTCGACGACCTCGTAGACCGCATCGGCGCGCAGGCCGACTAGGAAGGGATCACCCGGACGGTCGATATGCGTGACGATCACGCGGGTGGTGTCGCCATTCGCGACCGGCTCCATCCCGAAGCGCGTGCGCAGGTCCAGAAGCGGCATGACATTGCCGCGGACGTTCACGAGGCCCGGCGCATGAACTGGGGCAAAGGGCACCAGTGTCATCGGTGGAGGGTCGAGAACCTCGCGCACACTAGCGACAGGCAGGGCGAAGATGTCCTCGTCCAGCGCGATGGTCAGGTAGTCCTGGCTGGTGGGAATAGATGCGATTTGCATGGAAGGGGCTCCTTCAGGCGGCGGTCGGGACGGCCGCGCCGGCTGTGCGCTGCAGAGGAAGGGCGGGTTGAGCGCGCGACAGCCCCGGGATGTCAAGGATCAGCGCGACTGAGCCGTCGCCGAGGATCGTCGCGCCGGCCAGGCCAGGCACCGCGCGGTGCAGGGGCGAGAGCGGCTTGATCACCGTCTGGTGCTGGCCGATCACCTGGTCCACCACCACGCCGGTCTTGCCCGCATCGGTTTCGACCACCGCGACCACGCTTCCGGTCCGGCCGGTGCCGAAGATCCGGTCGGTCCAGAGCAGCGGAACCATGGTCCCGCGGATGTCAACGAAGTTGCGCCCGTTCGAGGTGCGTGTCTCGACCTGGCTTAACTCGACACATTCCTCAACCGTGGACAGGGGAAGGATGCACATGGTTTGTCCGACGGCGACCTGCAGCCCCTCGATGATGGCCAGCGTCAGCGGCAGGCGCAGGGTGATGCGGGTGCCGCGGCCAGGCTCGCTGGTGATCTCGATCGTACCCTGCAGGTCGGTGATGGTCCGCTTGACCACGTCCATGCCGACCCCCCGCCCTGAGAGGTTCGAAATGGTCTGTGCGGTCGAAAGGCCCGGGTGGAAGATCAGCTGGTCGATCTGCGACGGGGTCAGCTCATCCTCTGCGCCGATAACACCGGCGGCCAGCGCCTTTTCACGGATGCGCACGCGGTTGAGGCCGGCGCCGTCATCCTCGACTGTGATGATCATCTCGGCGCCCGACTGGCGGGCGGACAGGCGCAAGGTGCCCCGCCGCGGCTTGCCAGCCGTCTCGCGCGCGTCCGGTGTCTCGATCCCGTGATCAATCGAGTTGCGGATGATGTGGACCAGCGGATCGCCAAGTCGGTCCAGCACGGTTTTGTCCAACTCGGTCTCTTCCCCCGACAGAACCAGCTCGATGTCTTTCGAGAGGCTGCCGGCCAAGTCTCGCACCACGCGGCGGTAGCGGCTGAAGAGCTGGTCGATGGGCAGCATCCGCATGTCCATGGCGCTGTCGCGGAGGTCGGCCGACAGACGCTCGATCTCTTCCACGATGGCCGAGAGGGCCAGATCGTGGCGGTTATGAGCAAGCGCCGTCAGCCGCGCCTGCGCGATTACCAGCTCGCCCACTTGGTCGAGGAGCGTGTCAAGCCGCGCGGCCGAAACGCGGACTTGACTGTCGGTCGGCTCGGCAGCGGCCGCCGGGACGGATCCGGCAGCGGGCGACCGGAGCTCGGCGGCGGTCTGGACAGGCGGCGCGGCGGTGGGCGGGGGAGCGGAGGGGGCGATGGCGG
>VGDE01000077.1 GCA_016869875.1 Alphaproteobacteria bacterium
CCTGCCGGATCAGCAACGGCATGATCAGAAGAACGACCGCCACGAAGGCCAGCACCACGACAAAGGTGATCGCCACCACCGACAGGGTCCGCGACAGCCCTGCCCGCTCCAGCCGGTCGGCGATGGGGTCCAGCAGATAGGCCACGCCCGCGCCCAGGATGAAGGGCAGAACCGCCTGCCCCAGCAGCCACAGCGTCAGCAGCAGCGCCGAGGCCGCGATGCCCCACCACATGATCTGCTTGCGAACGGGGATGCGCATGGTCCGACCTCGGCCTTTTGATGTGACGCGAATGTGCCGCCCTGCCGCGCCGGTTGCAAGCGCGATGCTTGGCAAGCGGGAAGCGATCCGGTAACGCTGCGCCGAACCGCTGTGAAGGACCCCGCCCATGCGTATGTCGCGCTATTTCCTGCCCGTGCTGAAGGAAGACCCCAAGGAGGCGCAGATCGTCAGCCACCGGCTGATGCTGCGCGCGGGCATGATCAAGCAGCAGGCGGCGGGCATCTACTCCTGGCTGCCGATGGGCCTGAAGGTCCTGCGCCGGATCGAGCAGATCGTCCACGAGGAACAGCAGCGTGCCGGACACATCCCCATGCTGATGCCCACGCTGCAACCCGCGGACCTGTGGCGCGAAAGCGGCCGTTATGACGACTATGGCGAGGAAATGCTGCGCATCAAGGACCGCCACAAGCGCGACCTGCTGTACGGTCCTACCAACGAGGAAATGATCACCGACATCTTCCGCAGCCATGTGAACAGCTACAAGGACCTGCCGCTGACGCTGTACCACATCCAGTGGAAGTTCCGCGACGAGATCCGCCCCCGCTTTGGCGTGATGCGCGGGCGCGAGTTCCTGATGAAGGACGGCTACACGTTCGACCTGACCAAGGAAGCGGCGCTGCATGCCTATAACCGGCATCTGGTCAGCTACCTTCGCAGCTACGAGCGCATGGGCCTGCAGGCCATCCCGATGCGCGCGGATGGCGGCCCGATCGGCGGCGACTACACGCACGAATTCCTGGTGCTGGCCGAAACGGGCGAGTCCGAGGTGTTCTATGACAGCCAGATCACCGACCTGACCTTTGGCGACCGCCAGATCGACTATGACAGCGTCGAGGAATGCCAGGGCGTGCTGGAGGAATTCACCAGCCGCTATGCCCGCACCGACGAGACGCATGACCAGGCGATCTTCGACCAGGTGCCGGAGGAACGTCGCCGCACCGCGCGCGGCATCGAGGTCGGCCAGATCTTCTATTTCGGCACCAAGTATTCCGAACCGATGGGCGCCACGGTCGTCGGTCCCGACGGGCAGCGCGTGCCGGTCCACATGGGCAGCCACGGGATCGGCGTCAGCCGCCTGCTGGGGGCCATCATCGAGGCCAACCACGACGACAAGGGCATCATCTGGCCCGAGGGCGTCACGCCCTTCCATGTCGGCATCGTGAACCTCAAGCAGGGTGACAACTCGACCGACAGCGCCTGCGAGGCGATCTATGCCGAATTGCAGGCGCGCGGAATGGATCCGCTTTATGACGACCGCGACGAACGGGCGGGGGCGAAGTTCGCCTCGATGGATCTGATCGGCCTGCCCTGGCGGATCACCGTCGGTCCCCGCGGCCTGGCCAGCAACAAGGTCGAACTGACCGATCGCCGCACCGGCACCAGCGAGGAAATCTCGCCCAAGGATGCCATCGCGCGGCTGCAGCAGACCTATCAGCCGATCCTGGGCCTGACGGTTCAGGACAAATGACCGGGCTGCTGCGGCTGGTCGTGGCGGGGCTGTTCGCTGCCGCCTTGTCGCAGTTCCCCGCCTTCAGCGACCAGTACGTGCAGCGGCTTGGGGGTCAGGTCGATGCGCTGGCGCAGGTGGCGGACGACTTCGATGCCAGCGCCGACCGCGCCGGGATGACCCGGTCCGAGGCGCTGGCCGACCTGTCCGGCAGCACGTTCCTTGACGCCCATCAGCAGGACATGCGCCACGTCTTTGTCCGGCTGGACCGCGCGCGGGCCGACCTGCAGATGCTGCGCCTGGCAGGCCCGGTCGAGCGGATGCTGCTGCCCCACCGCCTGCGCGACACCCAGACCCTGCGCGCGACCTGGGGTGATTTCCGGCCTGCCCTGCCGTTGACACGCGAAGGGCTGGTCGCGGGAGGCCTGGGGTTCCTTCTGGGCTGGCTGCTGGCTTCGCTGATCCGGCGACCCTTTCGCCGCGACGACCGGCTCGGGTGGCGTTAGGTCAACTTGGCGACCTGACGAAAGACCATGCAAATGCGTGTGACAACATGCTTTCTTTTTGGAATTGGCGCTTTTAACCTGCTGGTCAGGAACATGTTCCAACTGGGAGACAATCAATGAAAAAGCTTCTTCTTGCGACCGCCGCCGGGGCGTTGCTGGCCGGTGCCGCTGGCGCTGAAGAAATCAAGCTGGGCCTTTCGCTCGGCTTTACGGGGCCCTTGGAATCCATGGCGCCCGGCATGCAGCAGGGTGCCGAACTGGCGATGAAGGAAATCAGCGACTCCGGCCTGCTGCTGGACGGATCGACCGTCACGGCCGTCACCGGCGACAGTACCTGCATCGACGCAGCCGCCGCAACGGCAACGGTGGAGCGTCTGATCGCCTCGGAAGGGGTCAAGGGCATCATCGGGGGCATGTGCTCGGGCGAAACGATCGCCTCGCTGGAAAACGTGGCAAGGCCCAACGGCGTGGTGATGATCTCGCCTTCGGCGACCTCTCCGGCCCTGTCCACGATCGAGGATGATGGCCTCTTCTTCCGCACCTCGCCGTCGGACGCCCGCCAGGGCGAGGTGATGGCCGATGTCATCATGGAGCGCGGGATCAACACCGTCGCCGTCACCTATACCAACAACGATTACGGCAAGGGACTGGCCGACAGCTTCCAGGCCGCGTTCGAGGAAAAGGGCGGCACGGTCACCACCAACAGCGCCCATGACGACGGCAAGGCCGACTATTCGGCCGAAGTGGCCGCATTGGCGGCAGCGGGCGGCGACGCTCTGGTCGTGGTCGGTTATGTCGACCAGGGCGGCTCGGGCGTGGTGCGTGCGGCGCTGGACACCGGCGCCTTCGAGACCTTCGTCTTTCCCGACGGCATGGTGGGCCAGGCGCTGGAAACCAACTTCGGCAGCGAGATCGAGGGCAGCTTTGGCCAGAACCCCGCCGCCGAAGGCGAAGGCCGCGAAACCTATCTGTCGATGGCCGAGGAGGCCGGCTTTGACGGTTCGAGCGCGTTTTCGGCCGAGGCTTACGACGCGGCGGCCCTGATGCTGCTGGCCATGGCCAAGTCCGGCAGCAGCGATCCTGCAACCTACAAGAACAGCATCATGGATGTCGCCAACGCGCCGGGCGAAAAGATCCTGCCGGGCCAGTTGGCCCGCGCGCTGGAGATCATCAATGGCGGCGGTGATGTCGATTATGATGGCGCCACCTCGGTCGAACTGGTGGGTGAAGGCGAGTCCGCCGGCAGCTTCCGCGAGATCGAGTTCAAGAACGGCGTCATGGAAGTGATCGGCTATCGCTGAACCAACAGGAGAACCTGATGGCCCGGCACCTTTGGTGCCGGGCCATTCCACAACGATATAAGCCGGTTGTCGGCACATCTTCACCTTGAATGTGAAGACAGGGAAGTTTGAAGTCATGATCAGGGTCGAGGACCTTAACAGACATTTCGGCGGTTTCCGGGCCGTCGATGGCGCCAGCCTGACGATCGAGACCGGTTCGATCACCGGGCTGATCGGCCCGAACGGCGCGGGCAAGTCCACGTTGTTCAACGTCATCGCGGGCGTGCTGCCCCCCACGTCGGGCCGCGTCTTCATGGACGGAGAGGACATCACCGGCCTGCCGCCGCACGCGCTGTTCCACAAGGGCCTGCTGCGCACCTTTCAGCTGGCGCATGAATTTTCCAGCATGACCGTGCGCGAGAACCTGATGATGGTTCCCGGCGGACAGGCGGGCGAGACGATCTGGAAGACCTGGTTCCAGCGCGGCCGGATCGCGCGGGAAGAGGCCGAGCTGCGTCGCAAGGCCGACGAGGTTCTGGACTTTCTGACCATCCGTCACCTTGCCCATGAAAAGGCCGGCAACCTGTCGGGCGGACAGAAGAAGCTGCTGGAACTGGGCCGCACGATGATGGTCGATGCCAAGATCGTCTTTCTGGACGAGGTGGGGGCGGGCGTGAACCGCACCCTGCTGATGACCATCGCCGACGCGATCATCCGCCTGAACAAGGAACGCGGCTATACCTTCTGCGTGATCGAGCATGACATGGATTTCATCGGCAAGCTGTGCGACCCGGTGATCGTCATGGCCGAAGGTCACGTTCTGGCCCAGGGCAGCGCTGCCGACATCATGAAGAACGAGGCGGTGATCGAGGCCTATCTGGGCACCGGCCTCAAGAACAAGGACATGGTGGGCGCATGAGCGATCAGGACGCAGCCTTCGGCAATCGCGGCAACCGCGACCTGTCCGTCGTGAACTCCAAGGGGCGCGGCACCATCGACGGCACGCGCCGGTCCGGTCCCACGGGGCCGGGGCGCGCGGGCGACCCGTTCCTGATCGGCGAGGCGATGACCGGCGGATACGGCAAGGGCGCGGACATCCTCCACGACTGCACCATTGCCGTCGAGAAGGGCCAGATCGCCGTGATCGTCGGCCCCAACGGTGCCGGCAAATCCACCGCGATGAAGGCGATCTTCGGCATGCTGAACCTGCGCGGGGGCAGCGTCCGCCTGAACGGGCAGGACATCACCGCGCTGAACCCGCAGGACCGGGTCAAGGCCGGGATGGGCTTCGTGCCGCAGGTGAACAACATCTTTCCGTCCATGTCGGTCGAGGAAAACCTCGAGATGGGCGCCTATATCCGCAACGACGACATCAAGCCGACGTTGGAGCAGGTTTATGACCTGTTCCCGGCCGTCGCCGCCAAGCGGAGGCAGGCGGCGGGCGAATTGTCCGGCGGGCAACGCCAGCAGGTGGCCGTGGGCCGTGCGCTGATGACGCAACCTTCGGTGCTGATGCTGGATGAACCCACCGCGGGCGTCAGCCCCATCGTCATGGACGAGTTGTTCGACCGCATCATCGCCATCGCGCGCGGCGGCCTGCCGGTGCTGATGGTGGAACAGAACGCGCGTCAGGCAATGATGATCGCCGACAAGGCCTATGTGCTGGTGCAGGGCGCCAATGCCCATACCGGAACGGGCGCCGAACTGATGCAGAACGACGAGGTGCGCCGCACCTTCCTGGGGGGCTGAGCCTTGGATATCCTGAACGCCCTCGTGGTTTTCCTGAACTTTGTCTTCATTCCGGCAGCGGCCTATGGCGCGCAGCTGGCGCTTGGCGCGCTTGGTGTCACGCTGATCTATGGCATCCTGAGGTTTTCGAACTTCGCCCATGGCGACACGATGGCCTTTGGCACCGCCATCGTGATCCTGCTGACCTGGGGCCTGCAGGCCCTGGGCATCTCGGCCGGACCGCTGCCGACGGCGCTGATCGCGCTGCCACTGGGCATCGCCCTGACCGCGCTTCTGGTGCTGGGCACCGACAGGGCCGTTTACCGCTTTTACCGCAGGCAGAAGGCCGCGCCCATCATCCTGGTCATGGCCTCGGTCGGCGTGATGTTCGTGATGAACGGGCTGACACGCCTCCTGATCGGGGTGGACGAATACCGTTTCGACGACGGCGCCCGCTTCATCATCGACGTCCGCACCTTTCGCGAGATGACCGGCCTGCCCGAGGGGCTGGCCCTGCGCTCGACCCAGGCGCTGACGCTGGTTGTCGCGATCCTGGTGATGATCGCGCTGTTCTGGTTCCTGAACCGCACCAAGTCCGGCAAGGCCATGCGCGCCTATTCCGACAACGAGGATCTGGCCCTGCTGTCGGGCATCGATCCCGAACGGGTGGTGCGGCTGACCTGGATCATCGCGGCGGGTCTGGCGACCATCGCGGGCACGCTCTACGGGTTGGACAAGTCCTTCAAGGCCTTCAACTATTTCCAGATCCTGCTGCCGATTTTCGCGGCGGCCATCGTGGGCGGCCTCGGCAACCCGCTGGGGGCCATTGCGGGCGGTTTCCTTGTGGCCTTCTCCGAGGTTGCGGTGACCTATCCCTGGGTGCGTGTCGTGGGCTATCTGGCGCCGTGGTACGAACCGGGCGGGCTGATGCAGCTTCTGGGAACCGAATACAAGTTCGCCGTCAGCTTCGTCATCCTGATCATCGTCCTGCTGTTCCGGCCGACCGGCCTGTTCCGCGGCAAGTCTGTGTAAGGGGAGGAACGATCATGGCCACCAACCGTCAAGCCACCGCCTCTTCCAGCCGCTGGCGCGCGCCGATCCTGTTTGCCATCCTGGCGATCCTGTTCGTGCTGGAAGGCACGGTCCGGAACAGCATGTTCTCGGGCAGCTGGAACACATCGCTGGCCATCCTGAACATGGGGCTGCTGTCGGCCATCACGGCGCTCGGCGTGAACATGCAATGGGGCTATGCGGGCCTCTTCAACGTTGGTGTCGTGGGCTTTCTGGCCATGGGGGCGCTGGCGCCCGTGCTGGTGGCCCTGCCGCCGGTCGAAGGGGCCTGGGCCGCAGGCGGTCCCCGCCTTCTGCTGGCACTGGCTGTGGGATTGGGGACGCTGGCCCTGGCCAAGCTGGCCTGGACGCGCACCCGCAGCGGCATCATCGTGGTGATCGTCCTGATCGCGGGCTTTGTCACCTATCGCTGGCTGTTCGATCCTGCCGTCATCGCGATCGAGGGCAACAACCCGGCCCGCCACGGCAATATCGGCGGCCTTGGCATGCCGGTCCTGTTGTCCTGGGTCGTGGGCGGTGTCTTTGCTGCCGCTGCGGCCTGGGGAATCGGCAAGGTCGCTTTGGGGCTGCGCTCGGACTATCTGGCCATTGCCACCTTGGGCATCGGCGAGATCATCGTGGCGGTCCTGAGGAACGAGGACTGGCTGGCGCGCGGCGTCAAGAACATCACCTCGATCCCGCGCCCCGTCGCATCGGAGGTCGCCCTGCAGCGCAACCCCGACTTTGTCGATTTCGCCGCCCGCTGGGGCTTTCCGGCGGCCGAGGCATCGGGGATCTGGGTCAAGCTGAGCTATATGTCGCTGTTCCTGGTCGTGCTGCTGGTCATCATCCTGCTGGCGGAACTGGCGCTGAAATCGCCCTGGGGCCGCATGATGCGCGCGATCCGCGACAACGAAACCGCGGCCGAGGCCATGGGCAAGGACGTGACGCGCCGCCATCTGCAGGTGTTCATCCTGGGCTCGGCCGTGATCGGGGTTGCCGGCGCAATGATGGTGACGCTGGACGGCCTGCTGGCGCCGACCAGTTATAACCCGCTGCGCTATACGTTCCTGATCTGGGTGATGGTGATCGTGGGCGGTTCGGGCAACAACTGGGGCGCGGTGCTGGGCGCCGTCACGATCTGGTTCCTGTGGATCAAGGCCGAGGTCTGGGGTCCCGCCCTGATCGCCCTGCTGACCGGGCCCCTGCCCGACAGCGCGTTCAAGGCGCATCTGCTGGACAGCGCGCCGCACATGCGCTTCATCGCGATGGGACTGGTCCTGCTGCTGGTGCTGCGCTTTGCCCCACGAGGCTTGCTGCCCGAGAAGTAACTGCGGCGGCTGTATTGCGAAAGGGGCGCGGATCAAACCGCGCCCCTTTCCTGTTACTGGCAGTTGTTGCCCAGAACGGCGCTGTGCCACAGGCGGCCGTCCGAGCCACGCACCGTGCCCGCGCCCACCTGATAGCTGAGCTGGCCCATCACCTGCTCGCGCTGCGGCTCTGCCGACAGCCAGGTTGCCACAGCGCCCTCGGGGGTGCCGGCGGTGCCCACCAACTGCGCTACGCCGCAGGTCGGATAGCCAACCGACCTTGCACGATCCACGACGTTCGATCCGTTCGATCCCGCGACGTCAGCCCGTCCGGTCTGCGCCATGTCACAAGCATGGGCCAGCGCGATCTGGTCCAGCAGCGCGTTCTGTTCCAGTATGGCCTTGCCGTCTGCGGAGCGGGCGGCGTTGACGCTGGCGGCCAGGCGCGCCGACAGAGTCGCGTCTCGGCTGCACTGGGCCGCCAGCGATTCCTCGGCCGGCGGTTCGGTTTCCGGCAGAGAGATCAGCGGGACATTGTCGCATGCCACCAGCAGCAGCGCCGCACTGAAAGGCATTATCGATCTGAACATGGAAAGCACCTCGAAAAAGATGCGCAATGCGCGCGTGACTGTTGTCGGCCAACGCCGCGGCTCGGGGCAGGTTCCGCCCAAGGCCTGCCGCGAAACTCTTGCAAGGTGCTGAAACCGCGCTTAAAGCGCATCCATGACCCAGCACCAGCGCCTTCTGATCATCGACTTCGGCAGCCAGGTGACGCAGCTGATCGCGCGTCGCCTGCGAGAGCTGAACGTTTATTGCGAAATCCACCCGTTCAACACGGTAACGGACCAGTCCCTGCGGGAGATGGCCCCGCAGGCGATCATCCTGTCGGGCAGTCCGGCCAGCGTGACCCAGGAGGCAAGCCCCCGCGCACCGCAGGCGGTGTTCGACATGGGCGTGCCGGTCTTCGGCATCTGCTATGGCCAGCAGGTGATGATCGAACAACTGGGCGGCCGCGTCGAGGCGGGTCATCACGCCGAATATGGCCGCGCCTTTATTGCGCCTGCGCCGGGGCACAAGTCCGACGGCATCTTTGCCCATCTTTTCGCCACCGGGCGCGAGGAAGTATGGATGAGCCATGGCGACCGCGTCACCAGCCTTGCGCCGGGCTTCGAGGTCATCGGCACCTCGCCCAATGCGCCCATGGCGATGATCGCGGACGAATCCCGCCATTTCTACGGCGTCCAGTTCCACCCCGAGGTGCATCACACCCCGAACGGGCGCACCATGCTGGAGAACTTTGTCCGGCTGGCAGGCTTTACCGGCGACTGGACCATGGCCTCCTACAAGGACGAGGCGATCCGCAGGATCCGCGAACAGGTGGGCGACCGCAAGGTCATCTGCGGCCTTTCCGGCGGCGTGGACAGCAGCGTCGCGGCTGTCCTGATCCACGAGGCGATCGGCGACCAGTTGACCTGTGTTTTCGTCGATCACGGGCTGCTGCGGCTGAACGAGGCGGACGAGGTCGTCAAGATGTTCCGCGACAACTACAACATCCCGCTGATCCACGCTGACGAGGCCGACCTGTTCTTGGGCTCGCTGGAGGGCGTCAGCGACCCCGAGGTCAAGCGCAAGACCATCGGGCGCCTGTTCATCGACGTGTTCCAGAAATACGCCAGCGAAATCGAGGGCGCGGAGTTTCTGGCGCAGGGCACGCTTTATCCAGACGTCATCGAGAGCGTCAGCTTCAGCGGCGGCCCGTCGGTCACGATCAAGTCGCACCACAACGTCGGCGGCCTGCCCGAGAAGATGGGCCTCAAGCTGGTGGAACCGCTGCGCGAGCTGTTCAAGGACGAGGTGCGCGAACTGGGCCGCGAACTGGGCCTGCCTGCCAGCTTCATCGGCCGCCACCCCTTCCCCGGCCCCGGCCTTGCCATCCGCTGCCCCGGAGAGATCACCCGCGAAAAGCTGGAAATCCTGCGCAAGGCCGATGCGGTCTTCATCGACCAGATCCGCAGGCACGGGCTTTATGACGAGATCTGGCAGGCCTTCGTGGCCATCCTGCCCGTCCGCACGGTGGGCGTGATGGGCGACGGGCGCACCTATGACTTTGCCTGCGCGCTGCGCGCCGTGACCAGCGTGGATGGGATGACGGCCGACTATTACCCCTTCACCCATGAATTCCTGGGCGAAACAGCGACGCGGATCATCAACGAGGTTCGGGGCATCAACCGCTGCACCTATGACATCACCTCCAAGCCTCCGGGCACGATCGAATGGGAGTGATGCGGTCGCGGGCAACCTTGCGTTTCTGGCAGGTTGCGGTCCGCGGCAGGTGCATGAATGGTATCTGGAGGTTTGCATCGATGCCTATGAATGGGTCGAGGCGCCTCACACCATCGGCATGAGCCAGTTCGCGGATGGCGGGCTGGCAGGATCCAGGCCTTATGTCAGTTCGGGAAACTACATCAACAGGATGTCGGACTATTGCCGTGGCTGCTCCTGTGACGTGGCGTAAATGACGGGCAGGACGCCTGTCCGTTCAATCTTCTTCACTGAAATTTTTCGGACCGGCACCGCGACCGCCTCCAGGGAAAGTCACGCATCGGCCGCATCTCCCCGACCTGGGACCGGACGGAGGAAGAACGTCACGCCGCGATCACGCGCAGGCGGCCGATTTTCTGGCCGCCTTGAGGCGGGCGCCTTGGTGTGATGCCCCGCTTGACGCGAACGGCCCCTGCCCCGATGCTGCATCCTCCCGACGCGAAAGGATGCGCCATGGACTGTGCCTGCGGCCACCACCACCAAAGCCCCGTCGACCAGTCCGGTCAGCCCGTGCCGCTGTCGCGGCCGCTGGTTACCATGCATGGCCGGCTGATCTGCGCGGACATGGGGCAGATGCTGTCCGCGCTGGACCTGCTACCCGATCATGTGCAGCAGAGCCGCGCCGAACCCGGCTGCCTGCGCTTTGATGTGGGACAAGGTGACGACCCGCTGATCTGGTCCGTGGACGAGATCTTTGCCGATGAGGACGCCTTTGCCGCCCATCAAGTCCGCACCGCCGACAGCCAGTGGGCGCGCGACAGTTGCCAGATCGGCCGCGATTATCACCGCTATGACGTCATGCCGCTGATCCGGCTGGAACGCCCGCAGGACGAGGATGCGCTGGACCGCCTCCTGACCCGCAGCTTTGGCGGCCCGTCCGAGGCAAGGCTGGTCCGTGCGCTGCGAGCGGCGGGGGATCTGGCGGTGTCGGTCGTGGCCCATGTGCAGGGCCTGCCTGTCGGCCATGTGGCGCTTTCCCCCCTGCAGGCCGCCCGCCCCGCCTATGCGCTGGCTCCGCTGGCGGTGCATCCTGCCTTGCAGGGGCGTGGCCTGGGGCATGCGCTGGTGCAGGCCGCGCTGGCTGCGGCCGGGGAATGCCCGGTCGTGGTGCTGGGTGATCCCGCCTTTTATGGCAAGGCAGGCTTTCGCCCTGCCGAACTGTCCTCTTCCTATGTTGGCCTGATGATCCACGGCGCCCTGCCCCGGAACAGCGCCGTCACCCACGCCGCCGCCTTTGCCACGCTTTGACACCGCCCACGTGACCTTGCGCCGGGCCGTCGCAGGGTCCACATTTCGGTCAACAGACAGAAAGGACCGATCATGGCAGGCATCATGGTTTTCGACGCGACCGATCGCGCGCAGGCGTCAGGGGATTTCGGCAATCTTCCCGAATGGGACCTGACCGACCTTTATCCCGCGCCGGACAGCGCCGAACTGACCGCCGATGTCGAGCGCCTGGGCCGGATGGTTCAAGAGTTTGCCGCGGCCTATCAGGGCAAACTGGCTGACCTGACCCCGGCCCAGATGCTGGAATGCATCAAGGCATCCGAGCAAATCGACATTCTGGCCGGGCGCATCATGTCTTATGTCGGCCTGCGCTATTACCAGAACACGACCGACCCGCTGCGCGCCAAGCAGATGGGTGACCTGCAGGGCAAGCTGACCGACCTGACCACGCCGCTGGTCTTCTTCAGCCTCGAATTCAACCGGATTCCCGAAGACATCTACCAGAGGCTCTTTGCCGCCCCCGACGGTCCTGCACGCTACAAGCCGGTCTTTGACCGCATGCGTGCAATGCGGCCCCACCAGTTGTCGGACGAACTGGAGCAGTTCCTTCATGACAACTCGGTCGTGGGCGCGGCTGCCTGGAACCGCTTGTTCGACGAAACCACCGCCGCCCTGACCTTTGAGGTCGAGGGCGAGACGCTTGGCCTGGAAGCCACGCTGAACCTTCTGACCGATCACGACCGTGCGCGGCGCGAGATCGGGGCGCGTGCGCTGGCATCTGTCTTTACCGCAAATGTTGGGCTGTTCTCGCGCATCCACAACACGCTGGCCAAGGAAAAGGCTATCGAGGACAAGTGGCGCAAGATGCCCACGCCGCAATACGGCCGCCACCTGTCGAACCATGTCGAGCCCGAGGTGGTCGAGGCGTTGCGCAACGCGGTCACCGCCGCCTATCCGCGCCTATCGCACCGCTATTACGCGCTGAAGGCCAAGTGGCTGGGGTTGGACAAGCTGCAGGTCTGGGACCGCAATGCCCCCCTGCCGACCGAAACGCCCCGCATCATCGGCTGGGACGAGGCGCGCCGGACGGTGCTGGACGCTTATGCCGGCTTCTCGCCCAGGCTGGCGGAGCTGGCAGAGCCCTTCTTCGACAAGGGCTGGATCGATGCGGCGGTAAAGCCGGGCAAGGCGCCCGGTGCCTTTGCGCATCCCACCGTCACCACGGCGCATCCCTACATCCTGCTGAACTACCTCGGCAAACCGCGCGACGTGATGACGCTGGCGCACGAACTGGGTCATGGTGTCCATCAGCGTCTGGCCGCCGGTCAGGGCGAACTGCTGGCGTCGACACCCCTGACGCTGGCCGAAACGGCTTCGGTCTTTGGCGAGATGCTGACCTTCCGCGCGCTCCTGGCCAAGACCACTGATCCGGCGCAGAAAAAGGCGCTGCTGGCCGGAAAGGTTGAGGACATGATCAACACGGTCGTCCGCCAGATCGCCTTTTACGACTTTGAATGCCGCTTGCATGCCGCGCGCGCCGAGGGCGAGCTGACGCCCGACGACATCAACAAGATCTGGATGTCGGTGCAGCATGAAAGCCTGGGGCCGGTCTTCGAATACATGCCGGGATACGAGACCTTCTGGACCTATGTGCCGCATTTCGTGCATTCGCCCTTCTATGTCTATGCCTATGCCTTTGGCGACGGACTGGTGAACGCGCTTTACGCCGCCTATGAGGATAGTCTGCCCGATTTCCAGGACAAGTACTTTGCCCTGCTGTCGGCGGGCGGGTCGCAGCACCATAAGGAACTGTTGGCCCCCTTCGGCCTTGACGCATCGGACCCCGCCTTCTGGGACAAGGGCCTGTCGATGATCGAGGGCTTCATCGATGAGCTGGAGGCGCTGGAGGCGTGATCGGCTTGAAGCCCGGCTGCAACCTTCATGACGCCACCCGCGAAGGGCGCGTTTCCGGCTTCTTCAAGATTGACCGCAGCTATTGCGCGTTGTTGGACTCTGCCGCGCCTGACCGATTGGTCCTGCGCGGCATGATGATTGATCACGGGGGCAAGGGCCTGGCACCGGAAAGGCCGCAAGGTGGCGGCTGCGCCCTTTTCTTGGCAAAGCACCATTCGCAACGCCGACGAGTGCCTGTTGACGGTCGACGGCATCAACTTTGTCGCGCGGGCCATCCATCTTGCCGCCCGGGTCGCCGATAAAGGTCTGCTCTAGCACAGCGGCAAGCCGCATCCCCGGCATGTGCTGCGGCTTGCGCTGACCCGCGATCCGGGCATGATCAAGCTGGCGTGCCATCCGATGCAGGCGCGTTGACCCGAGCCTGTCGGAGTGCTGGATGCTGAAACGGATCCTGATCACTGTCCTGCTGCTGATCCTGGTAGGCGGCACGGTCTTTCTGGCCTTGGCTCCGGCCGCGGTCGAGCGCGCGCTGAACCCGCTGACCATGCCGGCCCGCGGTTGGCCCGTCAGCCCCGAGGCGCAGGCGTTGCACGACCGGCTGGTGATCGGCGACTGGCATTCGGATGCCCTGCTGTGGGATCGCGACCTGCTGAAGCGGGTCGATCGCGGCCATTCCGACGTGCCTCGGCTGCTGGAGGGCAACATGGCCCTTCAGGTTTTCACCACCGTGACGAAAAGCCCTCGAGGGCAGAACTATGACCACAACCGCACCGAGGGCGGCGACAACATCACGCCGCTGTTCATTGGACAGATGCGCCCGCCCCGGTCCTGGTTCTCGCTGCACGAAC
>VGDE01000078.1 GCA_016869875.1 Alphaproteobacteria bacterium
ATTCTCTTTGTTCCGCCCCCCTACGTGCTCGAGGACAAGGAGCGCCTGGCAGGCGAACGGCGGCGCTTTCTCCACAGGCTGCAGCCTGTGGCGGGCAAGCCCACGGGACTTGGCCTGCTGGTGGCCGAACTCAAGGGACAGGAGCCCGCACAATACGGCCGCAAGCTCCGCTTCAAGCATCTGCCGGACTTTTCCGTTTTCGTCGACAGCGACACAGCCAAGCGGTTCGACAGGGCTGCCGCTCGGAAGGTGCGGCTCGTCGAGGCCACGCCAAACAGTCACCTGATGGCCATCGCGACCTTTGCCGTGAAAGGCCGTTATGCCGAGATCCGGGAAATTGCCCTGATGGCGGTCGATGGCCGGTGGATCCCCTTTGCGGGCGAGCGGGATCATGCGTTGCTTGAAGCCCTCGCCGAGCGGGATTTCGTCCGCTGCCTGCCCTACAACCTGCCGGCGGATGCGCCCATTGCCACCGCCGTGCTGCTCGATGGCGACGGCCCGATCGCGCTCTATGCGCCGGCACCGGACATGGCGGCGAACCATGAGGAGGAACTGCGCCGGATTGCTGCAGAAGGTATCTATCCGGCCTGGCACTGGCCGGCGGGGGTTTTCGACATGCCGGAGCTCCCGCGGCGCGTGGACCATGGCACACGGATCTGATCCACGCCCTTGGGCAAACATTGATCACGCTCCGCCTGCTTGGTGGCCGGGTAGTTCTGTCGCGTGTCGAACGGCCTGCAGGCCAAGCAGCCTGCGTTACTCATCAGCGAGACGAATCCCTGCTGGCGGATTGATTCCGATTTGTCATTGGACCTGCCGGGAGCCCAGGCGCAGACTCTTGGCCATGATGCTAGAAACAGGCCGCAGCGCTTCCTCGGACGGTAATCCGGGCGACGACCGGGACCGGCTCCAGGCGTGGCCTTGCGCCGAGACCTTCCGTTGTTGCGGCAAAGCCCTCGGCAGCAGGCCTTATACCCTTGCTGCATGCCATCCCCATGACACAGGGAGGACACCTCCATGCCCAACTTCACCGCGCATCAACATCCGGCCCTGGCGGTCGGCTGTCCCACCTGCGGCAAGGCGCCCGATGAATGGTGCTGCGGCGCCAACGGCCAGCTGTCGCCCGATCTGCACAGGGCGCGCCAGGCGGAGGCCGACCGTGAGTTCGTCGAGCAGTATGGCGATCTTGCCGCCATCGTTCCTGCCGCGAGCGGTTGGCTGATCGACCCCCATGGACGCGAGCGGGACTGAGGGTGGCAAAGGACCTGACGGCCTTGTGATGAGGATGCGCTGCCCGCCTGGCTCGCGGCGAACCTCGTACGCTCCTCGTGCAGGGGATCGGTTCGTTGAGAAGCCGAAGGCCCAGGATACCGTCAGCGCGCCTGGCCCGCAGCCAGCCACTCGTCGAGCTTTGACCAGCGGCGGCGTCCCGAAGCATTCTTGACCGCGATTGCCACGGCGCGCTTTTGACCGACCAGCACCACCAGCTTCCGGCCACGGGTCACGCCGGTATAGAGAAGGTTGCGCTGCAGCATGGTGTAATGCTGGGTCATCACCGGGATGACCACGGCGGGGTACTCTGATCCCTGGCTCTTGTGGATGGTGGCGGCATAGGCCGGCACCAGGGTGTCGAGTTCGCCAAAGGCGAACACAACCGTGCGGCCGTCGAAGTCGACCGCGACCTCGCCTTCATCCGCATCGACATCGGCGATGGTGCCGATATCGCCGTTATAGACGTCCTTGTCATAGTCGTTCTCGACCTGCATGACCTTGTCGCCCGGCGCAAAGGTCCAGCCGAAGCGCTCGATCTTCTTGTCGCCGGCAGGGTTCAGCGCCTTCTGCAGCTCGATGTTGAGCGAGCGGGCGCCGACACCGCCCCGGTTCATCGGGCAGAGGACCTGGATGTCCTTGATCGGATCGAAGCCGAACCGCCGTGGGATGCGCCGGCTGACCAGTTCCACAATGCGGGCCACGGCTTCTTCGGGATCGCCAGCCGGCACGAAGTAGAAGTCCGAAGCCGTGTCAGGGCGCGCGAGCTCCGGCATTCGGCCGGCATTGATGGCATGCGCGGTGGTGATGATCCTGCTTTGTGCGGCCTGACGGAAGACCTCGGTCAGGCGCACGACCGGCACGGCTCCCGAGCCGATGATGTCGGCCAGCACCTGGCCCGGTCCGACGGAGGGCAGCTGGTCGATGTCGCCCACCATCAGGAGTGCTGCGGTTGTGGGCACGGCCTTCATGAGCGACTGCATGAGCGGCACGTCGACCATGGAGCTTTCATCGACGACCAGCAGATCGCAGTCGAGTGGGCTGTCCTCGTTGCGCTTGAAGGCGAAGGCCTTGGGATCGAACTCCAGCAGGCGGTGGATGGTCCGGGCCTCCACGCCGGTGGTCTCGGTCATCCGCTTGGCGGCGCGGCCGGTGGGCGCTGCGAGCAGGAGCTTCACACCCTTGGCCGCGAGGATGCGCAGGATGGCGTTGACGATGGTGGTCTTGCCCACACCGGGTCCGCCGGTGATCACCGTGACCTTGGAGCGGAGCGCCAGGCGGATCGCCTCGGCCTGGCTCGGGGCCAGGTTGAGGCCGGTCTTCTCCTCGATCCAGGGCAGGGCACGATCGGCATCGATGGCGGGCCAGGGCAGGGGGCCGGTGCCCAAGCGCCCGAGGTGGCCGGCAATGGCGCGCTCGGCCCCATAAAGCCCAGTCAGGAAGATGCAGTCTGCCTCGCCCACCCGGTCCGCGGTCACAGACCCTTCCGCAAGCTCATCGCCGGTGGCGCTATCGATGAGGGCAGGGGGCACGTCCAGCAGCGTCTCGGCAAGGCCGGTCAGCTCGGCCCGTGGCAGCCCGCAATGGCCGTCACCCATGGCCTCGCTCAGGGCAAAGGACACGCCTGCCCGGATGCGGATGGCGGCCGTCCTCTCGATCCCGAGCTTTTCGGCGATGATGTCTGCGGTGCGAAAGCCGATGCCGCGGATGTCGCGGGCCAGGCGATAGGGGTTCTCGCTCATCACCTGCACGGCGTCCGTGCCGTAGGTCTTGAAGATCCGTACCGCGCGTGCCGTTCCAACCCCGTGCCCATGGAGAAAGACCATGATCTCGCGGATGACCTTCTGGTCCGCCCAGCCGGCGGTGATCCTCGCGGCCCGGACCGGACCGATGCCGCCCACGTCGCGCAGGCGCTCGGGCTCGGCCTCGATGACATCGAAGACATCGGTGCCGAAGGCCTTCACCAGCCGCCGGGCATAAACCGGCCCAATCCCCCGGATCATGCCGGAGCCGAGGTATTTCTCGATGCCCTCGACGGACGAGGGCGCCGAGGCCTTGAGAAACTGCGCCTTGAACTGCAGGCCATGGGTGCGGTCGTTGAGCCAGACACCCGAGGCGGTGATCCATTCGCCCGCCGAGATCATCGCGGCATGGCCCACCACGGTGATCAGGTCGCGGTGCCCGCGCGCCTTGACCCGGAGCACGCAAAAGCCGCTCTCGGGACTGTGGAAGGTCACCCGCTCGACCGGCCCGGCCAGAACCTCCGTAGGATTGTGGGTATCCGGGGTCATCACCTGCGCCATCCACAATCCTCACCAAACAAGAGCGCGGCGCCGTGGCCTGACCCGACGTTGCACTGCGTCTGGTCTTCATCGCGGGCCTTGCCGGAGCAGCGCATTCGACATCTTTCCGCATCTTCGACCATGTTGTGCCAGCAGATATATGCCAGCCAGGTCCTGAACCAAGTTCCGAACTGTTGCGGGCGAACGGATCAGACATCCGCGATCCGCACCCCACCCTTCACATCCTCCCGTCGTCAAAGGGGAGGGCACAACCAGGGTCAGCCTTCCGGAAATCCTTTCCCGATGAAGACCTCAGGTGTTTCCCTTAAGGCAGCTGCCCACCTGACAGTTTCGTCAGCCGTGTTCCTCTTGAAACACGTCAAGTCCTCCCTTCAAAGCTGATCGCCGCGGGCGTGTTGTGATCATCGGCATCCAGCAAAGAGAATGGGCAAGCAGCGCCTGCTCTTGAAGCACAAAATGACTCTCAACGGATGTATCCGACAAGCCTCACGCCTTCTGCCGCGAGAGAGAGGCCCGCAGCTTCAGTTTTTCCCTTGCAGATGCTGCATGGCAGCATCCCCAAAGGATCGGTTGTGCGATTGCGGCGTTAGCGCCATCTTTCGACCATCGAAAGCGCGCAAGGCCAATCCGGGCAGGGCGCAGATGCAAGAACAAAGACGCTGAAAAGGAAACCCGCCATGGCTACGATTGCCCACACCCATAACGCCGCTGCCACCTCTGGCATCGCTGGCCGTCTGATGGCTGCGATCCAGCACATGCAGGAAAACCGCGCCCGCCGCGTGATCTATCGCCAGACCGTGCGTGAACTGAATGCCCTGACCAACCGCGACCTGGCGGACCTGGGCATCAGCCGCGCGATGATCAGCCGCCTGGCTCACGAAGCCGCTTGGGGTTCGAAGTAAGATATAGACCTTCCCGCCCTCTTCTCCCTGGGCCGGGGCTGGCGGCATTCTTCTGCCAGAGAGTGCCGCCCCTACATAGCCGCTCCATTTGCGGCACCCGATGCGACGGACCTCTCCTCCTCCCCATGGTCCGATCGTTGGCGGCAACGGCCTCTCCTCCTCCCTGGCCTTGCCGCACCCATACGCGGCCCTTCCTCCTCCCTGGGCCAGCGTTCCGCGGCAGCACCCACTCCTCCCTGGGTGCTGCCGCTTTTTCATGTCAGACATCGCGACTGAGGCGGGGATCCGAAATCCCGCCTTACTGATAATGACGAGAAGGTCTCCGATTTCTCGGTCAATGGTGAGGATCCCATGTGCGGGGCATAGGCGTCGTATCTCGCGACGCGGAGCGCTCCAGCCGACTTGGCCAAGACGCGAGACCTGCTGAAAGACATGGTCGTCTGGGTGTCCGAACAGAAACCGAAAACCAGAACTCTTTACCTTCAGAAGCTGTAGCCGACCCTTATGCCGACGCCCCATGCGTGGCTGCCGTCGATCTCGGCGCGGGCTGTGTCAGGCGTGCCGGTCTCGGGACTGGCATCCCCCAGCCTGGTATAACTGATCCCGGTCGTGATCCTGATCCTGTCCTGCGTGTAGATGGCCGCCACACTGATGCCCTTCCGGCCGTTGACCGGCGCCAGCGGCGAGACAAGGTCACTGCCGGACTTCTCGTAGGTGACGCTGGCCACGCCAGACCAGGTTTTGGTGAATGTACGGCCTACGCCGATGGTGAAGGTGGTGGTGTCGTCAAGATCGACAAGGCCGCTGCCGGTCACCTGAAGGAGCTTCTCAGGGTCCACGCGGAAGTTTGACCAATCCACCCAGCGGATGGAGCCGAAGACAAGGGTGTTGGGATCGATGCCGGTCTGGAACTCGAGGTTCCAGGATTTCGGCGTCTTGACCGTCAGCCTGGACCGCCCGTCCAGAAGCGCCAAGGCCGGCGCGGGGCCGGGTCCATCGGGATCCACAAGAGGACCGGTCTCAGAGATGTCGAAGTCATGCTCGATTACCGCATTATAGGTCAGGGACACACGGGCGGCGATGTCCGGTCTTTCCCACGACACCCCGGCGAGCCACCCATAAGCGATATCCCTGTCCACATCGACACGGTAGCCGCTGATGGGGCCAAACGCTGCGCCGGCCAAGGTCACGCGTCCATCCGTGCGCGCTCCGCGGAGACCCGCGTGAACCCCGAAGCCGCTTTCCGGAACAGCAAAGCGGATGATGCCGGTCAGGTCGGTGTTGTTGATGACCACGCCGGTTCCGCCAAGATTGAACGAGCCGCTGGCTGGATAAGCGATGTCGGCCCCGAATGGCTGGTCCAGGATGATTGCGGCTGACCAGAGATCATCGAACTGGTGCTTATAGGCAAAGCCGAAGGTGTCGTAGGAGGGCGCAATATCGCCGGTGCGCTCACCACCGGAATAGAGGCCAAGCGGCAGGTCTGTTCCTGTGATCCCAGGCGAGACATGGCCATAGCTCAATTCGAGATAGTTGCCTGGTTCGAACAGAGGACCGAGAAACTGGCTGCTCCGCTCGACACCGCCGGCATGGAGCGTGGTGCCGCACAGGAGCCAGGCGGCTGTACCGATACATGCGGTCTTCATGAAGGCCTCGCTTCAAGGATCGGTATCATCACGGCAGCGGTGGATAGGTGTCGTTAGGGAACATTAGCATAGGAAGAGCCGTCCCTGGATGTGAAATGCCGGACCGCGGATGTCATACTCATGGCATGGATCAGGCATGAAGATACCGCGTTCACACCGCACAGAGAGGCGATGACGTTGCGCCGTTCTCCTCCGTGCGGCGCCTCGTCGGCCGAGGAACCGACCGCCAACGCTGTTCTCATGGTCAGTGAGGCGCTTGCCTTCACCGGCCGCACGTCGTGGGCAGATGTGGTCCGGGCCTACAGGCAGTCAACGCCACCGGCGTGCGGCGGGTGGTGGGGAGAGCGCAGTATCGCGCCTGCGGAAGGGCAATTGCTCAGTCTCGCGAACGCACGGTCAGCCAGACGCCGCCGTGAGGGCGGAGGGTCAGGATCATGCGCGGTTGCGGCTCGCGTCCGGGGACAGGGTCAAAGCGGAACCGGGCCAGCAGGGTCGAGAGAATGATCACCGCCTCCTGCAGGGCAAAGCTGGCGCCGAAGCAGATGCGCGGGCCCGCGCCGAAGGGCAGAAAGGCATAGCGCTCGGGCGTGGTGACAAATCGGTTGGGGTCAAAGGCGTCCGGACGCTCCCAGAGCAGGTGGTGGCGGTGCAGGGCATAGATGGGCAGCATCACGGTGTCGCCGGGACGTATCTCGCGACCGCAGAGCGTATCAAACGTCCGCGCCGTCCGCGACAGAAAGGCTGCCGGCGGGTAGAGACGCAGGGCCTCGTTGAGAATGCGCATGGTCTGAGGCAGGGCCCCCAGGTCGGCGGCAGTGGCGGCGCGACCGCCCAAGGCAACCCGCGCCTCGTCCGCCGCCCGGTCCTGCACGAAAGGATCGAAGGCGCACAGGTAAAGTGCCCAAGCCAGCGCCAAGGCGGTTGTCTCGTGTCCGGCGAGGATGAAGGTCAACAGGTTGTCGCGCAGCTCGTTGCCCGTCATGGCGCGGCCCGTTTCCGGGTCTTGCGCATCCAGCAGCAGGTCCAGAAAGTCAGGCGGTTGCTGCCTGGCAGCCTGCGGGCGGCTGGTGATGACCTGATCCGCCATTGTCTTCATGCGCCGCAATCCCGGACCGGAGAACAGCCGCCCAGGACGCGGCAACCACGCCGGCAGGCCCATCACGTCCATCAACGACAGCTTGGCGGTTTTTGCGATATAAGCATCGAGCGCCTGATGCACTGCGCCGGGGTCAAACATCCCGCCGCCCGAGAAGGTGACGTGCGAGATCACCTCGAATGTCGCGGCGACCGTTTCCTCGACCAGGTTCACTGGTCCCTGGGCGGCTTCAAGGCGGCGGCAGGAGGCCTCGGCGGCGGCGGTCATCAGCGGCCCGAGCGCCTCGACATGACGCTGCGCAAAGGCAGGCGCGGCGGCACGGCGCTGCCAGCGCCAATGCGCACCCTCGGCCATGAGCAGGCTATCGCCGATGGCCGGGGACAGGATCAGTCTGGTGTTGATGGACTTCGGGTAATCCTCGACCCGGTCCTTGAGGATGTGACGCAAGGCGGCCGGGTCCATGACCATGTGCCAGCGTAGTCCAGACGTGCCGGAGATGATCGGTTCCCGGATGGCGGCGGCCGGGATCACTTCCAGCACATTGCGCCGCACGGTCATGGCGGTGGCCCACAGGCCCAGGGGCTTTGGTGGCATCGCCACCTTGACGGGATCGGACTGCGGACGGGCGATCATCGGGCGCTCCTTGGGGGGAGGCTGTCAGAGAAAGGTGGAGGTGGCGGGCCCAGGGATCAAGCGCAACGTGCGAATGGCGGCGGGGCAATGGACTGACGCTCAAGCCACAGAAGGCGAAACCAAGGTACCGCCATTCTGAAAATCCCGAGCTGGCCCGGGAGGGGTCGCGGCCGCAAGCCCGGCTGGATTACCGAGGCTCTGGAGGGCGGAAAGTCGCAGGACGAGTTCGCGATCTGATTGGATCGTTGTTCTCGGGGTTTGCACCCGATCACGCGTGCAAGCTCCAGTTCAACAAGTCCGTTCGGACAGGGTGTTCATCCAGGTCGGGTAACTAAACCTGGCTTGCGCTCAGCACATCACGACACATGGCTTCGATCGTTTCTTCGGACATCGCATCAGGATCAAAGGCACCGCTGATCTCGTGACGGGCAGCAAGGTCACCGTCCAGCTTCGAGGTCTCGGCTAATTGCATGCTGGACTGCCCGCATAAACGCGACTCTATGGGACCTGCCAGCAACACATGAATATGGCGGTGACGCACATCCTGCATGATCCGCATGAAGCACTGCGCCACGGCCGTTTTGCCGCCTTCAAGCCATTGCAGGAAGTCTTCCTCGCCGACAATCAACAAGCCAGACAATCCATCGCGGGCATTGTTGTGCCGAGATCTGGCCAGGATATGCTCCAGCGTGTTTTCAGTAATGCCACCGTGGTTGGACACATAGACAAGCCGAGTGAGCTGCATGGTTTTCCGCGCTCCGGACTGTTCACTTCATATCGTCTAATCCATCAAGGTCATTTTGTTCGATTTCACATGTGACGCAACCTGTCATTGTGCTGACATCCGTCAGGGGGCGAGCCTTTACTGCAAAGACGCCTGAGACAGACCCCAACGCAAATCTATGGATCAGACCAACTGCCCGCCTGCCGAGCAGCTATGAGTGTTCGCCGTTCGGCTAAAGGTTACAAACCGCGTTCAGAACACCCGCTGACATACAGGTCAGCCTGGTCGGTCGGAGATTGCCATCCCCTTTCGGGGCTTTTGGCTGACGAAACACAGGCCGACAGTGCTCGGATGAGCGATCAACGAGGCGTTCGTCGTTTTAGGCGTCGGGCGAAAGGCGCCGCAGCGTCAGGTCCATGCTGTATGCCCCGTCTTTGGACGTTTGGGTGGTTTCCAGGGCAACGCGCTGGATCAATCCGCCAATCTCGATTTGTCCCTCATGGAGTTTCGAGAATTCGACCTCGGTCATGTCCGTTCGTGTTCGAAACAGGACGCGATCACCCATATCCTCCACCGGTCCTGCCAGGGGGACACCGCCCTCGAGCTTCAGATAACCACTGCTCATATTCTTCTCCATTATTGGCCTCTCTTCGGGAGGCTGCAAGGAAACGAGCTGCCAGCGGGATTGGTTCGATGCCCTAGACCAAAATCACTCGGACAGGGTGTGGCGACAGGAGCCAGTCATCTAGGGGGTCCTGGCCTGCTCCCTTGGCGGTTCCCCCAAGGCAGCAGAAAGCCGCAACTCCTCCGCAGGGGAGCGCGCAACACTCAGCGCCCATGTCCGGCAGCATATGGTTGGCTCATCTTCCGAAGACGTCCATCCTCAGGCCGATCATGGCCTCTTGGTGCTGACCCACCAAAGACTGCGACAGAGTTTCTGCATGTACCTGAGACCCCGAAAGAGCACCCGTTCAGTGAGGCCGGCGAACCGAGGCTTTGCCTGCCGCATCCTTTTGTCAGACAACCCTGCGTTATTTCGCCAACAGGCAACACGCGGCACCAAACAAAAGGCCCTCGCGGCCACTCCAAGGTAAGCGCGACGCCGACCCCCTCCTGCCATTGCTAAGCTGAACCGGCCATTGTCTGTGTGTGTGTCGGTTTAGGGGCTTGGGATTTGGCAAGAGGCAAAGAAGTGGGCGTCCATTTGGACGGCTCCTGCAATGGTTCGGTTTCCCGGCTGGAGATGATCGAGGGACCGAGTGGTCGGCGGCAGCGAACAGAAGCGGAGCGAGCGCGGATCGCGGCAGAAAGCCTGATCCCGGGGATGCGGGTGGCCGACATCGCTCGCAAGCACGGCACGACACGTTGGCAGATTTACAATTGGCGCAACAAGCTGCGGATGGGACAGCTGATGGTGCCTGAAAGCCTTGCGGCCCTGCCGATGTTCGCGGAGCTGATGGTTGAGAGTGATATTGCGACTGTGCCGCCGCCCCGCGCTCCCTCGGAGGTGGAGATCGTGGTCGGCGATGTCGTGATCCGCGCCAGTGCTGGTGCAGATGAGGGCCAGCTGACGCGGGCGATCCGCGCGGCTCGAGCGGCAATGTCATGATGCTGGGTCAAGGCGGGCCAGTGAAGGTCTTCGTGGCAACCCGACCGGTCGACTTCCGCAAGGGCATCGACGGCTTGGCCCTGGCAGTCCAGGAGATGTTCGGGCTGGATCCGTTCTGTGGGGCGGTCTTTGTCTTCCGTTCCAAACGCGCTGACCGCATCAAGCTGCTGGCTTGGGATCAGACTGGGATGGTGCTGGTTCACAAGCGGCTGGAAGGCGGCAAGTTCGTCTGGCCCCAGGTGCGGGACGGGGTGATGCGGATGTCGTCCGCACAGATGGCCGCGTTGTTCGAAGGCTTGGACTGGCGCCTTGTCCGACCCGAGCGGGCGCGGCGCCCTTTGACAGCAGGCTGATCGGTCGATCACTTGGGAATGCCTGTTTTTACTGGCTGAAAGGGATAATCCATGATTCACTTTGAGCCATGGATGCTGATGCTCTTGCCTCGGAAAACACCCTCCTGAAGGCTCGCCTGGCCGAGCTTGAGGCGGCACTATCCGAAGTGCAGGAGGCCAATCGTCGGCTGGAGGACATTTTGCGCACGGCGCAACGCGCGCAGTCTGGCAAAAGCTCCGAGAAGCTGTCACCCGACCAGTTCAACCTGCCCTTGGAGGATGCCGAGCTTGCTCAGGGCGTGCTCGAGGCGGCACAGGAAAAGGCCGACGCAGCGCTACAAGGCTTGGGGGCAAAGACACCCCGCAAACCTGCGCGCAACCGCGGGCATCTGCCGCTGCATCTGCCCCGGATCGAGCGCGTGATCGAACCCGCCAGCACCCTGTGTCCCTGCGGTTGCGAGATGGCGCGGATCGGGGAGGATGTGTCCAAACGCCTCGATGTGATCCCCGCCCAGTTCCGGGTTCTGGTGACGCGCCGACCCAAATATGCCTGCCGCCGCTGCTCTCAGACTGTGGCGCAAGCTCATGCTCCCGAGCATGTGGTGCCTGGCGGAATGCCCACGGAGCGGTTTATCGCCTGGATTATTGTCTCAAAGTTTGGCGACCACCTCCCGTTCTATCGCCAGGCCGAGATCTTCAAGCGGCAGGGGATTGATCTGGATCGCGGCACGCTTGGCAACTGGGTCGGCCGTGCCTGCTTCCATCTGACGCCGGTCATCGACCACATGCGCGCTCATCTGCGCGGTGCGGACCGGATCTTCGTCGACGAGACCCGCGCCCCGGTGCTGGATCCCGGCCGAAAGGCCACAAAGAGCGGATACTTCTGGGCCGTCGTGTCCGATGATCGCGGACATGGCGGTGCCGGACCGCCGATCGTGCTGTTCCACTATGCCCCCGGCCGGGGCAAAGAGCATCCGCTGAAGTTCCTTGCCGGATACCGGGGCCGGTTCCTGCAATGCGACGCCTATCAGTCCTACAATGCGATGACCGGGATTGAGCGCAACAACGGCCCCTGGCAACTGGTCTATTGCTGGACCCATGTTCGCCGTCGCTTCGTGAAGCGTTTCGAGAACGAGGGCTCACCCATTGCCGAAGAGATGCTGCGCCAGATTGCGCTGCTTTATCAGGTCGAGAAGACGGTCCGAGGAAAGGATCCGGCGCTGCGCCTTGCTGCTCGGCGCGACCATTCGGCACCAGTCATCGCCGCACTCAAGCCGTGGCTGGAGGCCAAGCTTTCCCGCATTCCGCAGAAATCCCAACTGGCCGAGGACATCCGCTACACCCTTGCCCATTGGCCCGGCCTGATCCGCTTCCTCGAGGACGGCACGCTTGAGCTGGACACCAACCCGGTCGAGAACCAGATCCGCCCAATAGCTCTTACCAGAAAAAATGCACTTTTTGCCGGCAATGAAACCGGCGCAGAGAACTGGGCAATGCTGGCTTCGCTGGTCGCTACCTGCAAAATGTCCAGCGTGAACCCTGTCGACTATATCGCCAACACTCTTCAGGCCATTCTCGACGGACATCCGAAATCCCGCATCGAGGACCTCATGCCCTGGCGCTTCAGCCAGACGTCAAGCCTCGCAGCATAGGGTAGAGCCGTAGCGCTTACACTCCAAGCAGCGAAGGCCTTCCCTGAAGGATGTGCGTTCTGGCTTTATCCAGCCTCATGATGCGGAAGCAATCTCCATCGCCAGCTAGGCGACAGACCTCATTCAGCCGTACGGGAGACTTCGTCCGCTACTGTGGGCTCTTGAGCCAGATCCGCATCTTGAGGCGCTGCCATGTTGGACTCCGTGCTCCCTTCCGCAACGGCGGCCTTGGGTTCAGCATCACCGGCCGGCATTGAACTGACTGACCCGTCTTCAGACGCTGGCTTTGCTTTGCGCCCCCGTGCTGCCTTCGGCGCCCCAGCGCCGTCTTCCCCTACGGCTTTCGGTTTGCGGCCTCTGGCTTTCACCGGCCTATCCACTGATGCTTCGGCTGCCACGTTGGAGGAGCGTCCGCGCCGCGCTTTAGGCGCCTCTGCGCCTTCTTCCGTCACAGCCTTTGGCTTGCGACCTCGGGTCTTTACTGGCGCCTCTACTGAGGTTTCAGCTGCCGCAGCGGTTGCTTCGCCGCCGCGCGCGCCCGAGGTGTCCGCAGCCGTTTTCGCCCCAGTCCTCCGCTTCGGCTGGCGGCGCGCGGTTGTCTCGGCCGGGGAGGATGCGCGTGCAGCGTCCTCCGCGTCGATCTCGCGTTCTGCCTGAGACCAGTGTTGCGCATCTCGGCCATGGGGTTGGCCTTCCTGTTCCCAGAGGGAATGGGCCCGTTCCTGGATCCGTCGTGTGCGTTCGGCAGTCATGATGTGTCCTCGTGTTTCCGATGAGACTCTGATCTCCTCGGCCGTAGACAGGAGAGTGGCGAGAATTCAGGTCTTTATGCCGACACCGTGACACGGCGATGCATCCTTGCCAATGGGGTCTCGTCGGCAGATCGAGCGAGGCTATAGGAGAGGCGCTGTCGTCGTCTGGGCGCTCCGATCCGACGTTACAGGCTTCCAGCGCGGCTCATCTTTTTCGGCCAGGGAAGGACGTTGCTCTTCTCCCGTGTCGCCTCCTCGTGAGCAGCCAGTTCCTGTGGCATCATCGTCGCGAGGTGCTTCTCGCGGGTTTTCTGACGGTCCCTGAGGCGGCGGTCGAGTTCTGCCTCGACAAGCAGGTGCAGGGCGAAGCGGTGCAGCCGGTGCGCGTCGGTGAAGCCTGGATCGTTTGCCTCGGCCATGGCGCCGCGGCTCCCCGCCATCAGTTCGACGTCCTGTTTCGAGGCCAGTCTTGTTCCCAGTGCTTCTGCAGCAACTCTCATGGCTTCGTTCATCAGCGTCGTGGGCAGGGTTGCTCCGGTCATGATCTCTCCGTGTCTTCTCCCTGTCGTCCAGGCCGACATCTGCATCTTGGCAAGATGCTGTCCGAGACGGCGGGTATGTCGGCCCTGTCTCCTTGCAACGCTTGAAGAGATCTATAGTTGGAGAGCCTATCCGCAAGTGACCTGCCCCTGAACGTTCATCCGGACGCGACGTCAGTCCGACGGCCGTTGCGCGATCACACACTTGGGCAGCTTGAAGTGACCAGTTGGTGATCGTCCGTAGGAAGAGAGTGGAACGATTAGCGCGCAAACACTTGGTGCGCCGTCCTATAGTTCCATAACCCCGATTATCAGTCACAGAGGTTGTAGCCGGGCACATTCCATTCTGGAATGCATCACTCGATAGTTTCCTGAAGCTATTCAGGAGGATGTGATGAGGCGCCCTTTCACCAACCTGACGCTGGACGAACGCCGCGTGATTGCGCGTTTGTT
>VGDE01000079.1 GCA_016869875.1 Alphaproteobacteria bacterium
GTCGGGACGCGGGGCGGGGCTGATCTGGAACGCATCCAGCACGGCACGGTCCAGACCCGCGCGGTGATAGGCAAGGGGCGCCTCGTAGATCGTCTTGAGGTCATAGGCCGGAATGACCGCGTCCGGACGCACGTTGCAGAACAGGGCGATCTTGGCCCGCTCCTTTTCCGGGATCGGGTGTTCCGACCGGCAGACCAGCACGTCGGGCGCCAGACCGATCGACTGCAGTTCCTTGACGCTGTGTTGGGTCGGCTTGGTCTTCAGTTCGCCACTGGCCGCAAGATAGGGCAGCAGCGTCAGGTGCATCAGGATGCACTGACCGCGCGGACGCTCGTGGATGAACTGACGGATGGCCTCGAAGAAGGGCAGGCCCTCGATGTCGCCGACCGTGCCGCCGATCTCGCACAGCATGAAGTCGACCTCGTCCGCGCCGATCGACAGGAAGTCCTTGATCTCGTTCGTGACATGGGGGATCACCTGGATGGTCTTGCCCAGGTATTCGCCGCGGCGTTCCTTTTCCAGGACGTTGGAATAGATCCGCCCCGAGGAAACGCTGTCCGTGCGGCGGGCCGAAACGCCGGTGAAGCGTTCATAATGGCCCAGGTCCAGGTCAGTCTCGGCCCCGTCGTCGGTGACAAAGACCTCGCCATGCTCGAACGGGCTCATCGTGCCGGGGTCGACGTTCAGGTAAGGGTCCAGCTTGCGCAGGCGCACGGTAAAGCCCCTGGCCTGCAACAGCGCGCCCAACGCCGCCGAGGCCAGGCCCTTGCCCAAGGACGAGACCACGCCGCCGGTGATGAAGATGTATCGCGCCATGGAGGCCCCCGTGATGTGCAAGTCTTGAAGTGCAAATTCTGTCAGGCTGCGGGCCGCTGAACGACCAGCATCACGGGACTTAGGGAATAACCGATTCGCCCCGTGGTCGCAACGGACCGCAAGTGAGAAGGGGCGGCTGACACCGCCCCGGAATGTCGTGTCGGCCCTAGTTGGCCGGCTGGCCTTGCGCGGGCTCTGCTGCGGGCGCAGGCGCCTCGGCGGCGGGCGGAGTGACGGCATCGGCCGCCGGTGCCGGCTCTGGTGCCGGCTGCGGTGCGGCAGGGGCCTCGGCCGGCGCTGTGGGCTGCGCGGCCGGCGGGGTCACCTCGGCGGCAGGGGCGGTCGCGGCTGGGGTTTCGGCTGTCGGCGCGTCGGGCGTCGGCGGCACCAGGGGATTGCCTCCGGTGGCGGGCGGCGGCGTATAGGCCGGCAGGGTGGGCATGTTCGTCTGCGGCTGGTTGCCCGCGGGCACGCCGATCTGGTCCAGAACCGAGCCCGTGCTGGCCTGTCGTGCCGCCAGAACCGTCAAGCCGATCGAGGTGCAGAAGATCGCGACACCCAGGATCCAGGTCAGCCGGGTCAGCGCATTGGCCGCCTGGCGGCCGGACATCACGCCCCCTGCGCCGCCACCGCCGCCGCCCATGCCCAGCCCGCCCCCTTCGGAACGTTGCAGCAGCACAATCCCGGTCAGCATCGCTGCCAGGATCAGATGGACGGTCAGAATGACGTTTTCCACGGCTTTCGGCCTTTCATTTGCGGACGCGCCTATCTAGTCACCCGCACAGGTGATGGCAAGCAAGAGTGTCCCATGGTTGCGGTGATGATTCAGGGCACCGGCTCGAATGTCGGAAAGTCCCTGCTGGTCGCGGGCTTGTGCCGCGCCGCCCGCCGCCGGGGCCTGTCCGTCGCCCCCTTCAAGCCCCAGAACATGTCGAACAACGCGGCCGTGACGGCGGATGGCGGAGAGATCGGCCGGGCCCAGGCCCTGCAGGCGCGGGCCTGCGGCCTTGAGCCGGCGACCGACATGAACCCCGTCCTGCTGAAGCCTGAAACCGACACCGGCGCTCAGGTGATCCTGCAGGGCCGTGCCATCGGCCGGGCGCAGGCGCGTGACTACGCCGGGCTGAAGCCGCGCCTGCTGGAGGGGGTGCTGGAGAGTTTTGCCCGGCTGCGCCAGTCCTTCGATCTGGTGATCGTCGAAGGCGCGGGCAGTCCGGCAGAGGTGAACCTGCGCCCCCGGGACATCGCCAACATGGGCTTTGCCCGTGCCGCCGATGTGCCGGTGGTGCTGGCCGGCGACATCGACCGCGGCGGCGTCATCGCCCAGATCGTCGGCACGCAAGCGGTCATCGACCCTGCGGATGCGGCGATGATCCGGGGCTTTCTGATCAACAAGTTCCGCGGCGACCCCCGCTTGTTCGACGACGGCTACCGGATGATCGAAGAGCGTACCGGCTGGCGCGGCTTTGGGGTGCTGCCCTGGTTCCCCCATGCCCACCGGCTGCCGGCCGAAGATGCGGCGGACCTGCGCGCATCGCGCGGGGACGGGCTGCATGTGGTCTGCCTGACGCTGTCACGCATCGCGAATTTCGACGACCTGGACCCGCTGGCGGCAGAGCCCGGCGTGCGGCTGACCATGCTGCGCGCCGGTCAGGCCATTCCCGGGGATGCCGATCTGGTGATCGTCCCGGGGTCCAAGTCCACGATAGGGGACCTGGCCTTCCTGCGCGCACAAGGGTGGGACGGGGACCTTCTGGCGCATCGCCGCCGAGGCGGTCACGTTCTGGGCATCTGCGGCGGCTATCAGATGCTGGGCCGGGTGATCCGCGATCCCTCGGGCGCCGATGGGGTTGCGGGGCAGGTCAAGGGGCTGGCCCTGCTGGAGGTGGAAACCGTCATGTCGCCTGACAAGCGGCTGGAGCGGGTGACGGGCACGGCCCTTGGCCAGCCCGTCACCGGCTACGAGATCCACATGGGCCGCACCGCGGGTCCTGACTGCGCCCGGCCCTTTGGGCATATGCCGCATCCCGACGGCGCCATCAGTTCCGACGGGCGGGTGATGGGCAGCTATCTGCACGGGCTGTTTTCCGACGATGCCTTTCGGGCAGGTTTTCTGGCGCGCCTCGGGGCGCCCTCGCTGCCCGGTTTCGAGGCGGGGGTCGAAAGGACGCTGGACGACCTGGCCGCTCATCTGGAAGCGCATCTGGATGTGGCGGGCCTTCTGGCGGTGGCGCGGTGACATTTGCTGCATGACTTGTGAGCGTCTGGCGCTGGACGAAAGCGGGCGGTCGCGCTACCTGAAGGGCATGGAACATGCCAAGCCCCCTTTGATCCTTTATCTCGCCGCGCCGCGTGGCTTTTGCGCCGGCGTCGATCGCGCCATCAAGATCGTCGAGATGGCGCTGCAGAAATGGGGCGCCCCGGTCTATGTCCGGCACGAGATCGTGCACAACAAATACGTGGTCGACACGCTGCGCGACAAGGGTGCGATCTTTGTGGAGGAGCTGGACGACTGTCCTGACGACCGTCCCGTGATCTTCTCGGCCCATGGCGTTCCGAAGTCGGTTCCAGCCGAGGCGCAGCGCCGCCAGATGGTGTATGTCGATGCGACCTGCCCGCTGGTCAGCAAGGTCCATATCGAGGCCGAACGTCATCACGGCAACGGCCTCCAGATGGTCATGATCGGTCATGCCGGCCACCCGGAGGTTCTGGGAACGATGGGACAGCTGCCCGAGGGCGAGGTGATCCTGGTCGAAACGGTCGCGGATGTGGCCCATGTCGCCCCGCGGGATCCCCAGGCGCTTGCCTTCATCACGCAGACCACGCTGTCGGTGGACGACACGGCCGAGGTCGTGGCGGCCCTGCAGGAGCGCTTTCCGGCAATCGTGGGCCCGGCCAAGGAAGACATCTGCTACGCAACCACCAACCGGCAGGCAGCCGTCAAGGCCGTGGCGCCCAGGATCGACGCGCTGCTGGTGATCGGGGCCGAGAATTCCAGTAATTCCAAGCGGCTGGTCGAGGTCGGGCGGTCCGCGGGCTGCGCCTATGCCCAGCTGGTGATGCGGGCAGAGGAAATCGACTGGCGGGCGCTGGAGGGCATCCGGGCGATCGGTGTCACCGCCGGCGCCAGCGCTCCCGAGGTTCTGGTGAACGAGGTCGTGGACGCCTTCCGCGCCCGTTATGACGTTACGGTCGAACTGGTCGAAACAGCCGTCGAGACGGTCGAGTTCAAGGTGCCGCGCGTGCTGCGCGAAAGCGCATAAGCGATTTCGCTGGTGCGTTCAGGACAGATGGAAGGCGGGGCATGAAGCTCTATTCGATGCCCTCGTCGGGCAACAGCTACAAGGTGCGCCTGCTGGCGGCGCTGACGGATCGGCCGCTTGAGCGGGTTGATTGCGAACACGGCTCGGCTGCGCTGGAGGCAGTCAAGGCCGAGGGCGTGCTGCCCTTTGGCAAGCTGCCGGCCCTGCGACTGGACAACGGCGTGATCTTGGGCGAATCGAACGCGCTCCTGATGTTTCTGGGCGAAGAAACGTCTTTTCTTCCGTCCGATGCGGTGCTGCGCGCGCAGATGCTGGGCTGGATGTTCTGGGAACAGTACAACCACGAGCCGGTGATCGCCGTCCGTCAGTCCCTGCGCCAGTATCCGCATCGTGCGGCCGATGCGACGCCCGAACGGATGGCCGACCTGCTGCAGCGGGGCCACGCACTGCTGGCGGTGATGGAAACGCATCTGGCAGGCAGGGACTGGCTGACCGGTGAGGCGGCGAGCCTGGCCGACATCTGCCTTTACGCCTATACCCATACGGCAGGCAGCCGGGGCGGGTTCGACATGACGCAGTTTCCTGCCGTCGGCGCCTGGCTGGATCGCATGGCCACGCTGCCGGGATATGTGACCCTCGATGCCTGATCTTTACGCCTGGACCGACGGCGCCTGCAGCGGCAACCCCGGCCCCGGAGGCTGGGGTGTGCTGATGCGCGCGCTGGATGGCAACACGGTTGTCAAGGAACGCGAACTGGCCGGGGGCGAGGCCGCCACCACCAACAACCGCATGGAACTGATGGCTGCCATCAGTGCATTGGAGGCGCTGACGCGCCCGACGCGCATCGTGATCGTCACCGACAGTGCTTATGTGAAAAACGGCGTGACCCAGTGGATTCACGGCTGGAAGCGCAACGGCTGGAAGACGGCTGACAAGAAACCGGTCAAGAATGTCGAACTGTGGCAGCGGCTGGATGAGGCGCAGCGCACTCATCAGGTCGAGTGGCGCTGGATCAAGGGCCATGCGGGCCATGCCGAGAACGAGCGCGCGGACGAACTGGCACGTGGCGGCATGGCGCCCTTCAAATGAACCCGTTGGCCCTTGTTGCTGCGCTGGATTACGGGTCGGTCCTGGTCTTTGCGCTGACCGGAGCGCTGGTGGCCAGCCGGGCGCAGCTGGACCCGGTGGGCTTTGTCTTCATGGCCGCCCTGACGGCGGTCGGCGGGGGCACGCTGCGCGATCTGATCCTGGGGCGGGACATGGTCTTCTGGGTGGCGCAGCCTGCCTATGTGCTGATCGCGGCAGGGGCGGCGCTGATCGTGTTCTGGACCGCACACCTGATCGAAAGCCGTTATGACTGGCTGGTCTGGCTGGACAGCGTGGCGCTGGCCGTGGCGGTTGCCGCCGGGGCCGGTGTGGCCATGGAAGGCGGGTTCGGCCCGGTGATCGTTGTCATCATGGGCGTCGTGACCGGGACCTTTGGCGGGCTGATGCGCGACGTGGTGGGCAACGAGGTGCCGCTGGTGCTGAAACAAGGACAGCTCTACCTGACGGCCGCGTTCGGAGGCGCCCTTGCCGCCGTGATCCTGACGGCGCTGGGTCTGGCACGGCCGCAGGCGCTGATCGCCTGCGCGGTGACGGTCTGGGTGCTGCGCGCGGGCAGCCTGCACCTTGGCTGGAAGCTGCCGGTCTATCGGTCGCGGCCGCCGCGAAGGCGGGGCTGAGGGAACATCGGCCGGGGGCCGCGGGTTGGACGCCCACAGGAGGCTTTCATGACCCAATCCCACACCACCCGTGACCATGACGAGATCCGCAAATGGGCCGAAGCGCGCGACGGCCACCCTGCCAAGGTCGATACCGGCGGCAAGGGCGGCATCCTGCGCATCGACTTTGGCGAGCCCGAGGACAGCCTGACCCCCATGGAATGGGACGAGTTCTTCCAGATCTTCGACGACAACGATCTGGAATTCCTGTATCAGGAAAAGACCGCCGACGGCGGCACCAGCCGTTTCAACAAGTTCGTGTCCGGCAGCTGATCAGCGCAGCTTGGGCGGGCCGTTGCGGCCCGCATCCACGTTCTCGACCCCGGCCCTCAGGCCCTGACCGATGCGGTGGGCCAGTTGCGACCAGGCGCGGGCGCTCCATGGAGGCAGCGTCCGGCGCAGCGATTCGTCGAAAAGGGCCAGCCAGATCTCGAAATGCTCAGGACGGACGTTGCCTGCGGACAGATGCGCGCGCATCGGGCTGCCGTTGTAGCCTGCGCGGTGCATGATCGCCCCTTCCCAGAAGGCGGCGATCCGCGCCTCGTGCGCAGGCCAGTCGCCGACATGTTCCGCAAAGACAGGACCCAGCACCTCATGCCGGCGGACCGCGCCATAGAAAATCGCGATGACGCGGCGGATCTCGGCCTCGGTGATGTCGAAACGGGGTGGCAGAACAGTTTCCATGAGGGACCATCTGGCGCGGGGCGGGCGGCATTGCAAGGGTTTGAACAGGGTGCATCCCGGTGCTAGAAGGCGCCTCCGGTCGCAGCCCACCCGGTCAAAACAGGAGCCCCTGATGAGCCATTACACCGACGCACTGACCCAGCTTGGCGCCAACACCGCCCTGCCGCAATCGCCCGAGAAGGCCGTGCTGGAACGGGTGCCCAACCCGCAGCCGGGCGAGGCCTATGTGGTGCGTTTCACCCAGCCCGAGTTCACCAGCCTTTGCCCGCTGACCGGACAGCCCGACTTTGCGCATCTGGTGATCGACTATGTGCCGGGTGACTGGCTGGTCGAATCCAAGTCGCTGAAGCTGTTCCTGGGCAGTTTCCGCAACCACGGCGCCTTTCACGAAGACTGCACCGTGGGCATCGGCAAGCGGTTGGTTGCGCTGCTGGATCCGCGCTGGCTGCGGATCGGCGGATACTGGTATCCGCGTGGCGGCATGCCCATCGACGTCTTCTGGCAGACCGGCGCCGTTCCCGAGGGCGTCTGGCTGCCCGACCAGGGCGTCGCGGGCTATCGCGGCCGCGGCTGAAGGGGCGCTTGCGGGGGCGGGCCGGCGTTTCTATAGAGGGCGCATGGATTTTGCGGGCTTTGTCATACGAATTAGCGGCCCGGTGGCGTGAGGTTTCGCGCTGCCGGGATGCGCATGCTTTTTCGAACCGACTGCCGACCCTGAGGAACGCCCCATGAGCGCCGAAACCCCCGATTACCGCGACACCGTCTTTCTGCCCCAGACCGATTTTCCGATGCGCGCGGGCCTGCCGCAGCGCGAGCCCGAATGGCTGGAACGCTGGGCGCGGATCGGCGTCTATGACCGGCTGCGCGAGAAGGCCGAAGGGCGTGCTCCCTTTGTGCTGCATGACGGCCCACCCTATGCGAACGGGCATCTGCATATCGGCCACGCGCTGAACAAGACGATCAAGGACATCATCGTGCGCAGCCACCAGATGATGGGCCGCGATGCGCGTTATGTCCCCGGCTGGGACTGCCACGGGCTGCCGATCGAATGGAAGATCGAGGAAAAATACCGCAACGAGGGCCGGGACAAGGACGCGGTGGACGTGGTCGAGTTCCGGCAGGAATGCCGCCGCTTTGCCGATGAATGGGTCGACATCCAGCGCGAGGAGTTCCAGCGCCTGGGCATCACCGGCAAGTGGGATGATCCCTACCTGACGATGGACTTCCATGCCGAGGCGGTGATCGCGGCCGAGTTCATGAAGCTGTTGATGAACGGCTCGCTCTATCAAGGGTCCAAGCCCGTGATGTGGTCGCCGGTCGAAAAGACAGCCTTGGCCGAGGCCGAGGTCGAATATCACGACCACACCAGCCATACGATCTGGGTGCGGTTCCCAGTCGCCTCGCAGTCCGAATTTGCGCAGCTGGACGGCTGCATGCGCAGTGATCTGCTGGAGGCGGCGGTCGTGATCTGGACCACGACGCCCTGGACGATTCCGCAGAACCGTGCCGTCGCCTACAACCCCACCATCGCCTATGGCCTGTATCAGGTCGATGCCGTGGCCGAGAATGCGACGGGACAGGCGGGCGAAACCGTGGTACTGGCCGATGCGCTGGCCGAGGGGGTGATGAAGTCCGCCAAGGTCGAGGGTTTCACGCGTCTGCGCGAGGTGTCCGCCGATGAACTGGCGGGCCTGACGCTGGCCCACCCCCTGCGCGGGGTCGAGGGGAGCGCGGCTGAGTGGGATTATGATGTTCCCATGCTGCCGGGCGATCACGTCACGGACGAGGCGGGCACCGGCTTTGTCCATACCGCGCCCAGCCATGGCGACGACGACTATCAACTGGGCCTGCGCTTCAAGCTGCCCATGACCTACAATGTCGAGCCGGATGGCTCCTATCGCAAGGATCTGCCGCTGTTTGGCGGCGAGGCAATCATCGCCCCCGACGGCAAGGACGGCCCTGCCAATGTCAGCGTGATCAAGCAGCTGGCCTGGGCCGGCGCACTGCTGGCCAAGGGCAAGATCAAGCACAGCTATCCGCACAGCTGGCGGTCCAAGGCGCCGCTGATCTATCGCAACACACCGCAGTGGTTTGCCGCCATCGACAAGCAGTTGGACGACGGGATGGGCCAGCACGGCGACACGATCCGCACGCGGGCGCTGACATCCATCGACAAGCTGGTCAAGTGGTGGCCGCAGACGGGGCGGAACCGCATCCATTCGATGGTCGAGAACCGCCCGGACTGGGTTCTGTCGCGCCAGCGGGCCTGGGGCGTCCCGCTGACCTGCTTCGTGAAAAAGGGCGCGAAACCGACCGACGAGGATTTCCTGCTGCGCGACGCGCGCGTGAACGACCGCATCATCGCGGCCTTTGAACAGGACGGTGCGGATGTCTGGTACCGCGCAGGCTTCAAGGCGCAGATGCTGGACGGGATCGTGAACCCGGAGGATTACGAGCAGGTCATGGACGTGCTGGACGTGTGGTTCGACAGCGGCTCGACCCATGCCTTCGTGCTGCGCGACCGCGCCGATGGCGCGCCTGATGGCATTGCGGATGTCTATCTGGAGGGCACGGACCAGCATCGCGGCTGGTTCCAGTCCTCGCTGTTGCAGGCCAGCGCGACCAAGGGCCGTGCGCCTTACCGCAATGTGGTCACGCATGGCTTCACGCTGGACGAGAAGGGCATGAAGATGTCCAAGTCGCTTGGCAACACGATCGTGCCCGCCAAGGTGATCGAGCAATATGGCGCGGACATCCTGCGCCTGTGGGTGGCACAAGCGGATTACACCGCTGACCAGCGCATCGGCCCCGAGATCCTGAAGGGCACCGCCGACAGCTATCGCCGGCTGCGCAACACCTTACGCTTCTTGCTGGGCGCACTGGCGGAGTGGGACGAGGCCGAGCGGTTGCCGGCCCACGACATGCCCGAACTGGAGCAGTGGGTGCTGCACCGGCTGGCGCAACTGGATCACCAGGTTCGCAAGGGTTACGAGAACTTCGACTTCCAGGGCGTCTTCCAGACGCTGTTCCAGTTCTGCACGGTGGATCTGTCGGCCTTCTACTTCGACATCCGCAAGGACGCGCTGTATTGCGACGCGCCCGACAGTCCGCGCCGCCGGGCCGCGCGGACCGTGCTGGATATCCTGTATCACCGGCTGGTGGCATGGCTGGCGCCGATCCTGCCCTTCACCATGGAAGATGTCTGGCTGTCGCGCTTCCCGTCCGAGGACGACAGCGTGCATCTGCACGACTTCCCGGTGACACCGGCCGACTGGCTGAACGAGCCGCTGGCCGCGAAATGGGACCATGTGCGGCGTGCGCGTCGTGTCGTGACCGCAGCCCTGGAGGTCAAGCGGACCGACAAGACCATCGGTGCCAGCCTCGAGGCCGCACCCGTTGTCCATGTCGAGGATGCCGAGATGCTGGCGGCGCTGAAATCGGTGGCCTTTGCCGATATCTGCATCACCTCGGATCTGTCGCTGACGCGGGATCCGGCGCCCACCGAGGCCTTCCGCATGTCCGAGGCCCCCGGCATTGGCGTGGTCTTCGAAGAGGCCGAAGGCGATAAGTGCCAGCGCTGCTGGAAGATCCTGCCCGACGTGGGAACGCATCGTCACCCCGGCGTTTGCGCCCGCTGCGACGACGTTCTGCCGGCATGACCAGGACCGACCTGCGCGAGGCGATCCTTGCGCGGGTCGGGTCCCTTCGCCCGGGCACGACCTGCTGCCCCAGCCAGATCGCCCGCGCCGTTGCGGCGGACTGGCGCGACCGCTGATGGACCCCATCCGTGCGGCCACACGGGAACTGGCGGCCGATGGGCGTATCCGCATCATGCAGCGGGGTCAGGCCGTCGTTGGGCCTGACCTGCGAGGGCCGATCCGCCTGGCGCCGCCTGCTTGACCCTGATCCCGCACCGGACCATGCTGGATTGCGCAACGTGAAGGCAGGCCCCGATGTATCAGCCCAGCAATGACCGCTACCGGACCATGACCTATCGCCACTGCGGCCGTTCGGGGCTGAAGCTGCCGGCGATCAGCCTGGGGCTGTGGCACAATTTCGGCCACGACACCCCGCATCAGACCAAGCGCGACATCTGCCGCACCGCCTTTGATCTGGGGATCACGCATTTCGATTTGGCCAACAACTATGGCCCGCCTCCCGGCAGCGCCGAGGAGGCCTTCGGAGAGATCCTGCGGACCGACCTTGCCGGCTATCGCGACCAGCTGATCATCAGCAGCAAGGCCGGCTATGGCATGTGGCCGGGCCCTTATGGCGAATGGGGCAGCCGGAAGTACATGATCGCCTCATGCGACCAGTCGCTGAAGCGGATGGGGCTGGATTACGTCGATATCTTCTATTCCCATCGCTTCGATCCCGACACGCCGCTGGAGGAGACAATGGGCGCGCTGGACCATATCGTGCGGTCGGGCCGGGCGCTGTATGTCGGCATCTCCAGCTACAACAGCGCGCGGACACGCGAGGCGGCGGCCATTCTTAAGGATCTGGGAACGCCCTGCATCATCCACCAGCCCAGCTACAACATGCTGAACCGGTGGGTCGAGAATGACGGCCTGCTGGACACGCTGGAGGATCTGGGCATCGGCAGCATCGTGTTCACGCCGCTGGCGCAGGGCATGCTGACAAGCAAGTACCTCAGGGGGATCCCGGCCGACAGCCGCGCCGCGCAGGGCAAGTCCCTGTCGCCCGACTGGCTGAGCCAGGACATGATCGACCGCCTGAACGGATTGAACGACATGGCCGAAGCGCGAGGCCAAAGCCTGGCGCAGATGGCGGTTGCCTGGACCTTGCGGGGCGGGCGCGTGACCAGCGCGTTGATCGGGGCCTCGCGCGCCGAGCAGGTGCGGGACTGTGTGGGGGCATTGGGCAACCTGACCTTTACCGAAGCCGAACTGGCGCAGATCGATCAGTTGTCGGCCAAGGGCGACGTGAACATCTGGGCCCGGTCTTCCGAGGGGGCAGGCGAATAGTCCGGCAGCCTGACGCTAGACAAGCCACCAGCCCTTGGCCTTCAACTGGTTGCGGATCTGCTTTTCCTGCGCGGGCGCGGGCAGTCCTTCAAACAGCGGGCGCACCTTTTCCCGCCCCTTTTCCTGATAGATCAGCTTGCGTGCCGGTTCCCATTCGCGCAGCACCCGCTTGATGGCTTGGGGCGCGACCGCCGTTTCCAAGGCCTCGATCACGTGGGTGGACTGGCGGGCGTAAAGCAACGGCAGGCGGCGGTAATGGCAGGTGATGTCGCCGTCGAGCCCCGCAAGGTCCGGCCCCGGCCGGCCACCGCCAAAGCTGCGGATCACCACGGGCAGCACGATCTGGTCCAGCCAGGGGTCCATCGTCTGGCAGGCAAGCTCGTCATGGGGATCGTTGCGCAGGGCAAGTGCCCATTCCAGAAAACGGCAGCCGAATTCAACCGGATCGGCGCCAAAGAACCAGCCGGCGTTAAAGTAAAGGTAGCGTTCCCAATGCTCGTCGGGCTGGGACAGATCCAGCGTATCCCCATAATCGACGCCGAACCGGTCATAGATCGACTTCCAGATCTGCCCATATCCCGGCCCATAGAGCGGCGGCTGCGGCCAGGTTCCTTCCCGCCGCATCGAGGCGGCGGGCCGGGCAAAGTCGAAGGCGACGTGATTGAGCGGGCCCGTGACCAGTGTATCGGTGTCGAAGAACACAAAGGGTTCATCGGGCGGCAACAGGGCCAGCGCCTCGATCTTGTTGCCTTGGGGATAGGAGGCGCCGAAATGCCGGGCCGTGAAGGGGACGATTTCGGCTCCGAAACCCGCGATCAACTCGCGGCACGGGTCCGAGATTTGCGTTTGGTGATCGGCCCATGCTCCTTCGGGGCGCGGCTCGGCCACCAGCACGCGTCCCTTCCAGTCGGGAGCATGCGTCCGCAGGCTGGCCAGAAAGATCACAGCCTCGTATTCGAGACGGCCGGACTGCGCCAGGATCAGCAGGTTGGGCTGAGATGTCTTGGTCCGCTTTGCCATGATCAATCCTTGGTTGAACACGCAGAGACTAGACGCGCGTTTCGCAAAGCAAAACCCCCCGAGCCACCAAGGCCGTGGAATATCTGCTGGATTGATAATTCAAAGAAAATGTCGGGGCACATCAGCCACCACCATCCGCCTGTCATTCGAAAGGGAAAGTGGTGGGCGACCCTGGAATCGAACCAGGCGTGGGTCTCCCCGGCGGAGTTACAGTCCGCTGCCGCACCTTGCAGCACGTCGCCCGCCGATCGCTTTCGGCGTGGGGCGGTGATTAGCTTTCCCTGCGGGGGGCGTCAAGCGGATTTCCGGGTCTTGCGCGCTTGCGCCGTCGCGCGCACAGAGAGGCAACAGGAAAGGAGGCCCGCCCATGACCGAACGGACCGGCAAAGCCAAGAAACCCACATGGGTGATCGACAAGGAGCGGGCTCGCCGTGCCGCCGCAGCCGAAACGGTATGGCTGTTCGGCCTGCACGCGGTGCGTGACGCGCTGGCCAACCCGGCACGCGACAAGCTGCGACTGGTCGTGACGCAGAACGCGGTGACGCGCCTCGGGGATCTGCACGGGATCGAGCCCGAGATCACGGATCCCCGGGTTTTCGACAAGGCGGTGCCGCTGGCGGCGGAAAGCGTGCACCAGGGCGCTGCGCTCGAGGTGAAGCCCTTGAAGTGGGGCAGCCTGTCGGAGGTCGCGCTGCGCGAGGCGCCGGGCGAGTCGCGACCGCTGCTGGTCGCCTTGGACCGGGTCACCGACCCGCACAATGTGGGCGCGATCCTTCGTTCCGCCGAGGTGTTCGGTGCACGTGCGGTCATCGCCCCCGCCCGCCACTCAGCGCCCGAAACGGGGGCGCTGGCCAAGACGGCCTCGGGGGCTCTGGAGCGGCAGCCTTATCTGCGGGTTCCGAATCTGGCCGAGGCGCTGACCCAGCTGAAGAACATGGGCTTCATCCTGGTGGGGCTGGACGGCACCGGAAACGAGTCGCTGCCCGATTTGATGGGCGAGCTGAAGGGCAGGGCGATCTGCCTCGTGCTGGGCGCCGAGGGTCCAGGCATGCGCGAATTGACGATCAAGACCTGCGATCACGTGGCGCGCATTCCCTTCGCGGCCGACTTCGGGTCGTTGAACGTTTCCAACGCGGCGGCGGTGGCGCTCTATGCGGCGGGGCGTGCATGAATATCACATCCATGCGACGGTCTTGCCACATGCGTTGAGATTTGCAGCCTCTGCTGTCAAGTAAGCATGACGCTAACAGCCGGGCCCCCATGCGCAACCTGATCCTTGTCTTGTTCCTGTCGATCCTGTCCGGCCTTCCGGCCGCCGCGCAGGAATG
>VGDE01000080.1 GCA_016869875.1 Alphaproteobacteria bacterium
CTTCCGGAGGCCCCATGCTGCGAACCGCCCTTGCCCTTACCCTGGTCCTGTCCAGCCCCGCCCTGGCCACGCAGGAATACATCCTGCCGACCCTGTTCGACGTGGCGCGGGTGGCGCCTGACGACGTGCTGAACATCAGGGCCGAACCCTCGGCCGGCGCCGCGATCATCGGGACACTGGCCCCGGACGCGACCCGTGTCGAGGTGGTGGAAGAGCGTCGGGGATGGGCGCGGGTGAACACGCGCGAAGGCTCGGGCTGGGTTTCGGCGCGCTATCTGGACTATCGTACGGATGTCTGGGCCGAGGGCGCCCTGCCCACGGGGTTCCAGTGCTTCGGGACCGAGCCCTTCTGGTCGGTCATCCCGCAGGGCGGGAACGTGGTGCTGGCGGGGCCCGACATGCCGGGCGACGTGCACCCGGTGCAGGCGGTCCTGACCACGGGGGTATTCCGCGACCCGACCCGCGCGCTGGTGGCCGAGGGGCTGACCCTGACGGCCGTGCCGCAGCTGTGCTCGGACGGGATGTCGGACCGCCTGTTCGGGTTGCGCGCGACCGTGGTGATCCACGGGCAGCAGCCCAGGATGCTGTCGGGCTGCTGCTCGATCCAGCCCGGAGGCTAGAGCCCCAGAACGTCGTGCATGTCGTATTCGCCGGGGCCCTTGTCCTGCCCCCAGATCGCGGCGCGAATCGCGCCGCGGGCAAAGATCGCCCGGTCGGTGGCCAGGTGGCGCAGCACGATCCGCTCGCCCTCGGCGGCAAAGATCACGTCATGCTCGCCCACGACATCGCCGCCGCGGATGGCGGCAAAGCCGATGCTGCCCGGCTGGCGGGCGCCGGTGATTCCCTCGCGCGCGGGAACGCGCAGGTCGTCCAGCGCCGCGCCGCGGCCCTCGGCCGCGGCCTCGCCCAGCATCAGCGCGGTGCCCGAAGGCGCATCGACCTTGTGGCGGTGATGCGCCTCGACCACCTCGATGTCCCAGTCGGCGCCCAGTGCGGCGGCCACCTTGCGGGTCAGCCCGACCAGCAGGTTCACGCCCAGGCTCATGTTGCCGGCGCGGATGATGGGGGCATGGCGGGCGGCGGCGGTCAGTGCCGCCAGATGATCCGCCTGAAGGCCGGTGGTGCCGATGACATGGACGGCGCGGGCCTGCGCCGTCAGTTCGGCAAATGCCACGGTGGCGGCGGGCGCGGTGAAGTCGATCACCGCCTGCGCCTGTGCGATGGCCGTCACCGCGTCGTCGGTGACCGTGACGCCGGCGGGGGCACCGCCCATCGCAGTTCCGACATCCTGCCCGATCCAGTCATGGCCCGCCCGTTCCAGCGCGCCCACCAGCCGGACCTGCGGGTTGTCCCCGATCAGCCGGATCAGCATCTGTCCCATCCGCCCGGAGGCGCCCGTGACCACGATCCCCGGTGTTTGCGGCTGATCGGTGTTCTGCAAATCGCTCATGGTCCACCCCTGTTGGCTGTGCCGCGTCATAACCCGTTGCGGCGGGGCCCGCGACCCCCTACATCGGAGGCCATGGCACAGAACCGATTTTCCCATGGTCACGGCCCGTCGCAGCGCCAGCTGCGCGTGGGCGAACTGATCCGCCGCACCCTCTCTGACGTGCTTTTGCGCGGGGATGTGCATGACCCCGACCTGAACCGGCATTCGATCACCGTGGGCGAGGTGCGCACCTCGCCCGATCTCAAGGTCGCGACCGCCTTTGTGCTGCCGCTTGGCGGGCATGACGCACAGGACGCGCTGGCTGCCCTGCGGCGCAACACGGCCGAGCTGCGGCACCTTGTGTCCAAGGGCCTGACGCTGAAATACGCGCCGCAGCTGCGGTTCCAGCTGGACGAGACCTTTGACCGGCTGGACGACACCCGCCGCCTCTTCGAGGACGAGCGCGTGCGCCGCGACGTCGAGGCGGGCCGGGACGAGGATGAGGCCGACGGCGACGATGGGCGTTGATCTGACGCGGCGGCTGGCCGTCGCGATCGGCATGCTGGTGGCGCTGGCGCTGCCCGCGGCTGCCGCGACCTGCGAGCGGGTCGAGCATGACGGCCAAGGCTATGTCCTGTGCGAGGTTCCCGCCGCGCAAGAGCCCGCGCTGCGCTTGTGGCAGGATGGCCCCGACGGGGCGCCCCTGCGCAACTTTGCCAATGTGCGGCGCCTGCTGACCGATGGCGAGGCGCTGGCTTTTGCGATGAACGCGGGCATGTTCCATTCCGATTATCGCGCCGTGGGCCTGCTTGTCATCGACGGGACCGAGCTTTCGCCTCTTGTGACCGGGGGCAGCAACGACAATTTCGGGATGCTGCCCAACGGCGTCTTCTGCACCGGGGGCGAGCGCCCGTTCCGCGTGATCGAAAGCCGCAGCTTTGCCGACACGCGGCCAGATTGCCGCCTGGCGACGCAGTCGGGGCCGATGCTGGTGATCGACGGCGAGCTGCATCCGCGCTTTCTGGTAGATTCGAACAGCCGCTATATCCGCAATGGCGTGGGCGTCTCGCCGGACGGGCAGACGGCATGGTTCGCGATCTCGAACCGGCCGGTCACCTTTCACGAGTTCGGCCGTTTCTTCCGGGACGGGCTGGGCGTGCGCGATGCGCTGTATTTCGACGGCTCGATCTCGCGGCTTTATGCGCCGCAGGTCAATCGCGCCGATTTCGGGCGCAGCATGGGACCGATCATCGGGCTGGTCGGCCAGCCGGAGTGATCGGCACGGGGCGTTGACCCTTGCGGGGCGCGGCGTTATGCCCCGTTCCTTGCATTCTGGAGGTTCGCAATGGCGCGCAAGAAGGGCCGGGACATCAACGGCTGGCTGATCGTCGACAAGCCTGCGGGGGTTACCTCGACCTCGGTGGTGGCCAAGGTGCGGTGGGCGCTGGACGCCAAGAAGGCGGGCCATGCCGGAACGCTGGACCCCGACGCCACCGGCGTTCTGGCCGTGGCCCTGGGTGAGGCGACCAAGACCGTGCCGATCGTGACGGATGCGCTGAAATGCTATGACTTCACCGTAAGCTGGGGCGCCGAGACAACCACCGACGATGCCTCGGGGCAGGTGCTGCGGCAGTCCGAGGCGCGACCTTCCGCCGCCGAGATCCAGGAGGCTCTGGCCCCCTTTACCGGCGAGATCATGCAGGTCCCTCCGGCGTTTTCGGCCGTCAAGGTCGAGGGCGAGCGGGCCTATGACCTCGCGCGCGAAGGTGTGGAGATGGAACTGGCCGCCCGGCCGCTATGGGTCGAAAGCCTGACCCTGCTGGAGGCCGGCGAGGGTTCCGCACGCCTGGAAATGGTCTGCGGCAAGGGCGGCTATGTCCGTTCGATCGCGCGCGACCTGGGGCGCAAGCTGGGCTGCCTCGGTCATGTCGCGCACCTGCGCCGCACCTGGTCGGGTCCCTTCGAGGCCGAGGACGGCGTAGCCTTCGAGAGGATCGACCGCGAGGCGCAGGACTGGCTGGACGGGCAGGTCCTGCCGCTGGAAACCGGGCTGGCCGACCTGCCGATGCTGCGCGCAACACCCGAGGGCGCGATCCGCATCCGAAATGGCAATCCGGGCGAAGTGACGACGGGCGCGGAATGGGGCGAGCTGGTCTGGGTGTCCGACGCCACGGGGCCAGTCTGCATCGGCCGCTATCAGGGCGGCATGGTTCAGCCCGAGCGGGTCTTCAACCTGTAGCGCCGGACGGAAACGTCGCCCCCGTCGGCGGCAGGACTCTTGGCGATGCAGGATGCCAAGGTTCAGGCACGGGGGCGGCGGGCACCCTGGAACGGGCCCTCGCCTGCCGCATTGATGCGGGCAATGGCGTCGCGGATCGGCTCATGCGTGACGGACATGGTCCAGGCGGTCGCGTGAATCATCAGGTGTTCTGACACGGCCAGCGCCACATGGCCGGGCCAGAACAGCAGGTCGCCGCGGCGGATGGCGTCGGTGACGGGAAAGGCATCCCGCTGCAGGTCGCTGTCGCCGGGGCACTGCAGGCCGCAGCCGGTCAGGGCCGCCTGAACAAGCCCCGAGCAGTCGATGCCCCACCGGCTGTTGCCGCCCCACAGGTAGGGCGTGCCCAGAAGGCTTTCGGCAACAGCCACCGGATCGGCGGCGGGGCGGTCGGTGACGTGCTGCACCGGCACGAAGCCGCCGGAGGCAAGGCGCACGAAACGGTCCCCGACCTCGGCAACGGCCAGGCGGGCGCCGATCGAAAGGGACATCACCTCGCGCTGTTTCATGTCGGCTGCGGGATAGACATGGGTGGCGGGCGCCATGACCCGATGCGTCAGGGGCGGAAGATCGCAGGTCAGGGCGGCCGCGGGCAGCCAGCCGCAGTAACCGTCCAGTGATGCCTGCACAAAGGCCATGTCACCGCGTTCCTCGATCACGGCAAGGTCGGCGCCGAAATTGACCTGCCGGTCCCGGCGGCCGTCCGGAGCCGTCAAAAGGTCGGCCAGGGGCACCGCAAGGCGCGCCGCGCGCCCCGGCGTGAAGGCGGGACGCTCCAACTGCCCGCGCAGGCGGTCCAGCGCCACGCGATCCGTGGCAGGGGTCAGGCGGCGGTCCATACCCTCAGCCCAGGATCTGAGGCAGCGCTGCCAGGATGGCGCGCGCACCCTGTCCCACGCCCCCTTTCGGACGGCCCGGCGCGGCGGCGGGCTGCCAGCCATAGATGTCCAGATGCGCATAGCGGCCCGCCCCTTGGGCGAAGCGGCGCAGGAACAGCGCCGCGGTGACGGACCCCGCCATGCCCCCCGAAGGCGCATTGTCCAGGTCCGCAATGTCCGGCTCGATCTGCGGCTCGTACGGGTCCCAGAAGGGCATGCGCCACAAGGGGTCGGCCACCTGCATCGCCGCCTGCTGCAGTGCCGTGGCAGTGGCGTCGTCATCGCAATAGAAGGGCGGCACATCCGGTCCAAGCGCCACCCGCGCCGCGCCCGTCAGCGTCGCCAGCGAGATCATCAGGTCGGGACCTTCCTCGGCCGCATAGGCCATGGCATCGGCCAGCACCAGCCGGCCCTCGGCATCGGTGTTGTTGATCTCGACCGTCAGGCCCTTGCGGCTGGCCAGAACGTCACCGGGGCGAAAGGCGTTGCCCGCGACGCTGTTTTCCACGGCCGGGATCAGCACGCGCAGGCGCAGCCCCGCAGCCGCCCCGGTGCCGGTCAGCATCTTCAGAAGGCCAAGGGCGGTCGCGGCCCCGCCCATGTCCTTTTTCATCAGCCCCATGGAGGCGCCCGGCTTGAGGTTCAGCCCGCCCGTGTCAAAGCACACGCCCTTGCCCACGATCGTCAGCATCGGCCCATGGTCGCCCAGGCGGATGTCGATCAGGCGCGGCTCGGCGGCGGCAGCGCGGCCGACCGCATGGATCAGCGGGAAGTTTCGTTCAAGAAGCGCCCGCCCCGAGATCACCTCGACCCGCGCGCCGACGGCCTCGGCCAGCGTGCGGGCGGCCGCTTCAAGCGCCTCGGGGCCAAGGTCGTTTGCAGGCGTGTTGATCAGGTCGCGCGTCAGGAATTCGCCTTTTGCGATCGCCACAACCCGACGCGCGTCCACGCCCTGCGGACAGACAAGGCCCGGTCCCTGGCTGGAGGTGCCCTTGTAACGGGCAAAACGATACTGGCCCAGCAGCCAGCCCAAGGCCAACTGGTCGGGGTCCAGCCCCTCGGGCAGCGCGGCCAACTGCCAGTCTCCCGGCGGCAGCGCATGCGCACGGGCAAGCGCGAACCGCTCTCGTCCGGCTTTGGCACGGTCGCCCAAGCCCATCAAGGCGCCCCGCACCCTGCCCGAACCGTCGGGCAGCAGGCAGATCTGGCCCGGCCGGGCGACAAAGCCGCTGGCCTCAGGCCAGGTGCCAGCCTCCGATGGCAGCGGATCGCCGCTCCAGACCAGCCATAACGGGCGGGTGGTATCGGAGGCGGAGGCGAATTCGGGGGTCATGGCATCTTCCTTGGCAGAACGGCGCCAGCCTACAGCCTGGGCGCGGCCCTGCAACCCCGCCGGGCGTCACCCCAGGGCGGTTCGGTCCCAGATCGCGGTCAGCGACCGGTTTCCCACCCGCATGAGGCGCGCGCGGATGGCCGCCAGCGCCGCGTGGTCACCCCGCTCGACGGTGCTGCCAAGGTCCATGGCCACACCTGCCAGGGACAAGAGCCCGATCTGCCAGGACAGGCGCGACATGCGTTCGGCATGGGCCACGGCCTGTGCGCCGTCGCCCCGGTCGAGCGCGGCATCCACCTGGCCCAGGGCCGAGGCCAGCTGTTCCAGCGCCAGCGATATGACATGCTGCGCCGCAGTCTCGCCCAGTTCGGCGACGATCTCTGCCACGCGGCGGCTGTCCACGCGGACAGACTCTGATATGGCCAAGGCCGAGATTTGTGCCATCCGCACCTCCGAAGGGATCTGTCCCCGCACGGCCCGACCATGGGCGCAAGCGATGAAGAAAGCCTTGAGGCAGGCTTAAGAAAAGGCTCGAATTTGTCTCAATCCCGGCCTATCAGACAGTGCAGAAAACGAGGTTCCCGATGCACGACCTGTCACCGCTGCCGCAATATCTGATCAAGCGCTATCATGGCTGGAAGGCGACGTCCTATAACGAAAACCGCGCCTGGTTCCGCCGCCTGGCCGACGAAGGACAGCGCCCGCGCGCGATGGTGATCTCGTGCTGCGACAGCCGTGTCCATGTAACCAGCATCTTTGGCGCGGATTCGGGCGAATTCTTCATCCACCGCAACATCGCGAATCTGGTTCCGGCCTATGCGCCTGACGGATTGCAGCACGGGACCTCGGCCGCGGTCGAATATGCGGTGCAGGCGCTGAAGGTCACGCATCTGATCGTCGTGGGCCATACCCGGTGCGGAGGCGTGGCCGGGTGCCACGCGATGTGTTCGGGCGCCGCACCGGAACTGGAGGAAAAGACCAGCTTTGTCGGCCGCTGGATGGACATCCTGCGGCCGGGATACGAGCGCGTGAAGGAGCTGCCGGCCGAGGATCAGGTCGGTGCGCTGGAGCGCGAGGCGGTGCTGGTGTCGATCCAGAACCTGATGACCTTTCCCTTTGTGCGCGCCGCGGTCGAATCCGGCACGCTGTCGCTGCACGGGCTGCTGCACGACATCAGCGAAGGCACCTTGCTGCAGGCCGAAGAGGGCGGCCGACGGTGGGTGTCGATCTGACGGCTCAGGCCTCGGGCCGCCAACGGATCACCCGCCACAGGTAAACTGCGACGATCGCCACCACGATGGCGGTCGAGATCGGGTTGATCCAATGGCTGACGGCCTGATACCCGCCCTCCAGCGCATAGCCTGCCAGCGCCAGGCTGCCGCACCAGATGAAGCTGCCGAGAGCGGTGTAGAGCAGGAAGCGTCCGGTCGGCATCCGGGCCAGTCCGGCGGGAACCGAGATCAGCGTGCGGATGGTGGGTAGGAAGCGGCCAAAGAACACCGCTGCCGCGCCGTGCCGTGCGAACCAGCCCTGCGCGCCTGTCAGTTCCGACGGGGTCAGTGTCAGCCAGCGGCCATGCCGCGCGACCAGCCGGTGCAGGCGGTCCGGCCCGAATCTGCGGCCAAGGGCGTACCAGAACCACGCGCCAAGCGTCGATCCGATGCCGCCTGCCAGCACCGCCAGCCACAAGGGCGTGCCGCCCCGCGCGGCGTTGAAGCCCGCCAGCGGCATGATCAGTTCCGATGGGATGGGCGGAAAGACGTTTTCCAGCAGCATCAGGGCGGCGATGGCCCAAGCCCCGCCGCCCTGCAAAAGACCGGTGATCCAGTCGAACAAGTCGTCAGCCCTTTTTCAGAACCCGGTTGCCCAGCAACTCCGCGATCTGCACCGCATTGAGGGCGGCGCCCTTGCGCAGGTTGTCGCTGACGCACCATAGGTTCAGGCCGTTCTCGACCGTGCCGTCCTGGCGGATGCGGCTGATGAAGGTGGCATAATCGCCCACGCATTCGACAGGCGTGGTGTAGCCGCCGGGTTCACGCTTGTCGACGACCAGGATGCCGGGGGCTTCGCGCAGGATGTCGCGGGCCTCGTCCTCGTCCAGGAAGTCCTCGAACTCGATGTTGATCGACTCGGAATGGCCGACAAAGACCGGGACGCGCACGCAGGTCGCGGTGACCTTGATCGACGGGTCGATGATCTTCTTGGTCTCGACCACCATCTTCCATTCTTCCTTGGTCGTGCCGTCTTCCATGAAGACGTCGATCTGGGGAATGACATTGAAGGCGATCTGCTTCTGGAACTTGCTGGGTTCCTTTTCCTGGCCCGGGACATACATGCCCTTGGTCTGGTCCCACAACTCGTCCATGCCCTCCTTGCCGGCGCCGCTGACCGATTGATAGGTCGAGACGACGACGCGCTTGATGCGGGCGCGGTCATGCAGCGGCTTCAGCGCCACCACCATCTGCGCGGTCGAGCAGTTGGGGTTGGCGATGATCATCTTGTTCTTGTAGTCGTGGATCGCCTCGGGGTTCACTTCCGGAACGATCAGCGGGATCTGCGGGTCGTAGCGATACAGCGACGAGTTGTCGATCACGACGCAGCCGGCTTCGGCCGCACGGGGCGCGTGCACCTTGGTCGCGTCCGAGCCGATGGCGAACAGCGCGATGTCCCAGCCCGTGAAATCGAACTGCTCGATGTCCTTGACCTTCAGGGTCTTGTCGCCAAAGCTGACCTCGGTCCCCTGGCTGCGACGCGATGCCAGAACGGCGATCTCGTCCACCGGGAACTGGCGCTCGGCCAGGATGCTCAGCATTTCGCGGCCCACATTGCCCGTGGCGCCGGCGACGACGACTTTATAACCCATTTCGGGGGGACTCCTTTTCCTGCGGTCGGGGGCGTTTACCGCAAACGGGGGGTCATGGAAAGGGTCTTGCCCCCACTGCCCCTGCACGACCGCCCGGAATTGCAGGGGTTCGAAGGGCGTCAAGGGTAACCGGTCCCTGCACGGCGATGTTCGGCGTCACCCGCCCCACGGGTGCATCCGCAGGCGGACGGTAGCCGCGTGCCGCAAGAATCGACAGCGCCGTCAAGCCATCCTGCTGGCGCCGCGCCTGATCGGCGATCTGTGCCGCCGACAGCGCCGCGTCGCAGGCCAATGCAACAAGATCCGCGCCTGTTTCCTTGACCAGCAGGCGCGTCAGGATGCGGGCATAGTCGCGCTTCGCTGTTCGAAGCGCGACTATGCCCAAGGCTGGGCGCAGCACGTCCCAGTTGTTCAGCGCCGAATCGTGCCACATCGTGCTACAGGATCGGGATGCCGAAACCCTCGAATGCTGCCGCATCCGAGCAGCAGCCTGTCAGCATGGGCACGAAGTCAGGATACAGGCCGCATCGCTGCGCAGGTTGATGTCCGGTTCGTCGGGGCCCTGCAGGTCCGCCAGCTGCCCGGCGGTGACGAAATGCGCCTCTACCGCGATGGAGCGTTCAGAGGCCCCGGGCATTGTCACCACAAGCTTTCGCACGGGCCTTCTGAATGTCGCAAGGTCCTGCCGCTCGACCAGGGTGCCGCCAGGGGACAGGCGGCCTGTCCTATGACCGGCCGTCGCGAGAAAGGTCGTGCGCTGCCGGCCACGCCGATGAAGCGGCCGGGGAACTTCAGCACAAGGTTGCGCATCTTGTCCACGCCACAAGCGCCATGATCCTGCGCCTGCGCGGGCACCCTGCACAGCAGCACCGAAGAGGCCGGAAACGCCTGGATGGTGTGCGTCATCTGCTGGTCGTGCCTGTTGTTGATGGCGCCGGGCACCGACAGGGTGGCAGACCGGAGATCGCATGCAAGTTCAATCAGTGAACCATTTTCAGGCGGTGGTCATGGCGCAGCAGGTCCTGGACCCAGGCCGCCTCGGCGGCGAAGTCATGGGGCACGTCGGCAGCCTTGCGCCGGCCCGACAGGCTGAGGCTGGCAAAGAAGTCGAAGCCGTAGAGGGTCAGGCTGGCCAAGGGCGCGCGCAGGGCCAGGTCGATCATCATCGCGCCAGTGGTGGGCGGGGCCGCCAGGCGATCCCGCAGCGCCTGATAGTCCGCAAGCGGGTGCAGGTAAAAGCCGGGGCTCGAGGCGCTGGTCCAGTCCAGGCGCTTGCGCTTGGGCGACATCCACAGGATGCGGCGGGGGTCAAGGCGGGCGCGGTCGGCATTGGGCAGGCGCGTCGCCAGCGCCAACCAGTCGGTCCGCGTGCCGTGGCTGTCGGCCGAGGGCAGGGGCGCGCGGTTGATGCGGATCACCAGATCGGCCCGGTCGATATTCGCGCCATGCCGGGCCTGGGCCAGCGCCCGCGCATTGCCGATCAAGGCAACGTCGCGGCCGTGCAGATCGTCCAGCAGCGCCGATTGCGGCACCGAATGTTCGGCCAATGGCGTTTCGGCGCGCACGAGCCGGGCGGCGGCAAAGCCCAGGCGCGGGGGCAGCAGGCCCGATGACAGCCGGCGCGGGATCATGGCCGCGCCAACAGGTCGTGATAAACCTGCACCAGCGCACGGGCTTCACCCTCGATGGCGTGGTGGGCGATCACATGCGCGCGGGCGGCCTGACCCGCAGCGGCGCGGGCGGCATCGTCGTCCAGCCAGCGTGCCAAGGCATCCGTCAGCGCCGGGCCATCGTCACGCGGCACCAAGCTGCCGGTCTCGTTGTCGCGGATCAGCGTTTCGTAGGCGCCGGCGCGGGCGGCGACGGTGGGCACGGCACAGGCCATTGCCTCCAGCGGGGTCAGGCCGAACCCCTCCCACCGGGCGGGGGCAGCGAAAAGGTCCAGCGCCTGGTAATGACGCACGACCTGGTCCCAAGGCAGTTCGCCCAGAAAGCGAATGCGATCGGACAGCCCTGCGGCCCGGATGCGGGCCTGAAGGTCGTCGGCAAAGGCGCGGTTGTCCGGGGTGATGCGGCCGGTCAGGATGATCTGGACCCGTGGACGCGAGGGCAGAAGATCCAGCCCCGCCTGCACCAGCAGGTCCACCCCTTTTTGCGCGCGCACCCGGCCAAAGCAGCCGATCAGCACCGCATCGGGGTCAAGGCCCAGGTCTTGCCGCAGCGCCCTGCGGTCCGGGGCTGGCTGAAAGACTTTCGTGTCGACGCCGTGCAGGATGACCGTGGCCGGACGCTCCAGATAGCTGGCCGCTTGGGGCGAGGTCGCGATCAGCGCGTCCTGCTGCCGGATCAGCCAACGGGTAAAGCCCGTGTGCCGTCGCTGGGCGGCCGAGGTGAACAGCAGCCGGTATCTGCGGCGCAGCAGGCGGCGCAGGATCAGGCCCAAGGCCATCTCGGTGTTGCGCCGTGCGTGCCAGACGCGCCAGCGGTCGCGGGGCAGCGTGGCCGCGCGGACCAGCGGAATGTGGGGCAGATCGGGCGGCAGGCCGGGTCCGGTCGCGGCGATGTCGATCAGGCGTGCCTGCACCGGGATCAGGCGGACCACGGTTGCCGTCACGCCCGACAGGCGGCGCTTCAGGTTGGGGGCGACCACCAGGGGCGCGTCAGTCATGCCTGGCCTCGGGCGTCAGGAAATACAAAAGAAACCCGACCACCAGCGGGACCAGGAAGAACAGCCACAGCATAGCAAAGGCTTGCGCCGGAGGATAGGCGCCCTCGGCCGCGGCATATACGGGACGCGAGGCGAACTGCATGATCCCCACGCCTCCGATCGAGAACATGTTGAGAAAGGTCACCCCCCGCCCGACAAGATGGGGCGGAAGAAATGACCGCCCATGCGCCATCAGCAGCGGATAGGCCGAGCCGAAGAAGCCCAGGATCACCAGGACCAGCGTCACCATGCCCAGGGGCAGGGCCGGCTGCGTCCACATGACCGACAGGATAGCGATCATGACGCCGGAGAAGACCATCGTGGCGCGGCGCGGACTGCCCAGCAGGCGCGCGGCGGGACCCACGGCAAAACTGCCCGCCACCATTGCAAGGCCCATGGCCAGCGTGACGCGCCCGATCTGGGTGGCATCCGCCCCATGCACCTGTTCAAGCCAAGGCGCCGCCCAAAGCCCGCGAATGGCGGCCGTGACGGCATAGTTCACCGCAAACAGCGGCAGGATGAACCACAAGGCCCGCAGCCGCAGGATCTGGCCGATCGAGCCTTGGGGATGGTCCTGGCCCAGCCGGGCCGGGTCGCGCACCGTGGCCAGCACCAGCGCGCCGGCCAGCAGCGTCAGGGCCGCCAGACCCCACAGTGTCGTCCGCCATCCCGCCGCCTGGATCACCCAGACCAAAGGGGACGCGCCCAGGATGTTGCCGAGCGAGCCAAAGCCCACAAGAACCCCCGCCAGCGTGCCAAAGGCGGCAGGCGGATATTCACGGGCAAAGATGTAGTAAGGCCCCATCAGTGCGGGCGAGCAGCCGATCCCCAGCAGGGTCATCGCGACATGCAGGTGCCAGGGCGCGCCAGCCATCGCAAAGACGGCCGCGCCGCCTCCGCCTCCCAGTGCGAGCAGCCAGGCTACCGTCCGTCGGGGGCCGTGCCGGTCCAGTGCCGCCCCCACCGGGATCTGCATGGCCGCAAAGGCGATGAACCACAGCCCCGACGCCAGCGCCAGGTCGCCCGGCGTCGCGCTCACCTGGTCCTGAAGCACCGGGGACAGCACGGCCAGGAAGGCGCGATAAAACTGACTGAGCATGTAGGCCAGCACAAGGCTGACGATTCCCGCCGAAAATCTGGGCATCCTGTCCTCCGTTCCCCGCGGCCAAGCTGGGCCAACGCGGAGAAGGCTGCAAGATGCGCAAATCAGTGGCAGCGGCGGTCATTCCGCAGGGGGCTGGTCCCCAGACTGCGCGGCCGTTTCCGGCTGGTCCTGCGCCGGAGACAGGTCGGGCGTCACCGGCTGCGTGCTGCCGCCCATCTGCTCCAGCCGCGCGATCAGCTGCGGCACCTGGGGACCCAGCTGCCCGCAGCTGGCAGGATCGTCCAGAAGGCTGAAAGCCGGCCGGAAGTATTCGCGGTCATAGACCACCGGGTCGATCCCCAGCCGGTCCGTCAGCGCGTCGGTGGTGCCGTTCATCAGCTGCCATTCCGGGTCGCTGACCTCGAACCCCGGACATTCAGAGGTGATCACGTTCATCTGCGCCAGTTCGCGCGTCAGCTGCTGCGCGTCGGCGTCGCTCAGGTGGGACAGGTCGGGCAGCGGCACGACCAGCCGGTCCCCCGGCATGCCGTCGGCAGGCTGCGCCCAGGCATTGACGGCCAGCAGGATCGCGCCCGCGGCCACCGTTCCGATCATGATGACATCCCAGCTTTTCATCGCATTCCTCATCGCTCAGACGCCGGACAGGGTCGGCCAGCAGGACGCGTGGCGCAAGGCAACTCGCCGTGATCTTTCCTCCGAATCTTGACCCTTGGGCAGGGGGGGTCTAACCCGGCCCTGCGCCGCGGCCCGCAGCAACCTGCCGCGCCAGAAGGAGGGTTCATGTCCGACCGTTATTCGCTTCTCATCCTGCCCGGCGACGGGATCGGCCCCGAAGTCATGGCCGAGGTCGTCAAGGTGATCGACTGGTTCCAGGCGAACCGCGGCCTGTCCTTTGACGTCAGTCACGACCTGGTCGGCGGCGCGGCCTATGACGCGCATGGCGTCCCGCTGACGGACGAGACGATGGCCAAGGCACTGGCGGCGGATGCGGTTCTGCTGGGCGCCGTGGGCGGCCCGGCCTATGACGTGCTGGACTTCAGCGTCAAGCCCGAGCGCGGCCTGCTGCGCCTGCGCAAGGAGATGGACCTTTATGCCAACCTGCGCCCGGCGCAGTGTTTCGACGCCCTTGCAGACTTCAGCAGCCTCAAGCGCGAGGTCGTGGCGGGCCTGGACATCCTGATCGTGCGCGAGCTGACCAGCGGCGTCTATTTT
>VGDE01000081.1 GCA_016869875.1 Alphaproteobacteria bacterium
CCGATGTCAGCTCGCCCTCGGCGCCTGTAGGTGTCTCCGATGGGACCGATGGCAACCCCGAAGGCACGCCACTCGACGCGGCTGGGAATGTCTGGAAGCCCGAAGACCCTGTGCATTTGATGCCAGAACTGGCCCCGGGTGCCTATGTCCCCGTGGCTCCTGGCTACAAGGTCAATGCGGCCCTGCCGAAAGAGGTCGGACAGACCTATGACGTTTTCGTGCGCCGCCAGTTGCAGCGCATCTGTGCGACGGTCGGGGCCCCCTACGAGCTGGTCACGGGCGACACGCCTCCGGGCGCCAACGAGCGGATGATGCGGATTCGGATCATGGATTTCTTTGCCCAGGTGCTCATCTGGCGCCGGGTGATGATCCGCCAGTTCTGCAACCCCGCCTGGCGTGCCTTTGTGCTGGCTGCCTATGCCTCGGGAAAATGGACCCCGAAGGCCGGCACGACGCTGCAGGATTACCTGCGGGTGGAATGGCGTGGCGCGCCGATGCCGATTGTTAACCCGTTCCAGGAAAACCAGGCTGATACCCTGGCCATCCGGAGCGGCTACAAAACCTGGTCGGAAGTGGTTCGGGATCGTGGGGGCGATCCCGATCTGGTCCTGGCAGAGCGGGTGGCCGAACTGAAAAAGATCAAGTCCCTCGGCATCGTCATGGATAGCGATCCCCGCTACACCACGCGGTCGGGCGGTTCGCAGGCGCGAAACAGCGAGTTCGATTTTGTCCTGCCCAATGACGGCGGGGACGGTGACCCTGACGAGAATATCGACCTCTGATCCACCCCCGGGCGCGCCTGTGTCCGGGGGACTCATATCTGCCCAAACAAGGATTGTGAGGACGGTATGTCGGACCAGATCGAAGCGCCATCGAATGTGGTGCCATTCCGCACCCAGGGCGCGAAACTCGCCAATGCCCTGGTCGTCAAGAATGACGCCAACGAAATCTCCATCAATGGAGAAGTCGGCTGGGATGTGCGCGCCAGCGACATCATCAAAGCCATGAAAGCCATGGATGGCGAAGGCAAGACCATCACCATCGATACCTTGGACAGCCCGGGCGGCGATGTCTTTGAAGGCTACGCTATCGGCAATGCCCTGGCCTCGATGAAGGCCACTGTTGTGGTGCGTGTCGGCGCCCTTGCTGGCTCCATCGCCTCCTATATCGCCGTCTGCGCCAACAAGGTCGTGATGCCCAAGAACTCCTTCATGATGATCCATGAGGCCTGGGCTTTCTCGATGGGCAGCGCCGCGGAAATCCGCAAGACGGCCGAGCTCCTGGACAAGATGAACAACCAACTGGCGGCTGCCTATACCGCAAAGCGGCAACGCACCCTGGGTGATGTCGAGGGTGGCGAAGACTTCCGGGCCATGATGGCCGAAGGGGATGTCTGGCTGACCTCCGATGAGGCGCTGGCCCTGGGGCTGTGTGATGAAGTTGTCGATGCCGTGGCCATGGTTGCCTGTGTGCGCCCTGACCTGGCGAAAATGATCAAGGCCCCTGCGGCCCTGGTGATTGCCGAGACCGACGAGGCCCCCGCCGAGGATGATGAGGCTGCAAAAGCGGCCGCTGAAGCCGAGGCCAAGGCGAAAGAAGAGGCCGAGGCCAAGGCCAAGGAAGAAGCGGAGGCCGCCGCTGCGGCTGAGGCGGAAGCCAAGGCCAAGGAAGAGGCCGATGCGGCCGCGGCCGCAGTCCAGGCCCAGCACGAGGCCGACATTCGTTCCGCCTGCCGCGTCTTCGATGCCTCCGACAAAGCCGATGGCTTTATCGCGGCCAAGGCCGACCTGGCCGAGGTCCGCAAGGCGCTCTGGAAGGCCAAGGCAGAAGCCGACGAGAAAATTGAGACCGACAACACCCCTCCCGCGGCAAGCGGTGGAAATGGGGACTCATATTCCAGCCGAGCGGACGAAATCCGCAACGCCTACAACGCAGCGCTGCGGCGCTAATCCCAAAGGAACCAGAAATGGCTAACTCGATCGTCCATTCCGATAACGCCTTTAGCACGCTCGAGCTGACGCTGCGTGCCAATGAAGTGACGCGTTTCCCCGCGGTCCGCACCCCGCTTTCGACCCTGTTCGAGGTCGAGAACATCTCCGACCGCAACGCGTCGATCGATGTCGAGTCCGCCACCCTGCCGGCGCTCACCGACGGGACCTGGGGCACGGTCATCACCCTGTCGCAAGTTAGCCGCGAGCGGAAGAACTTCGCCCTGGCGGCGCCGAAGGTCGGCAAGACCTTTGATGTTGGCCCTGCTGAAATCCAGTCCATCCGTCGGACCGGTGAGGTGACCCGCGAGTCCCTGCAATCCGTGCAGGACCGCAAGCTGGGGCAGGTCTTCGTTTCGCTGGATGACTACCACGAGCGCGCGCGCCTGGCCGGCATCCTGGGTCGCGTCATCAACAACGCCGGCGCCACCGTGGCCGACCTGCGCGGTTCGGCTTACTACAACACCCCTGCCAACCCCGTGCTGGGTCTGGAACTGGATGCGGCCAACCCTGCACCCGGCGCCCTGCGGATGAAGTTTGCGGCGTTGAAGCGACTGATCGATGACCGCCTGCAAATCGGCAACGCGCTGCCCAGCGCCTATGAGATCCAGGCCAACAGCGAGCTGTTCGACCAGCTGCGCTGGCACCCCGAGACCATGGAGGCCTTCAAGCGCTGGGAAGACCTGGCCCGTCCGGAAGGCTCGCCTGTCACGCCCTTCCGCTTTGCCGGCTTCGACATCTACGACTACAACCGTTCGGGCCTGGCGTCCGGCCGCGGTGTGGTCATTCCGCGCGGTGTTGCCGGGATGTACAAGACGATCGTCACCCCTGGCGACTTCGTGGATGTGCTGAACGAGCCGGGCTTCATGCGCTATGTCAGCGTCGAACCCAAGGACCACAAGAAGGGCTTCGAGTACGAAGTCTCGACCAACACCCTCCACATCTGCAGCCGCCCCGAGGCGATCTTCGAGGTCGATATCGGCGCCGGCGACAACGACACCAACCCGTAAGACACCCGGCCGCCCTTCGGGGCGGCCTTCTTCTTTGGATAACCCATGACACCCCACGCCCGCGCCTTCCTGCACAGCCCGGTGTCAAGACCGGCCTCCTACCGTCCCGCGGGCGGCGGGGCCGAAGTGGCCTGCCGTGTCGTCATCAACGATGTTCCTGGCGAGGTGCGCCGCGAGGGTGGCGAGCAATACTATTCCGACAACGCGCAACTGGTCGTCTCGAAGGCTGTCCCTGTTTCTGCCAAGGGAATCTTTGTCGTGGCAGGCAGTACTTATCATATCGTCGCGGTGGAGCCGTGCCCGCTCCCCGGCCTCATGGAATGCGAGGTGTACCGGAAATCCGGGGCGGGGGTGGGTATCCACGACCTGTCCGGCCCCATCCTGGCCTCCTCCGTTGTCGAGCCGGTCGTGATCAACGGCCGCGTCCATCGGGCCATCGTCTCCCGCAAGGCCGAGACCCTGGAAGTGGATGACAGTGGCACCGAGGCCATCGTCCAGCGCAACCGTGTCGCTATCAGGGAAAAGGACGCCGCGGGCATCGAGGCTGGTTCTGTCGTGCAGTTCGACGGCCAGTCGTTCCGTGTCCTGACCCAGCCCCGCCGCACCGGCGCCGGCATGCTCACCCTTATCTGCTGAGGGGTGGAAATGTCGAACATTCTGCGCACCAGGGCCGGCAAGCCGTTCAAGCCAGACTATGCCAAGACCTTCAAGCGGGAGGTTGTGCGGGCGGCCAAGAAGGCCGGCCGTGTCATCGGTCGCTCTGTGGTCAAGGAGCGGGTCAAGGGGCTTGTCGAAGACGAAAAGACAAACGGGCATGGCGACAGTGATGGTCTGTCGTCGCGCCGGAAGAAGGCCGTTCGGTATGTCGTCGGCCGGGACGGCACACTTGTCGTCCTCGATCACGCGCCCATGGCGGTCATTCAGGAAACCGGCGGCATTATCCGCGCCAAGGACAAGAAGCTCCGCATCCACGACCGCAAGAAGGTAATCCCTGGCGCGAAGACCTTCGTGACCAAGACGGGCCTTGTTTTCCAGCGCCCCGCTTATGTGAAGACGGGAACGCGGTCCAGCGCCCCCAAAGTGCAGCCGAAGCCTGAGCTTGTCGGCGTGCTGCGGGACCAGGTGGAGATCCCACAACTCCCCGATGACGCGCAGCTCAAGTCCATTTCCGAGCGCCACCTCGAGCGGTTTGGCGACCTCCTCCAAGAATACATCGTCGAAGGATTCAAGTGATGACTGACCGTGCCGAAGAGATCATGCAGTGCCTCATCGAAGTTGCCTCCACGCTGGGGCTGCCCGTCGAGGTGGATCGCCGCTATCCGCTGTCCATAGACGGACAGACCGAGGGCACGCCCTCCGATCTTCCCCTCGTGATCGTGCGGAGCGGTTCGCAATCGGCCGAGAACCCGGATTACAAGCAGTGGACCACCAAGTGGCGGATGAAGCCCTACATCGTAGTGGCGCTGCAGGACCACGATGACCCGGACGCGCTGCGTGTCGAGGCCAACCGGATCTGGCTGGACTTCCTGCGCGCCTTGAAAGCCTCCCGTCTGCCCCGACTGCTCGCCGATCGCGAAGTGCCGAACCTGGCGTGCGACATCAAACCCCAGCCCGGCCGGCCCGATGTGACGATGATGGTGATGTCGGTGGAGGTCGTGTTTAACCGCGACTTGTGAGCGGCAAGCCCGCGCGCGCGGGACTCATATTCCCCGCAAGATGATCAGATGAACCCAAGGAGAGCCTTCGATGGCCACTAACTTCCTTCCCAATGGCGAGAACGCCACCGTCCTTTTCGCCGAGGCCTATTTCAAGGCTGATGGCGATACTCGTTTCCGCCACATGGGCATTGTGGACCAGGTGTCCTGGACTCCCGAGGTCGAAGTGGCCGAGAAGTCCTGGAAGAACGAAATCGTGGCCACCATGACCACGACCAAATCGGCAACCCTGGCGGTGACGCTGGGCGAAGCGCGCTGGGAGACCTTCCGGGCCTCGTTCATGTCCAGCGAAACCACGCTGACCCAGACGGCCGGCACGATCGACATCACCGCCTCCAATATCCTGCCTGGCGAGATCGTCGAGATCCACAAGTTCGATGTGGCCAACCTGGAAGTCGAAGCGGCTGGCGTGGCCCTGATTGCGGGCGTGGATTATGTCTATGACCCCAAGACCGACTATGTGAAGTTCTACACCGCCCAGACCTCGGTGACCATCTCCGGCACTGCGGCGGCCTCTTCGACCCGCAAGGCGCTGTCGCTGATGAGCGAAGACAACGGCATCAAGGGCGAGTTCAAGTTCGAGGGCGTCAACAGCCGCGGCATCAAGCTGCTCCTGGCCGGCATCCGTGCCGAACTGCGCCCCGATGGGGATGTGGTCATCTCGGCCGAAAGCGGCGGGGAGTTCCAGTCCTTTAACCTCACCGGCAAGGTGATCCGCAACCCGGCCAGCCAGGCGCACCCCTTCGGCTACGCGGTCGAAATCTAATCCTCTTCGAGGGGCCTTCGGGCCCCTCCTTTCCTTGTGCGAGGTGAGCCATGATACATCTTCAAGCCCCTTCCGTCGGCTTCTCCGCAGACGCGTTGCAGATCCCCGAGCTGGATTTCGTGAATGCGTCCCACTACGGCATCTTTGTTGAGGAATCGCAAACCGCAGAGATCGACCTGGCGCCGGGCGTGTATTTCATCGCTTGCGATGTTGACTTCGTCTTTGCGCATACCCCGGCCGGTGTGTATCCTGTTACCATGGCTCCCTGGCCGAAGAAGGCCTATCTCACGCTCTATGTGAGCACGCCGCAGAAGCTTGTCATCGAGACGAGGCAGTCTGGCGATGTCGTCGTCATCCCCACGAAGGTCTACTGACATGCGGATCGGTGGATTTGGCCTGAGCGGAATGGCAGCCGCTTCCGAATCTGGTGGTGCAGGGTCCGGACTGGTGTTCGACCAGGTGCCGCCCATTGTCTCGAACTTGGACACGAGCACCTTCGAGTTCGACCTGTCCCCCTATATCCGGGGCGCGGATGATCCATTTGCCCTCTACTACGAGGTGGAGATCCTCCAAAAGCCTGGGCGCGAGCAAGAATACTGGGCGTGGTGCAACGGCCCCATCCTGATATATTCCGGCGTATATAGCGGCATCCACACATTGCGGGTGTCCGTCTATGATCTGAACAAGCCGGACACTTCGGCCCATCAAGACATCCTCCTCATGGCCGATGTCGGCGACGCCTCGATCATGAGCGACACGAGCTTTGAGGTCTGGGCTGGCTTCTCCACGCGGCCAGGCGTTGGCGTGCTTCAAGGGCGCGTTTGCGTCTTTGAAGACGATGGCTTTCTCGATGTTTTGCAACCCGGCTGGGTCCGCGCCATTGGCGCCGCAGCAGGTGGTGATGGTGGCAATGGCGTGGCGGGAGGTTCTGGCGGTCAAGGTGGTACGGCCGGGCAGATCGTTGATGGCGAGTTCTATCTGGCGGCCGGCCGCTACATCGTGACCATCGGAAAAGTGGATGCCAACGGCTACGGCGAGAGCACGACTCTTATGCGGTCGGGAGGGGACGGTTACACCATCTACCTCAATGGCGGCGGCCGCGGAGAAGATGGAGTGCGTGGCGTGGGTGTTGGCGGGATGTGGCAGGCGAATGAAGGCGATGCTTACCCTGACTATTACGGGTTCTATGAGGATGCCGTTATGCAAAACTGGCTTGCGTTTGGCCTGTTCGTGATGGTGCCGGACCCCGGCCAATGGGGATATGATGGAATGCCAAAGCCCTTGTTCCTGGGCTTTGGCGGCCGACCGGGTATCGGCGTCGGCGAGTTGGATTACCTTCCATCGACCCATCCACAAGCCACTGAAGGGCGTGGCGGAATCGATGAGCCGGGCTATCTCACCTTCCCGGCTGGCGACGCGGCGCCGATGTCAGGCAGTGGCGGTGGTGGCGGTGGCGCATCGGATACGGTTGGGCATCCGGGCGGCAAGGGCGGCAGCGGCTTTTTGATGATTATCTCGAAAAGCTTGTTCTGATTTTTTGGATCTCCCGCAACAGACCTATCTGCTTTCCAGGCAAACCCCGAGCGGCTTTTCGGTCGGGGACCCATATTCAGGGCAGCAACAAAGGTTCTCCACATGTCCACACTTGCGCAAATCGCAAAACCCGTCAGCCGTAAGATTACGCTCGATGACGATCGTGAGTTCGCGGTCTATCCGCTCCGCCTGGGCACGATTGCTCAGCTTTTGATCAGCCACCCCATCCTGATCGGCGCGTTCAAATCCTCGGACGCCGCACAGATCACCGCCGCCGTCCTGCATTCCGGACAGGACGCGGTCAACTCGCTCATCGAGGCCGCCTGCCGCCTGGACGAAGGTGGCGCAGAAGAGGCTGGCTTCACGGCCTTTGACGAGGCGGAAATCCTGACCACCTGCCTGTCGGCTACGCTCCCCAAGAGCAAGGAGCGGCTGGGAAAGTTCAAGGCCGAGCTGCTGGCTCTGGTGGAGCGCCTCGGCTTCGAGAAGGCCGAGGAGGCCACACCGGAGGCATAAACTTCTCCCTATCGGAGAGTTATGCCGCGCTCATCGAGCGCCTGATTGCCGCTGGGCATCCTGATCCCTTCGACTACACCCCACAACAGGCCTTGGCGTTTGACACACTCGCCAGGGCCCGGCGTCGGCACGAGATGCGGGACGCATATATGATAGCGAGGATTGCGGCGAACCCTGACAAGAAGTCGGAAGAAAAGCTCCTCAAATCTTTGGATGAGGACTGATCATGGCGAGTCAAAAAGAAACTCTGTTGATGAAGTTTCTGGTTTCCAAAAAGGAAGCCCTGCAAGCCTTTTCGTCCATCGACCGGGCTCTGGTCGCGTTGAAGGACGCGGCCAAATGGGCACAGGAGAACCTCAGCGAGATCGGGCCCGAGGCCGCCAAGGCGTCCGTCGAGGTGAAAAAGGCCTTGGCGGAACAGGAGCGTGCCTTTCGTCGCCTGGGTATCCGTAGCGACCTGACTGCCCGCGAGATCAAGGAAAGCGCATGGGAGGCCCACAAGGCCATCCTGGCCAGCACCACCGCATCCGAGCGCGAGGTCAAGGCGTCCTGGGAGAATGTCCGCCGCGTCATCAAGAAGACCAACGAATCCATCGGTCGCTACAATGACGCGACTTGGAGAAAGGCGCAGGCGGCCGTCCAGAAGTTCGGCATCATCACGGAGAAGCAGGCCGAAGAGCTGAAGCGCGAGTGGACGGAGGCGTTCATGCAGATGCGCAACTCCGGCCTCTATACCCTGACCGACCTCCAAAACGCGCACACCGAATACGCCGCCCAGATCGAGGCGCTGAACAAGCGTGTCTATGGCAAGATGGAGACCGAGGGGCAGAAGGCTGCTCGGGAACTGGCGGAGGCTTTCGAGAAGCTCGGGGTCAAGCAGGAGTCTTGGGCCGAGAACCAGCGCCGCGAATACATCGAGGCCTACAAGAAGATCCAGACGAGCGGCAAGGCGTCTGCGGACGAGATCGAACGCGCCTATCTGGAAATGAACGCCGGCATCCAGCGCGTCAATGCGCAGATGAGGAACGGCACCGTGTCAGCCGCAGAGCGGATGGAGAAGGAGGTCGCGGCCGCCTTCCAGCGCCTGGGCGTGGTCCAGGAGCGCACCGGTGAGGCTGCCAAACTGGCCCTCATCAACGACTTCAAGATGATCCGTGCTGCCGGCATCGCCACCCCGGCCGAGATCGCGATTGCCTGGAAGAAGCTCAAATCCCAGATCGCCGATGTCAATCAGTCGATGGGACGCGACACGAAAAAGGAACTTACTGAGGTCGAGAAAGCCGTCAAGAAGCTTGGCATCATCACCGAGGCGCAGGCCACGAAGATGAAACAGGCATGGACCAAAGAGTTCATGAAGGTGGCCAACAGCGCCGACAGCACCACGCAGGACATCGCCAACGCACACGCGGTGATGTCGAAGAAGATCGAGGAGCTGAACGAGCGCGTCTATGGAAAAATGGAGACCGAGGGTCAAAAAGCCGCGCGCGAAATCGCCGAGGCCTTCAAGCGCCTGGGGGTCGTCCAGTCGAAGACGGCACAGGACACCAAGAACCAGCTCATCAAGGACTTCAAACTGATGAAGGCCTCGGGCACTGCGACGCCCAAGCAGATCGCGCTGGCCTGGAAGAACCTGAAAGCGGAGATCAAATCCGTCAACAAGTCCATCGGTCGCGACAGCAAGAAGGAACTGACGGAGGTCGAGAAGGCCGTCAAGAAGCTTGGTATCATCACCGAGGCGCAAGCCACGAAGATGAAGCAAAAGTGGACGGCTGAGTTCATGGAGATCCGGAACGACGCCTCCAAATCCCTGCAAGATGTTGCCAACGCCCACGCCGCGATGGCCAAGAAAATCGACGAGCTGAACCGGAAGGTCTATGGCGACATGGAAACTGATGCGCAGCGGGCTGCGCGTGAGGTCCAAGAAGCCTGGAAGAAGATGGGCATTGCCTCGGACCGGTCCGCGCGCGAACAGCGCCAGAGCATGAAAGAGGCTTTTGAGCGCATCAAGGCGGACAGCGACTCCACACATCTGGACATCCAGCGCGCCCGTGCCGCGCTGAACGCCTTCATGCGACGCCAGGACGAGGAGATGGGGCGGTCATTCCGTCAAGAGCTGCGTGAGATGCTGACCGCGGCTGTGCGGTTTGCAACCCTGGCCTCTACCGCCCTGCGGCGGGTCACACGGGGGAGCTCCCGCTTCCTCTTCGGCGACATCCAGTCCTTCAACCTCCTGGGGCGCTCGGCAAGCATCGCCTCCTCCCTGGTAAAGGGCGCCGGCAGCGTCATCTCGGGCGTGGTTAGTGGCATCACCGCCACCATCGGAAAGCTGCTGGCGGCAACCCGCCGGATTGCGATCGTGACCACCGCGTCCTGGGGCATCTTCACGGCCTCGGCCGCCGCCGCTGCGACGGCGCTGGCACGGCATGTGGGCACCATCGCCGGCGACTTCGAGCGCATCGACACCGCGTTGAAAAATGTGGTGAAGGAAGACTACGGCCGCGCCAAAGGCTTCATCCGCGACTATGCCAAGGAAGTGGCTTTCTCCGAACAGGAGCTGACAGAGACCTTCCTGCGGCTTCGCAACTTCGGCTTCAACCAGGAAGACGCCGAGATGGCGACCCGGGCTGTTGTCGAACAAACGGCGATGATCGGCGGAAACGCGGACGCCATGGAAGGCATCGCGACGGCTATCGGCCAGGCTTATACGAAGCACAAGCTGATGGCCGAAGAAGGCCTCCAGCTTGCCGAACGAAATGTGGCCGTCTGGGACCTGGCTGGAAAAGTGATGGGGCTGAGCGGCAAGGAGCTGCAAAAGGCCATCAAGGACGGTAAGTTTGGCCGCAAGGAGATCCTTCTGTTCCTCAAAGAGATGCAGAAGGCTGCGGCTGGCTCTGCCGCGGCGCAGATGGAGACTTTCAACGGCGCCATCATCAAGCTTGACAAGGCCTGGAAGACCCTGATCCGGACCATCGGGGAAAAGGGCCTGCTGGAGACCATGGAAAAGGTCATCGAGCGCCTCATCAAGTATCTGGAAGACCCGAAGACCCTGGCACTTATCGAGCGCTTCGCCAAGATCGGCGCCGATGCCCTGGATACCCTGGTGTCCGGGCTCATCAAGCTGTCGGATGTCTTTGGCGACAGGATTGCCGATTATCTCGGCAGCTCGATGCAGAAGATGACCGGCTTCGCCAAGGACCTGTTCAACGCCGTTGATCAGAACTGGGACCGCATCACCAAGGCCGTTGATACGGTTGTGGATGGCTTCTGGGAGTTTGTGAAGTTTGTGGGCCGGGCCGTGCCCAAGGCCATCGATATCGTCAAGGATGCCTTTACCAGCCTGCGCAACGGACTGGCCGCACTCGACGGCGCTACAAAGACGCCCAAGTTCCAACGCTATGTCGAGCTGCTGGAGCTGCTGTTCCGTCGCGTCCTGAAATCGGTCGGCGCGTTCATTGGCAACCTCGACCCCGACAAGGTGGTCGGTGGCCTGATGAACATCGGCACCTCCGTGATGACCGTCATCAACGCGATCTCAAACCTTGTCAGCGGCAAGGAAGGAGAGTCCTGGGCCAAGGGCCTTGGCGCTGTCTTTGCTTGGCTGGGCGAGCAGTCCAAGGTGCTGTCGATGGATATTGCCGAAGTGATGCGGAATGGGTTTGGTGGCGCGAAACTGGAAATGCCGATGATGCAGGCCATCCAGAACTTCGTGAAAAATGACCTGCCGGTTCTCCAAGAGCGCATGGTCTTCGTGAAGGATGCGGTGGTTGGTGTGGTGGATGCGCTGATATCTGCGGCCAAGTGGTTCTCGGAACTCGGCAGTGTCAGCCAGTTTTTCTTGGTGTCTCTCGCGGCGCTGCCATTCGTCTTTCCGTATATCCTGACGATTGTGAAGCTGGTGGGGGCGGCTATCGCTGTATTCAAGGGCCTCGGCTTGATCGTCGCGGGTGTATGGGCCTTGATGGGGAGCAGTGCCTTGGCCGCGGCGTCTGCAATCCCGCTCGCTATTGCGGCCATGGTAGCAGCCATCGCAGCCATCATCTGGGCAACCTGGGATGACATAATGGCGCTCCTCCCTAGCATTGGTGATTTTCTCACTGGTGTCAGCGACGCGGTGGCCGGGACCGTTCTCGCAGGCATGAAAAAGATCGGTGATTTCCTCACTGGCGTCAGCGATGCGGTGGCCGGCACTGTTCTCGCCGGAATGCAAAAGATTGGTGATTTTCTCACCTGGGTCCATAAGAGCGTCAACAAGGGCTACGATTGGATTGGCGGCCTGTTTGGCGGTGGGGATGCCAACATCACCGTCAAGGATGAGCGCAACGGCAAAGGCTTCGCCGATGGCGGCTATACCGGCCATGGCGCTCGCAACCAGCCTGCTGGGACGGTCCACAAGGGCGAGTTCGTCTTCAGCCAGGAAGCAGTTCGTCATTGGGGTATCCCGGCCCTGGAATCGCTGGCCGAGGGCATCGCGCCGCGCTCCATCATCCCCGCCGCAGGTGTGCTGTCCGAGGGCCCCATATCCGGGCCAAGCGGACGGATGGGCATCGATCTCAAAGGCCTCCTGGGCGGCGAGTCCATGCGGCTGGAAGGAAATGCCAGCCAGGTGTCCAAGCTTAAGCGGGAACTGGCGCACCGGAAATCTGCGCAGATCGGACGGAAGCCCCGGGGAGCCAATCCATGACCTACGACCCGACACTCGAAACCCAGATGCGGCTCTGGGTCAATGAAGAGGAAATCGTCTTTCCAGACAAGTCTGCGCTCTTCATCAAGACCTCCATCGCGCCCATCGAAGGCGCGGTGAAGTTCAGGCGCACGGTCAATGGCACCCTGGTGAATATGTCAAACCCGGCGTTCAACAAATGGATCGTCTCGGTATCCGGGACAGACAAGATCCTGCCGGCCTTGGCAGATGTTCCTCCTGGCGCGCAAGCCATGCTCTATCTGCCGACGGTCGTGCGGGAAGCCGGGCCTTTGCCGCGGCGCCAGCCGGTCCCCGGGAGCCTGATCAGCAGCCCGCAAGGCATCGAATACCGACCGATTGTCTACGGCGCGATCATCATCAACCCCATGTCGGACACGGAATGGATGTCCGATGTCGAGTGGTCGTTTGATGTCGAGGAGTGGTGATGTCGAAACTTTTTACTGCATTTTGCGACTATAACGACGCCTTCTCTCCGGAAGCGCACAGCCGGGAAGACCTGGCCGTTTTTGACGCCAGCCTGGCGCTGCGGGAGGGCGAAGCGGCGCAGCTGACGCTGGAAGTCAAGAGGACGCCGGCAATCCAGACCGGGAAATGGCTGTTCGTGTCGTATGGCGGCATCCCGTTGATGAAGGGCGTGATCACCTCCTACATCGGCCTCTATGAAGACACGGTGACGCTCGACATCGTGGCGCGCCCGAACGAGGGTGCGTTGCAGGACCTGGCGCCCGAGCTTCGCACGCCCCCATTCTACAACCACATCAGCATGCCGAAAGAAAATCGTGATGATGTGAATGAGCTGTTAGCCGGGCACACCAAGGTCATAGAATGGGACCCCATCACCCACACGCCCAAGCTGGTCTCGATCTTTGGCCCTATGACCCAGCCTATCCAGGTTATTCCTTTCGAGGGCACGCTGGACAGGGGGTTTGTGATGCCGCCCGCCGGCGTGCGCCTGAAGGCCACGGCCGAGTGGGAGCAAAGCGTCGTTTATGAGGACGAGGTGGTGTCTGGCCGCCCCGAAGTGTCGGGGCTTCTCACCATGTCTGCAGAGGACCTGGTGAATAGCTGGCCCAAGAAGGGCGATGAGGTCGGCGGCGAGATGACGGTCCTGTCTTCGGTGGCGGCCGAGCGCTCCTCGATAGATGGCACGCCATGGCGGAAACTCGTCACCTCGAACATGCGAACCGGTCGCTTGAAAGCCCCCAATGGGACCATCATCGACCTGTCCGACGATGAGGATTTCACCTTTGGGTGGGACGATCGGTTTGACCTGGGCGGGCCCGATGACGAAGAACAGCCTCCGGCCGAGGAACCGCCGGCAGAGGAACCGCCGGCAGAGGAGCCTCCGGCCGAGGAACCGCCGGCAGAGGAGCCTGGTAGCGGCAAGGAGGGCGAGAAGCCCAACCCGGCCCTGTGGGAGGTTGACCCGTCCTGGGAACAGGAAGGAGAGCCCGTGAGCGGCTTCAT
>VGDE01000082.1 GCA_016869875.1 Alphaproteobacteria bacterium
CTGGTGCGGCCCAGCCCTTGGCCGCTCAGGCCGAGGCCGCCCGCACGTATCTGGATCATGCGCTGAACGTGTCTGCCATTCGACCCGCGCCCGCCACAGGCCAGACGACCCGTGTGCTTTTCTCCGACGCCACTCTCGGCCCGTCCGAGAACCGGACGATCTTTGTCGATCCTGTCACCCTGATCATCCGGGGTGACATGGCGACCTATGGCACCAGCGGCATCCTGCCATTCCGCACTACGCTGGATTACCTGCACCGCAACCTGATGCTGGGGGACTGGGGCCGCTACTACAGCGAATTGGCAGCCTCCTGGCTGTGGGTGGTGGTTCTGGGTGGCGTGGCCCTGTGGGCGACGGGGCCGCGTCGGCGGCGCGCTGTGACGGAAATGCCGCCGGCGCAGCGCCGCCGCTGGATCCACGCGACTATCGGCGTCACCGCGGCTGTCGGCATGCTGCTCCTTTCGGCGACTGGCCTGACATGGTCACAGGCCGCCGGTGCCCGCATCGACAGCTTGCGAGGAGCCCTCGGTCTCGTCACCCCCTCGGTCAGCCTGGCTCTCGATGCGCCCGACGCCGCGGCGACGCATGACCCCCATCATCACGGGGCGCCTGACCTGACGGCGCGCGAGGATCGGCTAGCCGATCTTGATGCTGTCGGCGAGGCCGCACGTGCGGCGGGCATCGACTCGCCCTTTATGGAGATCCGGCTGCCAAGGCCCGACCAAGCGTGGTCGGTACGGGAATACGACCGCAGCTGGCCCACCCAGGTGGATACAATCGCGCTGCACCCTGACACGTTGGAGGTCACCAGCCGCGCCGACTTCGACAGTTTCACGATCGTGCCGAAACTGATCCGATGGGGGATCGACCTGCACATGGGCGTGTTGTTCGGGCTGCCGAACCAGATCCTCATGGCGCTCATTGCCGCTGCGCTGATGGTCACCATCGTCTATGGCTATGTTCTGTGGTGGCAACGCAGGCCCGCTGCGGGCGAGCCGCTGTCCATGGCATGGTCACAGCTGCCGATCAAGGCGCGGGTCACCTGGGTTCTGGTGGCCTGTGCTGTCGGTTGGGCGCTGCCGGTGCTGGGCACCAGTCTGGGTCTCTTTCTGGTGGTCGATCTGCTGCGCTGCCTGGCCGCCCATCAAGCGGCGACACGTGTGTCCTGAGCAACAGTCTGGAGTCATGGACATGGCGACATGCGCATTGGCGCCGCCGCCATTTCCGACCAGGTCCTGGCGCAATGTTTCCGGCGGTGGGGAGAGCGGGCTGGCTCCGCAGCGCGCTTGCGACACTTCTGCTTTGCTCCGTAAGCACCACTTTCTTTTGGCCTCAACAGCGCGGGATGTGCTTTAGAACTTCCTGTGCAGCGCTGCAAAGGAGACGGTGATGGACTGGCTGGCCCCGGTGAACGCTTATTGCGAGCGGACTGGCCCGGACTACTGGTCCGAGCCAATCAACGCGACGACCAACTTTGCCTTTCTGATCGCAGCGCTGGTGATGGCGCGGCGGCTGCGCGGGCCGGGCATGGCGATGGGCAATGCGCTGGCGGCGGTGCTGTTCGTGATCGGCATCGGGTCGTGGCTGTTTCACACCCACGCGAACCGGCTGACCGGGCTGATGGACGTATTGCCGATCTTGGCCTTCATCCTGCTTTACATCTTCGCGGCGACGCGTGACTTTTTCGGCGCAAGGCCTTGGAGCGCGCTGCTCGTGACCGCCGGCTTCTTTCCCTTCGCCGCGGCAACGGTCCCGTTGTTCGCGATGATCCCCGGCCTCGGCTCGTCGGCCAGCTATGCGCCTGTGCCGCTGCTGATCCTGATCTATGCGGTTCTTCTGCGCCGCCGAATGCCAGAGACTGCGCGGGGCCTTGCCGTCGGCAGCGGCATCCTGATCCTCTCCCTGACCTTTCGGACGCTGGACCAGCCACTGTGCGGCGTCACGCCCTTCGGGACGCATTTCCTGTGGCATATCCTGAATGCCACTATGCTGAGCTGGATGATCGAGGTCTGGCGCCGCCACCGGGAGGCCCGCCACCGCGGCGCCTGAAGCGTCAGCGCGCAATTTGGAACACCTCGACCATCGCGAACGCCCTCTGCAGGAGCCGTCAGAAATGGACCGCCGCGACAGCCTGAGAGATACAGTTGCTAGACAGACATTTCGTGAAGGCCGGCTTGCGGAGCCTGAGTAAAACAGCTGGATAGGTCTGGAGCCTAAGAAAGCTCTTTTACCTTTCCGTTTCCACACTGGAATTTACGGGTGGCTCGCTCGATCAAAGCTGGCCGATGCGCAATCACGATACGGGTGATGGGCAGGGAGACGATCAGGTCGGCAATTGCATTTTCCGTCTGCTGGTCCAGATTGGCAGTACCTTCATCGAGAAGCAGCAGTTGTGGTCTGCGATAAAGCGCCCGTGCGAGCAGCACGCGCTGACGCTGCCCACCAGACAATGCCGATCCCATATCTCCAACGAGGGACAGGTACTGCATCGGCATGCGCACGATGTCTTCGTGCACCTGCGCCGCAGCCGCGGCGGCCACGACCCGCTCCATGTTCATGTCAGCGTCGAAAAAGGCGATGTTATCCGCAATCGAGCCCGACAACAGCTGGTCGTCCTGCGCCACCACCCCGATCCGGTTGCGCCAGGCGCGCCACATTTCGGGGGTGGCGGGGCGCCCGTCCAGCAGGATCTGGCCACTTTCAGGCTGGTTCAGCCCCAGAAGCAGCTTGGCCAAGGTCGTCTTCCCGCCGCCCGAGGCCCCGGTAATCGCCACGAAATCACCCGGCTGAATGCAGAATGACACGCCATCCAGAACCAGCGGGCCGCCTGCGCCATATCTGAATGACACGTTCTTCACCTCGATCTTGCCCTGAACCTCGATGGCTTGGCTGATTGCGGCAGCGCTGCCCTCATGGGGCTCGATATCGGGCGTGGCGGTGACAATGTCTGACAGCCGCTCCAGATGCAGCTTCAACAGGCGAAACCTGAAGATTTCGTCCACGAGCGACAAGGTGCGATCGCTGAAGGTCTGGCGAAACGACAGGAAGGCCATCAGCATGCCCACCGAGAACCCCTGCGCGTTCAGGATCATGTTGGCACCCAGATAGATGACCAGCACGGACTGCACCCCGATGGTGGCGGTCTGCAGGAAACGAAGCGTGATCTCGAACTTGCCCACCCGAACCGCGCTGTTGATCACTGAAGCGTAACGGTTACGCCATTTGCCCTCACGTTCCGTCTCGCCCCCCATCAGCTTGATCGTGGGCATGGCGCGAACCGTCTCGATCAGGTGCGAATGCTCGGACGCCATGGCGACAATGTTGTCCTCGGTTGCGGCGCGGGTGACTGGATAGAAGGCAAAGCCCAACCCCAGCACGATCAGCAGCGACACCACCACGACCATGCCCAGCAAGGGCGAGTAGAGAAACAGGATGAACGCAGCAACAACCGCCATCAGCCCGTCGACGATGGCCGAAATCATTCCCCGCGTCAGCGCATCCTGAATGGCATTGGTAGATTCAATGCGAGACATGATGTCGCCCACATGGCGTTTCTCGAAGAATGGCACCGGCAGGCGCATCAGGTGGCGTACGATATGGCCCACAACCTGAAACGACATCATCGACCCGAGCAGCCTCAACACCCAGTTGCGCAACGCCTCCAGCGCGGCATGCAGCACCGTCAGTGCCCCGAACCCAAGCGCCAGCACCGCCAGCAGGCTTTGATCGGCGCGTCCAATTGCCTCGTCCACGACCAGCTGGATGTGAAAGGGCAAGGCAAAGGTCGCGATCTGGAAGACCAGCGACAGGGCCAGCACCTGAAAGATGGCGCGGCCCATCCCTTCGCTTTTTGACCACAGGCTGGTCAGGCGCACCGGCATGCGGGCAGCGGCCTTGCGAAAGGTCCCGGCGGGGCTGAGTTCCAGAACGACGCCGGTGAAATGGTTCGACAGCTCGTCCATAGTCAAAGTGCGAGCGCCCCGTGCGGGGTCGTGGATCACGGCTTTGCGCCCGCTGATGGATTTCAGAACGACAAAATGATTCAGATCCCAATGCAAAATGGCGGGCAGGCGTACGTTCTGCAGCGCGTTCAGCCCAACCCGTAGGGCCCGGGGGGCGAGCGACAGCTGTTCAGCCAGTTGCATCAGGTTGCGCAGCGTGGCTCCTGCCAAGGAAAGCGAGAACCGCTGGCGCAACCCGTTCAGGTCGATGTCATGGCCATGATACCGCCCGACCATCGCCATGCAGGCCAGCCCGCATTCGGCGGCTTCGGCGCCTCGGATGTCCGGCAGACGGCGCTGCCCGCGAAAGTTCAACTCTGCGATGCTCATCCCATGCGTCCTACGGCGTAAAGCGGGTCAAGCAGCCACTCGACCAGAGACCGGCGATCAATGACGACATTGGCGGACAGCAGCATGCCAGGCTGCACCGGCATCTCCTGTCCATAGGCCGTGACGCTGTCACGGCCTAACGCGACCTTCACGCGAAACACGGGCTCGTTGATCTCCAGCCCGGGGATCGCCACCTCTGTCGGGGCCAGTACGGTGCGCGACACGCTGGTGATGCGCCCTTTGGCCACGCCGAACTTCTGATATGGATAGGCTTGATACATCAGCTGCACCTCTTGCCCTTGTTCGATGAAACCCGCCGCGCGGGACGGCACGTAGAGTTCAGCCTCCAGGCTCGAGTCTTCGGGCGTCAACACTGCAATAACCGCCTGCGGCGCGACGGTCTGTCCCGGCGTGACAGGCAGTGCCACCACCCGCCCTGCAACCGTAGCCCCTGCATAATATGTGTGTTGCACGGCCATTTCGGTGCTTTGACGTGCGAGGACCGCCTCGCCCTCACGAGCCTGTGCTTCGGCCGCGCGAATGCTGATGGGGATCGTACGCAACTGTGCGTCGACGTCAGCCAGTTGGCGTTCCATGGTCATGATGCTGGTGCGGACATTCACCAAATCCTGCTCGGCCGACAGAACGGCCATTTCGGCCTCTTCGACGCTGCGGGTGCTGGCATAGCCGCGTTCGGCAATTTCGGTGACGCGCGTGGCGTTCGATCTGACCAGATCCAGCCGCTCGCTCATGGCATCGATACGGGCGCGACTATGGTCGAGTTCGTTGACCATGGCGTCGCGCTGCGCGGTCAGCGCCACCTCATCCGCCAGCAGCTTGTCGCGCTCGGCCTCGGCCAGACTGCGAACCGCCTCGATCTGACTGTCCAGCTGTGCAGCAAGTGCGGTGCCGGCATTGCCCAGGGCGGTATCCGACGACAGCCGCAGACGGGCAAGGGCCTCTCCGGCGATGACATTGTCCCCTTCAGAGACGGGCAGCTCTTCGATGGTGCCGCCTTGGCGCGCGGTCACGCGGATAAGGCCGCCCTCGGGGACGACCCATCCGGCCACCGTCTCCATTCGGGCATAGCTGGCGCGCGTGGCAAAGATCAGCCCGCCTACGACGATCAGGATCGCCAGCACGTTCAGCACTCGCATCGGCATCGACAGCCGCAGCAAAACTTCGCCGTCCAGCGCACGCGATTGATACGCGACCGCTTGCTGACGAAAGAGCGGGCTGGATGTTTCTGGTTGCGGGGGCGGTTCCTGCTTCATGTTCCAAAATTCATTTTGGGGTCAGGTGCAACGAGGACTGCGCGTCCGCGGGGCGTTGCAGGGGCCATGGGAAAAAGGGGGCCTGCTCACTGTCAGGCCCCCGGTGCGCATCAGTTCCGGTTGTCGCGGTTGGCGCGGTCAGTGCCCATCTTGTAGCCGAATGCGGCGCCGGTACCGGCTGTGCCAATAAAGGCTCCTGCAACGGCTAATGCCACGGGGATCGGACCGCCTGCGACGGCATCGATCGAGTTGTCGTCCAGTTCGCGGATCGTGATATCGTTGTGCATTGTCGTTCTCCTTGTTGTCTCAGCGCTCAGTGCTGATCAGTGTGTCATTGCGATTGTCGCGCTCGGCCGCCGCCGCGCCGATCTGGTAGCCGCCAAAGAGAGCTACGAAGAAAACGACCATGACAGCCGTGGCGGCGATGATGGGTTGCGCAGACATCTCTCATCTCCTGTTGGGGGCTTGAATCAGTCGCGGTTGGCCCAGTAACCAGCTGCGTAACCGGCGCCGACCCCTGCTCCGCCGGCCCCGGCTAGCCCCAAGCCCCATTTGACGGCGACAGGAATGACGAAGGGCAGTGCAGCCCCTGAAATCTGGTCGATGTTGGCGCCGTCGAGAACGATCAGTTCGGCGTCCTGCTGAGAAAGCGCGGCAGTTGGCTGGTAGGTTTGAACGTGCATGGGTATATCCTCTTGCTCGTGTTTGTCCTGCAGCATGGGACCAGAGATCTTTTACTGCACCCTTATCAGGACACAGAGCGTGAAGCTTGCCTATCGGTTGCCTGTTCTAGGTCAAATGATGGGGTACGATGAGCGGATCCGAGACAACGTGACGCTTCTACGTCGGTAGATGAAATTGTGAACTGTCCTCAGCAGATATTGGCTGAAGCCAGTGTAGGAAATGGCGAGACCTCGCCAGTTATACAACTAAAAGCTGAAAAGGGGTTACGCGTCGGGACACAGGGGTCGATCCTTCAGGTACCGGAACAAGGAGGATCGCATGAAGGATTTGCCTGACCACCCGCCCAGGCTGCGGATCATCGTCGCCAACACAGGCTCAACCGTCTCTCAAGACATCAACACGATCATCCGAGATTTGGTCACCGTGGCGGATGTCATTGTCATGGCGCCTGAAAACATAGTGGAGGCCTTGGCACAGGACAGCTTGGACACAGCAACAGGCCTTGCCCCGGAGTCGGAGAGCTTATCTTCTTGCCACCCGCTGGCGGAGCAGCTTACTCCGCGCCAGGTCGAGGTTCTGGAACTTATTGTCCATGGAAACACAAACAAGGAAATTGCCCGCCATTTGAACATCTCGCCATCTACCGTGCGGGTCCATGTCTCGGCCCTTCTGCGGGTGCTCGGTGTGTCATCGCGCACGGCTGCGGCGGCCATGGCCGGTGGGGTGCTCCCCTGGTTGCAGAAGCCTCCCAGGGCGAGTTACGCTGACTTGGCTGAAGGCTCAAACCTTTAGAAAAGTCTGAGAGCTCGGTCCGCCTCATTCAGTTAAGTAGTTTATGATGGCATCGCAAAGCCTTCCGTCCGCCACCTGATCAAAGGCTGCAAACATTGGCTGGGTGTTAATTTCCAGAAACCGCAGGATACCATCCTTGTCGGGCATGAAATCGGCTGCGGCAAAATCCAGATCCAGCCGTTCGCACAATCGTAGCATTCCTTCGCCGATCTCTGCCGGCAGTTCAGCCTGTTTGATGGTGACATCATGTGTGCGGCGGTAATCCAAATCAGCCGCTTCCAGCCAAAAGCCTGTTAGCTGAGGCCCGATCAGGTACACGCGTAGCTCTGGCCGGTTCAGGCGTGGCTGCAGAAAATATGGAAAGGAGGCTTTGTTCTTCTCCATCTCTCTTTCCAGCAAGACAGTATAATCGCCCCCCGCCACCGGCTTTCTGATCATGGGTCCCTTCTCGGAATGAAGAAGCTGTGTAGAGACGACCGTCGGAGGCACCGACAGCCCCAGATCGCTTGCCAAAAGGAGGTTCTGGATCTTGCTGTTTTCGCGCAGGTTGGAGTGGCGATTAAACAGCCGGATGCCAGGCTGGCTGACGGTCCAGCCACGGATCGTCTGGTACCAGTTCAACGCTGTAGTTTCGGCTTCCAGAGGATCGACTGCATTCTGCAGAAAGACATCGTGACGGATGAAGCAGCCAGCTGGAGCTATTGCAACGTCGTTCAGGTAGAAGTGACGGGACAACAAGTCGATTGTTACGTCCGGCTTCGAGGCCGGACTTGCACGTGCATCGCAAAACTTGACACCTCGTTGCACCAGGCGCCGGACCAGCACAGTCAAGTTTGGGTCGGCGTGACCGCCGGCGATCAGGATCATGATGCATCTCTCATTGATGAAAGCCGGCGCAAGCGAGGTCTGGCATGGCGCTATGTTTATGCGCCTTCAGCCGCCTTGGTATGCAGAGCGCCGTCCAGTGGAAAACGGGTAAGGCCTCCTGGCTCTTCTTCACCAAGTGCCATGGTGGTCAAGCGTCGGTTCCAGCCCCCGTCCTCCTCGCCAATAGCCAAAGTGGTCGCCATGGCGCCTCCGCTGACTTGTGCGCATTCCTCCAGGTCCAGCTCTCTTGGGTCGCTTGTCATTCCGTTTCCTTCCTCAGGGCGATCTTCAGATCTTCACCAGAAAACTGCACCATTGGGAAATGGAGAGGCAATTCGGTCAGATGACCTAGCTAACGTGTTCATCAGCGGGCCTGTCTCGTTAGTCTCCCGGATCGCCCATACAACGGTGAACAGCCTGCGTGAGACGGTGATGACGATAAGCTTGTGCAGTTTGCCGCATCGTCGCCTTTCTCTGGCATCTGCACCGGGTCGTGCCATGCGGCGGCGAGCGCGCTTGAAAGAGTACCTGCCGACGCTACTTCGCATTATTCTTTGCTTGGACCGCCCTGTCTTCTCTGCAGAGGTCAAAGAAGATTGCAGCATCGTCGATGCCGGGTCGATACACGCACCTGATGCGGTGATCGAGACCAAGCCAGACGCGTCGTCCGCCCTTCCTTACGGTGGACGTCGCTTGGACGCAGCCGTTGTCTCGGGAGAGGTCGTGATAGAAGGAGGCCCTTGAGAGATGGCCCGCGGTTTGGCTATGATCCTCTTATAGGACCGAAAAAAGCCGGGCAGGTGGATAACATTGGCCCCAGCGGCTGGCGCCAATGCATGAAGCATCAAGCGGATACAGAGCCTGCTGCATTCGCCTCGTCGATGACTTCCGTACCGGTCTTTTCAGGTGTCTCGGCCGCCAGTCTTGCCCATGAACGGCGTTCGTCCACGAATATCTGCATGCTGATCGCAAATTCCTCCTGCGGCATGAACATGCCTGCCATTACGGCCCGTGTCCCGCCGGGGATGAAGTGATACCATAGGTTGCTGCCGCATCGGCCGCAGAAGGCGCGCTCGGCCCATTCCGATGACCGGTAGCGCGACACATGCTCCTCTCCCGTGATGGTGATGGCGTCCTCCGGCACGGCGTGCAGGCAGAACAGCGGCCCGCCGCTCCAGCTCTGGCACATCGAGCAATGGCAGACCTCGATGTTGTGGCTGGCCTGCATTACGGTGAGGCGAACTGACCCGCACAAGCAAAGCCCTTCCAGCATTTCTGTCTTCCCCGTCATCGTGATGTCCTTTCGGGAACGTGGATTGGGTTGATCTGCACCGTCATCGGGCCTGCGCGTCGCGTTCAGCCGTTCTTGCGGCTGCAGGACGCTCCCGGCATCGCTGCACCCAGGATCGGATTGCAGCGTTGTCGGGGATCAGGTCCGGGAACCACAGAAACGGGCTGCTGCAAAGAAGATCAGCCGCCGAATAACGCTCACCCAGCAGATAAGGGCGGTCCTGCAGCGCCTCCGACAACCGGTCCGTGATGGCTACGAAATCGCGCAGGCTCGCCTCGAGGACCGGATGGCTGATCTGCGCCCAGTGCAGGAGGATCACCGGCTCCATCACCCCCTGGTAATAGAACAGCCATGACAGGTAATTGCCGCGTCCCGGCTGGCCGGGCAGCGGGCCCAGGCCCGCCTGCGGAAACTGGTCCGTGAGGTAGACGATGATCGCGCCGCGTTCGCGGATCTGCTCGTCTCCGTCCATGAGGAAGGGGACCTTCTTTTCCGGGTGCGGGTTGCGGGGGTCAGGCCCGCCCGAGCCGTCCTGCCGGGGGATCGTGACTTCGATAATCTGGATGTCCGCTCCCAACTCGTCGATCAACGTGACAAGGGAGGAGGAGCGGGAGTTGGGTGCGTGGAACAGGGTGAGCATGGAAAACCTCGCTTGGTGGTGTAGCATGATCTTAAGCGGACACTCCTGACAAAAGGTGGCAGCAGCGCATGGCCCGGACCGATCGCCTGATGCGGCTGATGGATACGATGCGGCGGCTGCCCAAGCCGGTCACGGCCCTGCGGCTGGCGGAGGAAACCGGCATCTCGCAGCGCCAGTTGTATCGTGACATCGCGACGCTGCGCGCGGGCGGTGCGCTGATCGACGGAGCCGCTGGACTGGGCTATGTCTTGACCGAGGACCCGGCACTGCCTCCGCAAAGCTTCTCCCGACTGGAGATCGAGGCGCTGATGCTGGCAGTTGGCGCATTGGAGCAGATCGACGACCCTTCGCTGCTCCGTGCCGGCCAGGATGCCCTGGCACGCATCATCGCCACCTTGCCTGACACTCAGGCACGGCATTCCATGCATTGCGTCATGCGCAGCTGGCACAAGCCGGCGGAAAGGCCTGCGATCCGGGTCGATCCGGACATCCTGCGCCGCGCCTGCTGGGAGGAGCGGAGCCTGCACATCCGGTATCTGGACCTGCACGGACGGCGCTCGAACCGTGAGATATGGCCGCTTGGCATGTCCTACAGCGACAACACGCTGATGCTGCTTGCTCACTGCCTTCTGCGTGAGGATTTCCGGCTGTTTCATGTTCACCGTATCGAAGAGCTGCAGGAGGCCGGCACCAGTTTCAGGCCAAGGCGGGTGGCTTTGCTGCAGGATTACCGGCAGCGGGCGCGACACCCATGCTATGCCGAAGCAGCAGCAGAAGAAGCGCCAGCAGCACGGAATGGGTCATGATCAACCGGTGGTGCAGGATGGACAGCAGGGCCAGACAAAGTCGGAAATCCAGAGACCAAATAGCTGCACAGAAAGAACAGGATGAGGCTCTCTGTTGTCGAGGAAGATAGGATATCCCTCTGAAAATGCAATCAAAAATCCTTACACTTGCAAGTCATTCGAGTCTTGGCCCGTGACTGCCTATCAGGTTCTAGAAGCAATGGCCTTGCAATGAAACGGGGCGCCGGGATGGTCCGCTGACCCTCAGCCGAAACCGGAAGGACAGGTGAGATGACTATACAGGATGACCAGCCACTCCATACCTCGCCCGGCCTGTTCATTGCGCAAAGGCTGAGGCCCGGTGAGGATCTGCTGGACGCGCTGCGGGCCTTGCTCAGGCAAGCAGATGCCCATGCGATGGCACTGGTGAGTTGTGCCGGAAGCCTGACGCGGGTGTGGATCCGGCATGCCAACTGTTCGGAAGGCACGCTCTACGACGGTCATTTCGAGATCACGTCGCTCGTCGGAACAGTGGATCGGGGCGGACAGCACATTCACATCACGATCACCGACGGAAACGGCAGCGCCAAAGGCGGGCATCTTCTTTCTGAATCGGCGGTCTATACCACGGCCGAGATCGTTGCGGTCGTGCTTCCTGCCCTGCAGTTTCGTCGGGAGCCATGCGCGCTCTCCGGCTATGACGAGCTTGTCATCGAGCCTGTGGAAGAGGATCGCGGACCCGCCGCGTCACCGGACTGATGAGGGCTCAATGCGCCCGCAGTCAAGGAACGGTGGGTATCCGTGAACGCACACAGGATGGCGGCCAGCGCCGTCTCCTCCACGAGATCAGCAGCGGCCAGGGGGGCAACCCAGATCCGGTCTCTTTGCCCACGCTCCGGGTATGCCTCACTCAGAGCCGTTACTTCGAGAGGAAACACCGCCACATCGACAGCGTGATCCTGACCGAACTCCGGCTTGGGATAACTGTACCAGCCGAGGGGCGTCGAACAGGTACGGCCTTCAACACCGGCTTCCTCCCAAGCTTCCTGCGCGGCGCTTTCGGCGGGTGATCTGCTCTTCATCAGCCAGCCCTTGGGAAGCACCCAACGGCCAGTGTTCCGGCTCGTGATCAGCAAGATCTCGACACGACCACCTGACTCTCGCCAGCATAGGGCCGCACACTGATGATCAGCGGGTGGTGCTTTGGGCGGGTGTCGGAACAAACGAGCGTCCTTCTTGTGACGGATACGAGGGGCGCGCCATTGGTCGCCGGAAACACAGCAGCCTTGATCCCTTGAACGCAAGACAAGCCGACTGGCTCCGAGCAACAACTTCTAGTTGCATTAAGAGGTAGAGCAAAAGACATGCGCTTCTGCAAGAGCCGGACAAGCGTATTGCCGGTCCGGACGCTGTTTAACGCAGGTTTCGAGACTTCAAACTCTATACCAGTGCGCTATCGATAGGGCCGTTGCTGATCAAGTCTGAGCGGCTGGAACGGCAAAATGAGGCATAAATCGGCCTTATTGAATTCGTTGGTGCGTGGGCGACGTGACCCGGGCCTTTCAGCAAGGTCTCGAGGTCTATGGCCTCCATCAGCAACTGGACCCAGGCCAACATTCCTTGCAGCTCGTGCGCCGTGTCCACCATACGAGGGCAGGGATCACGAAGCTAATTGCAACGGAAAGCCGCAAGAAATTGCTGGTATTTTTACAAAATTTCAGCTGCTGTAGCCGGACAGGGCGAACCGGGTGACATAAGAAGCGAATGTTCGGCGGGGCGGTTGAGAGAGGGCGCGAACAGTCCGAAGCCGCCTGTCAGAGAGACCGCAGCGAATGCATCTGCAGCAGCGCTCGTCCTTGATTTGCGGACCCGGATAGTGTGGGTGCGGTCATATCATTCCCGATTTGCTTACCTGGCGCAGATCCGCACCCGTTTGTTGACCCAGCAGCCGTCGATCAGTCGGACAGAGCCGAGAGCATCGGCCGCACGATCATCGTCGGGATGGGCGTTCCATGTCGCCACGGTTTTGTCGCAAAATGCACGAGAAGCACAAACTGCTATCTTTCTCCTGTCCTTCAGGCAGCCAGCAGACAGAACTGCTGAAAGGGACGGAGCTCGGGCCTGAACTGGCCCTTGCGGATCATGTTGACCAGTTCGATCCCGGCGGTGGTCGATGCAGCGGACGCGAAGCTCTTGAAGCCCAGCATCGGCCTTACCCGGCGCTTGATGAAGCGGTGGTCCTGCTCGACGAGATTGTTGAGGTACTTGATCCGCACCATCTCGGTCGGGACCGGGCAGCCGAAGCGCTTAAACATTCGGTTGATGTCCTTGATGCCTTCGGTGTTGGCCGCGCTCTTATCGATGACGATCTTCCGCGGCAGGCCATTTACCTCCATTGCGCGGGCGAAGAACTTGATCGCCGCAGGCTTGTTCCGGCGCTCCGAGAGCATGAAATCGAGCGTCTTTCCGAACTTGTCTACCGCTCGATATAGATAGACCCAGTTGCCCCTGACACGGATGTAGGTCTCGTCCATCCGCCAGGATCTGTCGGTAGACCGCTTACTCCGACGCGCTTTCTCAGCTACCTGCCCGGCATAGTGCGCGACCCATCTGTTAAGCGTCGCATGGTCAACCTTCACTCCACGCTCCGCCATGATCTCCTCGAGGTCGCGGTACGACACCCCGTAGCGCAGGTAGAAGAAGACAGCGTGCAAGATGATGTCCTTTGGGAAGTGAGCGCCCTTGAACGAGATCGTCATCACATCCTCCCCATCATGCCGCTCTACTCGACCGAGCGTAGCTCAGGCTGGAGCATCAGCATAGTTTGCGACAGATCCGATCGAGACTGCCCAGTCTGCGCACATCCCGCGAACCAGTTCGCGCGACCGTTCCGGCTTCAGAGCTTTCGCCGAACGACATCCTGCAACATCTGGCGGTCCAAGGTCAGGTCCGCCACAATCCGCT
>VGDE01000083.1 GCA_016869875.1 Alphaproteobacteria bacterium
CACCCGCAAGTTCCGCGATGCGACCGCCGGCCGCCGTACTCAGGCCGTCGTCCGGCCTCGCAGGAACGCCAACCTGAAAGCCGACCATTGCTGGTGCGGTGGCCGGCAACGAGGCTCTGCGGGCGTCGGCGTAGCTCGGCCGAGCGATCTGGCGAAACCGGAGGGCATATCACGGACAAAGCCGCGCCAATCCAAAGACAGTGGCGAAGTGGCGCAAGCGCCAGACGGTCGAGGATCTCAAGACTGGACCGAAGGAGCCGCGTTCCACGGTTCTGTCCGAGGCTGAGGAGGCGATGGTTGTGGCGTTTTGGCGGCACATGCTGCTGCCTTTGGACGATTGTCTTTACGCGCTGCAGCCCTCAATCCCGCATCTCACGCGTTCCGCACTGTGCCCGGCACGCGCCATGGTATCTCTCGGCTGCCTGACGTGGAGGGCGACAAGCCGAAGCGCAAGAGGTTCAAGCGCTTCCCCATCGGCTACTTCCACATCGACATCGCCGAGGTGCAGAGTGCTGAAGGCAAGCTCTACCTGTTCGTCGGCATTGACCGGACGAGCAAGTTTGCCTTCACCCAGCTCGTCGAGAAGGCGGGGAAAATGGCCGCCGCTTAGTTCTTGCGCGACCCGATCGCTGCGGTTCCTTGCCGGCTGCACACCGTGCTGACCGATCGAGCCATTGGAACGCCATTTATCCGAGAGACAATGGCGAGGGGCATCCAGTTCACAAGCCAAAGCTGCGACACAAGCGCCATGAGATCGAGCACAGGCTGACAAAGGTGAAGCACCCTTGGACGAATGGTCAGGTCGAGCAGATGAACCGCACCATCAAGGAGGGTGAAGCGGGCCAGGGAATGATCGGGGGGATCATTCTCCCGCTGAACGTCAAGCGCTTCCATTACGACCGCCATAACCAGTTCCACACCCACCTGACGGACTTCATGGCCGCCTACAACTTCGCGCGCCGGCTCAAGACCCTCGCCCGCCATGGTCCTCGGACCGATGGCGGACCATGGCGGGCCCTCACGCCCTATGGATACATCTGCAAGATCCGGACATCCGAGCCAGACAGATTCATCCCAAACCCGATCCACCAGATGCCGGGACTGAACAGCTAGGGGCGCGGTTCGCCCAGGGCCAAGGGTGCGGACTTGTGGCCGCGGGTCTTGGCGAGGGACACCAACACTCCGATGGTCAGGATCACGAAGGTGATGCCCAGGGACCATGCCGGAGGAAACTTTTCCCATCCCATCAGGTCCGCGATGAAGATCTTGGAGCCGATGAAGACCAGCAGGATCGACAGCGCGTACTTGAGATAAGCAAAGCGGTGCAGGATCGCCGCCAGCGCGAAATACAGCGCCCGCAACCCGAGGATTGCAAAGATGTTGGACGTGTAGACGATGTAGGGATCGGTGGTGATGGTGAACACGGCCGGGACGGAATCGACCGCGAAGACCAGATCCGCCACCTCGATCACGATCAGCGCCAGCAGCAGGGGCGTGGCAAAACGGACCATCCTGCCCGTCCTCGGGTCGGGCTGGCGCACGATAAAGTCGTGGCCGTGCAGATGGTCCGTCACCCGCATGCGCCGGCGCAGGAAGGCCAGCAGCCTGTTTTCTGCCATGTCATGCGGCTGATCGCCGGTGAACAGCATCTTGATGCCGGTGAAGATCAGGAAGGCCGCGAAGACATACAGCACCCAGTGGTAGTGCTCGACAATGGTCGCGCCCAGCCCGATCATGATGCCGCGCAGCAGGATCACGCCCAGGATGCCCCAGAACAGCACGCGGTGCTGGTACTGGCGCGGAATGGCAAAGAAGCCGAAGATCAGCGCGATGACGAAGATGTTGTCCATCGCCAGCGTCTTTTCGACGATAAAGGCGGTCAGGTACTGCGCCGTCGCCTCGCCGCTCATCTGCCAGTAGATGAAGCCCGAAAAGGCCAGGCCCAAGGTGATGTACATCGCCGAGAGCTTGAGGCTTTCGGCGATGCCGATCTCATGGTCGTCCTTGTTCAGCACGCCGAGGTCGAAGACCAGCAGCGCAACGACCAGCGCCATGAACAGCAGCCACATCCACAGCGGCTTGCCCAGAAACAGGAGGAGAAGAAATTCCACGATGCCCTCGCGAATGATGCCATCGTGCAGGGCGCGGGGTTTGGGCCGCCGACGCACCGAGCACGCTCGATGCGGTCCGACATCACGGAGGGTCGAACGATCACACCGCCAGAGGGGCCCGGTCCCGCAGTGTCAGAAGATGGGCGCAAATGCAGCACAATGCAAGAGGCACGTGGTCCGCCCGTCTGCAAGCCGCAAGCGCCGTGCCGGAATGGCGCCGGGGCCGGCAGAAGGAGGTGCCGGTACGGATATTCGAATTTCTAGTATACCGGATCCGGGCATGCGGCACCACCCGGACCGTCACATCATTGGCCTGGCAGGCCATGAGCCGACCGACGTTTCGGCTGTTGCAGCCTGCCGCCCCACATCAGCGCTTGACGGTAGCGCTAAGCTTCGTAGGCCGATATCGACGACAGCCGGAACCAGATGCCTGTGATCTTGGGCAAGATGCCAAGGCGCTGCTTGGCCCCCCGCCGTGCCCTTCGATCCGTGCCAAGCTGGTCAGTCGGTCGTTGGCAATTGCACCTCTACATTTGCGTGATTGACGTGGTCCCCCGTCAAGGGCAACGGTGTAGGCCTGACTGCCCAAGGTTCTGCACATGTCGAACGCCCGCATCTTCACGCCGGTCCTGATCGGCGGTTCGCTGATCCTGTTGATCAACTTTGCCCTGCGCGCCAGCTTCGGCGTGTTCCAGATCCCGGTCGCCGAGGACCTTGGTTGGCCGCGGGCCGAGTTCAGCTTGGCCATTGCGATCCAGAACCTCGCCTGGGGCATCGGCCAGCCGATCTTTGGCGCTCTTGCCGAACGATGGGGCGACCGATGGGCCATCATCCTGGGCGCGATCCTCTACAGCGCGGGCCTGATCCTGACGGCGTTTGCCACCACACCCGCCGGCGTGCAGCTGCTGGAAATCATGGTCGGCTTCGGCATCGCAGGAACCGGCTTTGGCGTGATCCTGGCCGTCGTCGGTCGGGCCGCCAGCGATGAAAACCGCAGCCTGGCACTGGGAATCGCCACCGCAGCAGGATCGGCCGGCCAAGTCTTTGGCGCCCCCCTGGCCGAGATCCTGCTGGCCTTTTACCACTGGCAGGCGGTCTTCGTCATCTTTGGCGTCATCGTGCTTGGAACGCTGCTGTTCCTGCCCATGCTGGGCGATGGCAAGCCGGCCAGCCGCTCCGAACTGGAAGACAGCATGGGCACCGTGCTCAAACGCGCCTTCCGCGACCCGTCCTACCTGATGATCTTCGCGGGCTTCTTTTCCTGCGGTTACCAACTTGGCTTCATCACGGCACATTTTCCCGCGATGATTACCGAGATGTGCGGCCCCATCGATCCGGCCGGCATGCTGGCCGGACTGGGCATCACGACCACCTCGGCACTTGGTGCGATCGCCATCTCGCTGATCGGGCTGGCCAACATCGGCGGAGCGATCCTGGCCGGCTACCTGGGCAAGCGCTATACCAAGAAATACCTGCTGGCCGGCATCTACTCCCTGCGCACGATTGCTGCCGCCGCGTTCATCCTGACACCGATGACGCCGGGTACGGTGATCGTCTTTTCACTGGTCATGGGGGCGCTTTGGTTGGCAACCGTGCCGCTGACCTCGGGATTGGTCGCCTATATCTATGGCCTGCGCTACATGGCGACGCTTTACGGCTTTGTCTTCCTTTCCCATCAGTTGGGGTCGTTCCTGGGCGTCTGGCTGGGCGGCTGGCTTTACGACATCTCGGGAGACTACCTGCTGGTCTGGTGGATTGGGGTGGGCGTTGGCGCCTTCAGCGCCCTGATCCACCTGCCTGTGCGCGAAGCGCCGGTACGGATGCCGGTCCCGGCAGCCGCTTGATCGGCAAGGCCGTTGACCCTGTGGGACGGGCATTGGCCACTTCGAGATGCCCAGCAGCCACGGCCACCCCAAGCCGTGCTAGAACGCAGCGGCTGTCGGGCCGCAGTGTTTGATGCAATGGCTTGCTGATGCCATCCGTGACTGGATGCAAGCTGCGCAAGACGCACGAATGGTCGCCTAGCCTTGGTCTCAAGGCCACCCGCTGGCAGAGCCGACGCAACGGAGACAGTGCGGGTCGGAACAGCCCCTGCGGAACGACTTCGCCAACCCGCCATGTGTTTTATCAGGGCAGGGACGCCTGCGTTCCTTGCCAAATCAGCAGTTCGCGCACCTGAACCACCGCAGCCGCACCTTGGATTTCCTTGCTCTTCGCGGCCACGAGCCGCATCGTGGGCACTGCGGCTTCGCATATGGCTTCAGCATCCGCCAAGGCGCACTTCTGGCGCTTCACGAAAGGCGTCACATGAGCCGGCGCGCCTGGCAAGTTCCCGGCCCCGGAAATGCGCACTTGAACAGGCCTCCCTCGCCACGATGCAGCGCGGCTGGCTGAAGACCTGCGGTACCTGCCCCCGGCGCAACCGCTTGCAGAGCGCCGACGGGTGGATCGCATCCGCGCCGTGAACCTGAAACACATGCTTGGCGAGATCGGGCCCGACCATGCTGACGTCGCTCATCGACCCTTCCCAACAGAGAATGAAACAACCCGTAATGGCAAAGCGAGACTGTCAGGGAGCGGCTTCTACAGCATCACAGCCTTGGCGCCACCTGAGCGAGATATGTTCGACAGGTTCAAAGGATACAGAGGTATCGCCATGCGCTGCTGCAAAAGCCGATGAAAGCTTCAGTGCCTTTGATGCTCTCGCAGCGATGGTCATCCGGCTCGGTCAATGGGCATCCCATTCCAGCAGACTATATCATGAACTTCGAAACAAGTGGAACAAGTGTCACTTCGCCTTGAGTTCGATTTTTGTCTCAACTGCCGCGAGACGAGTGCGGCAGTCGAGACTTGGGACGCTTCAGATCCGAACGGGTCTGTACTGTCGACTCCTAGCGAAGATCCGATGGCAGCAGGGCGTCAGGGAGGTTCTGGTAGCAGACGGGCCGCAGAAAGCGGCGGATGGAGAGCGTGCCGACGGAGGTGGCGCCGAAGTTGGTGCTGGCGGGATAAGGGCCGCCATGAACCATGCTGTCGGCCACCTCGACGCCCGTGGGGAAGCCGTTGGCGAGCACGCGTCCGGCCATCCGCTCAAGCACCGGCATCAGGCGACGGGCCAGATCCGTGTCGCCCTCGTCCAGCTGCAGCGTCGTCGTCAACTGGCCCACGAAGCTGCGCGCCACCTCCTCCATCTGCGCCGCGTCGCGAACGCGGATGATCAGGCCCAGGGGACCAAAGACCTCTTCGGTCAGCTCGTGGTTTTCCAGCCAGTCATCGGCCGAAACCTCGAACAGGTAGGGCGAGGCGTTGCGCGCCTCGCAGGTCGCGGTCAGGAGCGAGCGGACCCCCTTGCCGGCCCCCACGCGGGCCGCGCCGCTGCGGTAGGCCTCGGCCATGCCGTCGGTCAGCATGGTCTGGGGCGCAATGGCGGACAGCGCCTCCTTGGCGGCCCCGACGAAAGCCTCCGCCTCCGGCCCGTCGACCACCACGGCAATACCGGGATTGGTGCAGAACTGGCCCGCGCCCATGGTCAGGCTGGCCGCCCAGCCCTGGCCGATCTCGACGCCGCGCGCCGAAGCCGCCTCCGGCAGGACGAACATCGGGTTCACGCTGCCCAGTTCGCCAAAGAAGGGGATGGGCTCGGGGCGGGCGGCGCACAGGTTGTAGAGCGCGCGACCGCCGCCCAGGGAGCCGGTAAAGCCCACTGCCTTGATGCGCGGGTCAGTGACCAGCGCCTCGCCCACGTCGCGCTTGCCGCCCTGCACCAGGCTGAAGATGCCGGGGTTCAGGCCGCACCGCGCAATGGCCGCCACAACCGCGTCGGCCACGATCTCGCCGGTGCCGGGATGGGCGCTGTGCCCCTTGACCACAACCGTGCAGCCCGCGGCCAGAGCCGCGGCCGTGTCGCCGCCTGCGACCGAGAAGGCCAGCGGAAAGTTCGAGGCGCCAAAGACCGCCACCGGGCCAATGGGGCGCTGCATCATGCGCAGGTCGGGACGCGGCAGAGGCTGGCGGTCGGGCAGCGCCTTGTCGTGCCGGCGGTCGAGGTAGTCGCCCTTGCGGATGTGCTCGGCAAAAAGGCGCAGCTGACCAGTGGTGCGGCCGCGCTCGCCCTGCAGGCGCGCCTGTGGCAGCCCGGTCTCGGCGCTGCCGATGGCGGTGATGGCCTCGGCACGGGCCTCGATCTCCTCGGCGATGGCCTCCAGCAGCGCCGCGCGCTCCTCGCGCGTGGTGGCCGAAAACTCCTCGAAGGCGGCATGGGCGGCGGCGCAGGCTCGCGCCACCATCTCGGGGGTACCCGCCGAGAATTCGTGGGCCGTGCCCTCGGCCGGGGCCGAGGAGAAGCGCCCCTCCGTCCGGATCTTTTCGCCGGCGATCAAGTGGTCGCCATGGGGAATGTAGGTCATGTCAGCGTCCTGTCCGTTCACGCCATTCGGCGTATTTCGTCAGATTGTCTTCATCCGTTCCCGGATAAAGGCCGATGATGCCGGCGCCGGCCTGCACCTGTTCCAGGACGAAGTCCTCATAGGACTCCATACCCGTGCACTCCTCCGCGATCTCGTCGGCCAGATGGGCGGGGATGACCATGACCCCATCGCCGTCGCCCAGCATCACGTCGCCCGGAAAGACCGGCGCGTCGCCGCAGGAGATGGGCACGTTGATCTCGATGGCCTCGTGCAGCGTCAGGTTGGTGGGCGCCGAGGGGCGCGCAAAATAGGCCGGCATGTCCAGCATGGCGATGCCTGCGGCATCCCGCACCCCGCCGTCGGAGACAACGCCCGCGGCGCCGCGCAACGCCAGCCGCGTGATCAGGATCGAACCGGCGGTCGCGGCGCGGGCGTCCTTGCGGGCGTCCATGACAAGGACATGACCCTCGGGGCAGGTTTCCACGGCAACGCGCTGCTTGTGGTCGCGGTTGCGGAAGACGGTCAGGGGGTTGCGATCCTCGCGCGCGGGGATGTAGCGCAGCGTGAAGGCTTGCCCCACCATGGTGACCTGCTTGCGTTCGACCGGCACGACGCCCTGGACGAACTGGTTGCGCAACCCGCGCTTGTAGAGCGCGGTCGCCACGGAGGCGGTCGACACCTTCTTCAGCTTCTCGCGCGTGGCGTCGGACAGAACGTAGTCGGTCATGCAATTTCCTTCAGGCAAAGGTTGTTGGCGGCCATGAAGCCGTCGAGCTGGGTCTGCTGCGCCGCCGTCAGCGGCCAGGCCGAGGGTGCGCGCGTCGGCCCGCAGTCAAGGCCTTGGGCAATCAGCGCCGCCTTGACGCCTGTGACGTTCGTCCCGCTCATCTCTTGCGCGCGGATGTCCTCGAAGACGCGCATCTGGTCGATCAGCGCGTTGGCCTTGTGGTAATCGCCGGCCTCCAGTGCGGCATGGATGGCCACCGAATGTTCCGGCCAGACATTGATAAGACCCGAGGTGAAGCCGCGCGCGCCCACGGCATAGAAGGTCGGCGCCCAGACTTCGGCCAGACCGCCCACCCAGACAATGGACGGATCGCAGGCGGCCTTGGCCTCGGCCAGTTTCTGAGGATTGGGGGTTGCCCATTTGACGCCCTTGACGCCGGGAACGGCGCAAAGGTCGGCAACGGCCTTGGTGCCGATGGCGTCGTTGCGCAGATAGAGCATCATCGGCAAGCCGCCCGAGGCATCCGCGATCGCCTTGAGATAATCCACCACGCCCCGGGGTGCGACAAAGGGATCGGGCGGCTGATGCACCATCAGCGCCGCCGCCCCCGCATCGGCCGAAACACGCGCCAGTCGTTGCGCATCGCGCAGGGAGCGGCCGATGCCCGCCAGAAGCGGCGCGCGACCGGCCACCAACTCCGCCACCTCCTGCACCATTGTGCAGGCCTCATCGGTGGTGAGGGCATAGAATTCGCCGGTGTTGCCGTTCACGACCGGCATGTGCAGCCCCGCCGCCAGCGCTCGATCCAGGATGGGAGCCAACCGCGCGGGCGCAACATCGCCCCGGTCGTCGTATGGCGTCACAAGGATGCCCGAGATGCCCGTCAGGGCCTGATCCAGCGTCATCGGATACTCCTTAGTAGATGTCGGGTTCGCCGGCGGCCGGGCCGAAGCCCCGCTCGAGGAAGTCGAAATCGCAGCCCTTGTCGGCTTGCGTCACATGCTGCGAGAACATCCAGCCATAGCCGCGGTCATAGCGCGGTTGCGGCGGCGTCCAGGCGGCGCGACGAGCCTCCAGCTCCGCCTCGTCAACCAGCATGTCGAGCCGCCGCGACGGCAGATCCAGCCGCACGATGTCGCCGGTCTTCAGCAAGGCCAGCGGCCCGCCGATGTAGGACTCGGGCGCGACATGGAGGACGCAGGCTCCATAGGAGGTGCCCGACATCCGCGCGTCGGAGATGCGCAGCATGTCGCGGTGGCCCTGCTTGATCAGCGCCTTGGGGATCGGCAGCATGCCCCACTCCGGAAAGCCCGGACCGCCCAGGGGTCCGGCATTGCGCAGCACCAGCACCGTGTCCGGGGTCACGTCCAGATCCTCGTCGTCGATCGCGGCCTTCATTTCCGGATAGCTGTCAAACACCAAGGCGGGACCTTCATGCACATGGTATTTCGGATCGCAGGCGGCCGGCTTGATGACCGCACCATCCGGACAGAGGTTGCCGCGCAGCACCGCAAGCGAGCCTTCGGCGTAGACCGGATTCGACAGTGGTCGGATGACGTCGTCGTTGAAGACCACGGCACCCTCGAGGTTCTTGCCCATGGTCTTGCCGGTCACGGTCAGGCAGGACAGGTCCAGCCGGTCCTCGATCTGCTTCATCAGGGCGCGGAGGCCACCGGCATAGAAGAAGTCCTCCATCAGGTAGTCCTTGCCCGACGGCCGGACATTGGCGATTAGCGGCGTCACGCGCCCAAGCGCATCCAGATCGTCCAGCGTCAGATCGACGCCCGCGCGGCGCGCCATGGCGATCAGGTGCACGACCGCATTGGTCGAGCAGCCCGTGGCCATGGCCACGATGGCGGCGTTGCGGACCGAAGCCTCGGTCACGATCTGATCAGGGGTCAGATCCTCCCAAACCATCTCGACGATGCGCCGCCCGCAATCGGCCGCCATGCGCTGATGTCCGCTGTCGACCGCGGGAACCGAGGATGCGCCCGGCAGTGTCAGGCCCATGGCATCTGTAATGGCCGTCATGGTGCTGGCGGTGCCCATCGTCATGCAGACCCCGGCCGAGCGGGCGATACCGCCCTGCAGGCCCTGCCACTGCTCGTCCGTGATGTTGCCGGCCCGGCGCTCGTCCCAGTACTTCCACGCGTCCGATCCCGAGCCAAGCTTCTGCCCCGCGTAGTTGCCGCGCAGCATGGGTCCGGCGGGAAGATAGATCATCGGGACGCCCGCCGTCAGGGCACCCATCACCAGACCGGGCGTGGTCTTGTCGCAGCCGCCCATCAGCACGACGCCGTCCAGCGGGTGGCTGCGGATCTGCTCCTCCGTCTCGATTGCCAGGAGGTTGCGGTAGAGCATCGAGGTGGGCTTGTTGAAGCTTTCATCGACCGACAGCGAGGGCAGCTCGACCGGGAAGCCCCCGGCCTGCAGAACGCCGCGCTTCACATCCTTGACCCGCTCGCGGAAATGCGAATGGCAGCTGTTCAGGTCGGACCAGGTGTTCAGGATGCCGATGATCGGGCGGCCCATGAAATCGGCCTCGGAATAGCCCAGCTGCATCATCCGCGAACGATGGCCAAAGCTGCGCAGGTCGTCCGGCGCAAACCAGCGGGCGCTGCGCAGATCGGCGGGGGTTTTTGTCGTGGTCATGGTGTCTCCGGATCGGTCTGCAGAGGAAGCGGCGGCTATTCCTCGCCGCCGAGTTTGAGGGGATTGGCCATGGCAGGACCGCGGGACGCGCGATATTCGCCATAAAGCTGCCAGACGATCGACAGCGCTGCCAATGCCAGGAACGTCCCCGAGATCGGGTTGGTCAGGAAGCCGGTGAAGTCGCCGCGCGACAACTGCAGGCCCCGGCGGAAGCTGGTCTCGGCCATCGGCCCCAGGATAAAGCCGATGATGAAGGGAGCAGTCGGAATGCCTGCCTTGACGAAGGCATAGCCCAGGATGCCGAAGCCGAGGATCGTCCAGATGTCGAAGACGCGGCTGGCGAGACCAAAGGCACCGACGGCGCACAGCACCAGGATGATCGGCAGCAGGATGTGCTTGGGGATCGCCAGCAGTCGAATGAAGAGCCGCAGGCCCCAGAACTCCAGCACCAGCATCAGACAGGCCGAGACGATCAGGGCGGCAAAGATCGTGTAGACCAGCGGGGCTTGGGTCAGGAACAGCATCGGCCCCGGCTGGATGCCGTGGATCATCAGCCCACCCAGCATGATGGCCGTGACCGCATCGCCCGGAATGCCCAGGGTCAGGAGCGGGATCATCGCGCCGCCGATGCCGGCGTTGTTGGCGGTTTCGCTGGCGACGACGCCCTCGATCGTGCCCTTGCCGAACTGTTCGGGCGTCTTCGAGCGCTTCTTGGCTGCGATATAGGCGATGATGTTCGATGTCCCGGCACCGATGCCCGGCAGGATCCCGATGCTGATGCCGATCAGCGAGGAGCGGATTGCATTGGGGATCTGGCCAAGGAATTCAGCCATTGAAAAGCCGAAGCCCTTGATCTTGACGAGGGGCGGCTTGACTGAACCATCGACAGGACGGCGCGAGGTTTCGGCGACCTTGATGATCTCGGCCACGGCGAACATCCCGACCAGAACCGTCAGGATGGAGAAACCCGCGTTCAACTCAACCTGCCCGAAGGTGAAGCGGGTGGTGGCGTCGACGGGTGCGATGCCCACTGTCGAGACGGCAAAACCCAGCACGCCCGCGAAGATCCCCTTGGCCATCGAGCCCGAGGACAGCGTCGCGATCAGCGTCAGCGAAAAGACGGCGATGGCGAAGTACTCGTGCGGACCGAAGGACAGCGCGACCTTTGCCAGCGACGGCGCGATGAAGGCCAGCGCCGCGATGGAGGCGATCGTGCCCAGGAACGAGAAGACGATGCCGACGCCGAGAGCCTTGGCGCCCTCGCCCTTTTCCATCATCGGGCCGCCGTCGAAGGTGGTCGCGATCGAGGACGGTGTGCCCGGAATCTTCAGCAGGATGGCCGAGATGAGGCCGCCCGAGGTTGCGCCAACAAACAGCGCGATGAGCAGCGAAATTCCCGCCGCAGGGCCCAAACCGTAGGTCATGGGCAGGCAGAGCGCGATGGCCATGACGGCCGTCAGGCCGGGCACGGCACCGAAGACGATGCCTACCGCGACGCCCGCCACCATTAGCAGAAAGATCTGCAGCGACAGGACAGCCGCGAAGCCTTGGATCAAAAGGTCGAACATGGATCTGCTCTCAGTTCAGCCAGGCGACCAGCGGCCCGGCGGGCAGCAGGAGATCAAAGCCATAGCGGAAGGTGGCAAAGATGAGCGCGGAGGCGCCCGCGGCAAGACCGGCATAAAGCGCAACCGGCGGCCGTGACGAACGCGGGGTCAGAAGCAGAAACTGCAGGAACAGGTAAAGTGCCGTCGCGATCGGAAAACCCAAGGGACGCAGAGCAGCGACAAAACCCGCAATCAGCACCAGCGTCAGCACCACCGTCACCATCCCGCTGGACACGGCCGGCGCTGGAGGCACGGTTGCAGTGGCAAGGGTCGGGGCGGTCAAGTCCCTCGTGGCTTGCGCTGAATGGCGACGCCACGCACCCACCAGTTCGGCCAAGCCGAGCGCGATCATCATCCAGGCCAGCATTGTCGGCACGGTCGCCGCGTCCACGCCGTCCTTTGTAGGCAGTGCGGCGGTCATGCGCAGATAGATGATGCCTGCGCCGGTCATGGCCAGACCGACGATCACGTCCTTGAGCCGCATCCTGCAGCCCTCCCTTGCTGAATGGCTGGGAGTCCGGCGCAGGCGGATGCTGCGCCGGACGGATCGGTCAGCGTGCGGCTTGCAGCGCTTCGCGGTAGGGCATGTAGGTGTCGCGGATCTCGTTCAGGCGCGTGACGGCCTCGTCCTGCGGCATGAATGCCACCGGCTGCTTGAAGCCCTGCTCCAGATCCTCGGCATAGGTCGGGATTTCGGTGATCTGCTGCATCACCTCCTCCATTTTCGCCACGATCTCGGGGTCGGTGCCCTTGGGGAAGGCGATGATGTAGGGATTGTTCATCACGAAGTCGACGCCCTGTTCCGTGAAGGTCGGGATGTCGCCCAAGAGCGGGTTGCGTTCGGCGTTGGGCTGGCCCAGCACGACCATCTGGCCGCTGTTGACATAGTCCTGAACGGCCCCGAAGGCGATGCCGGCGACATCGATGCGCCCGCCCAGCAGCGAGGCGATCTTTTCGGATGCCGACCCCGTGTCGACGACCGTCATCTCCGTGCCCGTGCCCTCCTGGAAGATCAGGCCCTGCAGGTGCGAATAACCGCCGAATTCCGTGCCAAAGGTGATGCTGCCGGCTTCGGCCGCCTGAACATCGGCAACTGAGGTCAGGCCCGAGGACTGGCTGGCCACAAAGACGGCGCCTTGATCGATCGCCGGCACGCAGCAGATCTCGAAATCCCCGATGCCATAGTCGGCCAGGCCAGACACCTCGGCCACGATCAGGTGGCCCGTGTGGCCGAACAGCATCGTGTAGCCGTCAGGCTCCGCATCCCGGACGGCCGAGGTCGCGATGGTCGCGCCGCCGCCCGGCATGTTGGTGATCACCATTCCGGTGCCGGTGATCTCCTCGAAATAGCGCGCCATCGTGCGCGCATTGAAATCGGTATCGCCGCCGGGGCTGGCACCAATGATGACGTTGATCGTGCGCTGCGGCCAGTCTGTCTGCGCCATGGCGCTGGTCGCGGCGAATCCTGCTGCGATAGTGGTGACTGCGAAAAAAGCTGTCAGTTTCATTGGTCGCTTCCTCCCTCGGGGCCCCATGGACCTTTACCCATGAACCAAGCACTAGTATATTTGTGCTTCAGTAGCAAGTCCTTTGGCTATCGCTGCTTCCGCGCAACCGCGCTAAGCAGCGCTTCAAAGCGGTGACAGGACATTCATCATGCAGACCCGGACACGGAAGCAGTCATTGGCCGAACTGATCCATGACCGGTTGCGGCATCTGATCGTCACGCTGGAGTTGCAGCCGGGCCAGCCTTTGATCGAAAAGGAGCTGTGCGAAAGCTTTGGCGTCAGTCGCACACCCCTGCGCGAAGCTGTCCTGCGCCTGGCGGAACATGGCCTGGTCACCGTTGCCCCTCAGCACGGCACCTTTGTTTCTCTCATCTCGCCGCGCGCGGTTCGGCTTGCGCATTTTCTAAGGGAAAACTTGGAGGTGCCGGTCATCCGCCGTCTGGTTGCGCTGCCTGTGCGACCGATGGACCGGGTGAACGCCATCATTCTGGAGCAAAAGATTCTTGCCGCCCGCAACG
>VGDE01000084.1 GCA_016869875.1 Alphaproteobacteria bacterium
AGTCACGATGATCTCGGCGCCCGCGTCGCGACCCATCAGCTGGAACGCCTTTTCCGCCGAATGCAGGTTGCCGCTGTCGTAATCGACCAGTGCGACTCGCATCACAGCGCCCCCTTGGTCGAGGGCAGGACGCCTGTCATGCGCGGATCGGGCTCGACCGCCTCGCGCAGGGCGCGGGCGACCGCCTTGAAGGCGGCTTCGGCGATGTGGTGGCTGTTCAGCCCGTGCAGGCGGTCGACATGAAGGGTGATGCCGCCATGGGTGCTGAGGGCCTGAAAGAATTCCCGCACCAGTTCGGTGTCAAAGGTGCCGATCGTCGTCGAGGGAAACTCCACGTTCCAGACGAGGTAGGGCCGGGCCGACAGATCCAGCGCCGCGCGCACCAGCGAATCGTCCATCGCCAGCAGAAAGCTGCCATAGCGGCGGATGCCCTTCTTGTCGCCCAGAGCCTTGACCAGGGCCTGCCCAATGGCGATTCCCGTATCCTCGACCGTGTGATGGTCGTCGATATGCAGGTCGCCCTTGGCACGGATGGACATGTCGATCAGCGAATGCCGCGACAGCTGGTCCAGCATGTGGTCAAAGAACCCCACGCCGGTCTAGTTGTCGTAAACCCCGGTGCCGTCGAGGTTCAGCGTGACCTCGATCTGCGTTTCGGAGGTGGTGCGGGTGATCGTCGCCTGGCGCATGGAATGTCCTTTGGGTGTCGGCGCCTTATAGGCCGGGCCGCGCGCTCAGCCAAGATGGACCTGTCCTGCCGGATAGCGCACCCGTGGCACCATCCGCGTGGCCAGAAAGAAACCCAGGGTCAGGGGGCCCACGCGGCCCAGGAACATCACCACCATGATGATCATGCGGCCAAAGTCCGTCAGTTCCAGCGTGTAGCCGCGCGACAGGCCCGTGGTGCCGAAGGCCGAGGCGACCTCGAAGGCGATGTCGATGAATTCGCCGTCATGGCTGATGGCCATCACAAAGACCGCCGTGAAGATCACCCCCGAGGCGATCGAGATCAGCGCCATGGCCTTGAGCACATCGCCAAGGGGAATGGACCGGCCGAAGGCCCAGATCTCGGTCCGACGGCGCAGGAAGGCCATCGTGGCCAGGACCATGACCACGATCGTCGTCACCTTGAGCCCTCCGGCGGTGGAGGTGGGCCCGCCGCCGATGATCATCAGCGCCATGTAGAACAGCGAAGTGGAATCGTGCAGTCCGGCGACGTCCGTGGTGTTGAACCCGGCCGTCCGCGTCGTCACGCCCTGGAACCACGCCACCGCCAGCCGCGCGCCGATGCTGTCGTACTGACCCAGGGTGCGCGGGTTTGTCCATTCCAGCACGGCCGTCAGCCCCACCCCCAGTACGATCAGGACGCCGGTGCCGATGATCATCAGCCGCGTGTGCAGGCTCCAGCCACGCCAGAAGGGGCGGCGATAGATGTCCGACACGACGACGTAGCCGATGCCGCCCACGATGAACAGCGCGGGGATGACCGAGTTCACGATGGGGTCGGTGGCGTAGATGGTCAGCCCCGGCGAGAAGGTCGAGAACCCCGCGTTGTTGAAGGCCGAGATCGAGTGAAAAATGGCGTGCCACAGGCCGGCCGCCAGTCCGTGCGCCGGCATGAAGGACAGGCACAGCAACATGGCTCCGGCCATCTCGGCGATGATGACCACGCGAAAGATCGTCCAGACAAGCCGCGTCAGCTGCACATACGAGGTCTGGTTCAGGTCCTCGCGCAGGTAGGCGCCCTGGGTGATGCCCAGTGGCAGGCCAAGCGCCGACCAGACCAGGACGGCAAAGGTCATCAGCCCCAGCCCCCCCAGCTGGATCAGCACGGCGACGACCAACTGGCCCCAGAACGTCAGCACCAGTTCCGTGTCGATAACCCCCAGCCCCGTCACCGTGACCGCCGAGGTCGAGGTGAAAAGGGCATCCATCATCGTGATTGGCTGGCGGGCCATGACCGGCAGCATCAGCAGCAGGCCGCCCAGCACGATCAGCGCCAGGTAGCTGGAGGCCAGGACCGCAGGAGGCGGAGTGCGCGACAGCCAGCGCTTGAGTGCCTTGCGGGGATGGGAGAGGCGCATCAAAGATGATCGCCAAAGCGCGTCAGGTCCACCCGCTTGCCCAGCAGCAGCAGGCGATCGTTCGTCTGCAGCAGCGGATCGTCGTTGCGCGTGCTGCGGTATTCGGTTCCCCGCATCATGCCCAGGACCTCGATGCCGGGCTGGATGCGCAGCTCGGACAGCCGCCGCCCCGACAGGCGCTGCGGGATCATCAGGTTGACCACCGAAAAGCCGTTGCCGAGGCTGACATAATCCTGGACCGCCGGGTTGTTCAGCATCTGCGCCGCGTGGCGGCCCATCTCCAGTCCCGGCAGGATCACACGATCGGCGCCGATCTTGGACAGGATGCGGTGATGGGTTCGGCTCTCGGCCTTGGCCCAGATGGTGCCCACGCCGATCAGCCGGAGGTTCATCGCGGCAATCACGTTGCTTTCCAGGTCGTTGCCGATCGAGACGAGGCCCACGTCATAGCGGTCGACCCCCGCCTCGCGCAGGGCACCCTCGTCCGTGGCGTCCAGGATCACCACCGACGGCAGATGCTCGGCCAGCGCGGCCACGCGGCGCGGGTCCTTGTCCACGCCCATCACCCGGTTTCCGAAGCGTGCGAGTTCAGAAGCGACGACGCTGCCGAAGGCACCAAGGCCGATCACGACGAAACTGCGACTCACTTTTCCCATCGGAACCCCAAGGGAGGAAAAACCCGCGGATGCTGCATCCGCGAGAGGATGGATGTCAATCGTGTCGCCGCCGATCAGGTGCCGACCGTGGCGCGGCCACTGCATCTGCAGGCGGATGCAGGCGCAGGCCCGGCAGGGATTGGGCCGCCAAGGCCCATCGCACGGTCGCTGGAGGCGAGAGGACCGGCGGGGCCGGCGCTCCTTTATGCCGCAGCCTGGGGGGATTTCAGCGAGCCGAACACGAGAGGCATGAGCGGGACGACTTATTTATTCACGAGGCGGTGCAAATGCTTGAACTCAATTCCTGAGATTGCTTCGACAGTTCCCCCGAGGTTCAAGGATCAGTGCCGGACAGGAGCCATGGCTGGCGTGGCCCCAGCGGGTGAGGATGGGAAAGGCTGCCTCGAGGCCGCAAGGACAGAAAGCCTGCGGCGTTCGAATGCAACAGGTTGCAGGGGTGTCGCCCGATGGCAGGAGGCTGCCTGCGCGTGCATCGGGGTCAGGCCCTTGGTCGTGTTCAGCCAGCTGTCCTTGTCTTATGGCGATGGCAGTGCGAAAACCGCTCAAATGCCACCAAAGGACCGACGCCGATGAGCGATATCTCCGCCAGCGAACGCCGGCTCAGCGCCGCACTTGACCGCATCGACCGTCTGCTCGAGCTTGCGCCGCGGCCACAGGCCGAAGACCATCAACGGGTCGAGGAGTTGACCCGGCAGCTGCACGAGGCCCAGGACCAGAATAGTCGGCTGAGCCGGGAACTGGAGGCGGCCGCCCTGCCTGCCGCGTCACCCGGGGACCGCGGTGCCGAACTGGCGGATCTGCAAACGCGCCTGGATGCCGCCACGGAACAGGCCGCGCGTCTGGCGGCTGCCAACGAGGATCTGGCCTCGGCCAATCGGAACCTGATCGACGCGCAGGCGACAGGAGGCATTGGCGAGGATGAGGTGCGCGACGCCCTGGAAGCCGAGATCCAGGCGCTGCGGGCTGCGCGTGCTGCGGAAATGGGGCAGATGAGCGAGATCATGACCGAGCTTGAGCGCCTGCTGGCCGAAGACGAGGCGCGGGCCAAGCCGTCCGAACCCGTCGAAGTTGCGGCCGAGGTCGCAGGCGATGCCGGCGGTCTTCCCGAGGTGGAGACGGTCGGGCAACAGCCCGGCAAAGATGGAGGACTCTGACATGGCCGAGGTCGAATTCACCATCGGACACAAGGAATACCGGGTCGGCGCGCAGGACGGCGAGGAGCGGCTGCTGCAACGCGCGGCCCAGATCCTCGACTCGGAGGCGCGCCAGATCCTGAACCAGGCGGGCAGGGTGCCCGAGCCTCGCCTGTTGCTGCTGGCGGGGCTGATGCTGGCCGACCGCTTTGCCGCGCTGGAGGAACGCGCCGAAAAGGCCGAGCGGCACGTGACGCGCTTGCAGCAGAACCCGCCCCGCGTTGAGGTTCCGGTGATTCCCTCGGACCTCCGGGAAGCAATGGCGGAGCTGGCCGCGCGGGCCGAATCCCTTGCCGACCGGCTGGAGGAACAGCAGGGCGCTTGACCCTCTGGGTTACCAAAGCCTCAGGACAGGTGCCGGTCGGCGCCTGTCGCCAAGCCCGTCACGCGCGGAGGGTGCAGCCGCGTCCGATAGCTGTGCCAGGGATCACCTGACAGGCCTTTGCGCCATATGGTGACCGCTGTGCCGGAACCGAACGTCATTCGCCTTGCCCGTAGCCCAGAAAGGCTGCCAGGGTCTCGGCAACCGCTTCGGGGGCATCGGCATGAAGCCAATGACCGGCACCTTTCAGCGTGACTACCCGCACCTGCGGAAAATAGCGGCGCATCGCGTCTTCGCCCGGGGTCAGGACATAATCGGACCGCTCTCCGCGCAGCGCCATGACCTTGCCGGGAAAGCTGCCCACCGGCAGGTCCTGCGGCCAGCCCACGATCTGCGGCATCCCATGGCGCAGCGCGGGCAGGTTCAGCTTCCATGCGGGCGGGCTGGCCTTCAGGTCCAGGTTCTGCAGCAGAAAGGCCCGGATGCCCGCGTCTTCGACCGTTGCCGCCAACTGCCGGTCGGCATCGCTGCGGCGGGCGACGGCCGGCAGGTCCAGCCCCTCCATTGCGTCGATATAGCCGGTCTGGTCATGCTCATAAGGCAGCGGCGCGATATCCATGACCACCAGCCGCCGCACGCGCCGGGGCCGCGTCAAGGCAAGGACCATGGCCGCCTTGCCGCCCATGGAGTGCCCCACCAGATCGACGCGCCCGCCCAGATCATCGATCAGGGCGGCCAGATCCCCAGCCAGTGCGGGGTATCCGGCATCCGCATCATGCGGACTGTCGCCGTGGTTGCGCAGATCGACGGTGACGACAGGGCGGGCCTGGGCCAACCTGCGGGCCTGGGCACCCAGATTGCGTCCCTGTCCGTAAAGTCCGTGGACCAGAAGGATGGGAAGGCCCTTGTCCGGGCCGATGATCGTGTGATTCAGCTTCATGCGGGCAGCTTACGGCGTCTGGCGTGCAGCCACCATCCCGACTAACCTGAGGGCATGAAGCGCAAGGCACAGAGTTTCGAGGACATCCCCCGGATGGCCGACGAGGTGGCCCAGCTGATGGCGTCCCGCTTTGGCGGGGCACAGCGCGGGGAGCGCCCGCCGTTGCACCTGATGCTCCGGCGACGGGGCGGGGCCCTGCCGGCGCGGCTGCGCCCCAAGGCCGCGCATCTGGCCGAGGCGGATCGGCTGTCCCGTCAGCCCAGAATCGCCCGGCAGCTGCCCCTGCGCCGGCTTAGCCGGGAACATGCCGCGCTTGTGGCGCATCTGCGGCCCTTGGGCGAGTTGTCCCGGTGGCAGGGCCGGGCCCTGGGCTTTGCAGCCTCGATCGCCCTGGGGCTGGTGGCGCTGGCAGGGGTTGCCCTGTGGATCATGGTCAAGCGCGGGCTGCTGTGACAGTCTTGCATGACATGCAACCCAGCCCTGCCGCCGGCGGCTCTTGCCAATCAGTGTTCAAGCTGGTGTGAGGGCTAACATCTCCGTCGCGCGCAGGACCATCATGACACAGAACCCCGATTTCCGGGCCGCCATCCTGGCCCTGGCCCTTGGCGCCTTTGCCATCGGAACCTCCGAATTCGCGGCGATGGGTTTGCTGCCCTACTTCGCGGCCGACCTGTCACTGACCGAGCCGCAGGCGGGCCATGTCATCAGCGCCTATGCCATGGGCGTGGTGGTGGGCGCGCCCCTGACCTCCATCCTGGGCGCCCGCCTGCCGCGGCGGCGTTACCTGGCGGCGCTGATGGCGTTCTATGGCGTGGTGAACCTGCTGGCCGCGATGATGCCGGATCTGGCGACGCTGACCGGGATGCGTTTTCTGGCGGGCCTGCCGCATGGCGGCTTCCTGGGCGTCGCGATGCTTTATGCCGCCGATGCGCTGCCGCAGGGACAGCGGGCGCGGGGCGCGGCGCGCGTGCTGCTGGGCCTGACGGTCGCCAATATCATCGGCGTCCCTCTGGCGGGATGGATGGGCCAGAGCATCGGCTGGCGGTGGGGCTTTGCGCTGCCCGGTGTGCTGGCGCTGGCCTCTGCCTGGGCGATCCTGCGCGTGGCTCCACGGGTTGGCGGCAATCCGCATGCCCGGCCGTGGGACGAACTGCAGGCGCTGAAGAATCCGCGCGTGCTGTGGGTCTTGGCCGTGGGCGCAATCGGCTTTGGCGGGCTGTTCGCGGTCTATGCCTTCATGACGGCGGCAATCCTGGCCACGAGTCAGGCGCCGGCCTATGTCGTGCCGCTGACGCTGGCGGTGTTCGGCGTGGGGGGGACCCTTGGCACCTGGGGCGCCGGCCGGCTGACCGAGATCATGGGGATCAACCGGGCCGCCTATCTGTCGCTGGCCGCCATGGCCGCGACGCAGGGCTTTGCGGCGCTGGTGGTCGGGAACTGGCAGCTGATGGTGCTGTCCTCCTTCCTGATCTCGGCCGGGGCGGGGCTTGTCATTCCCCTGCAGACGCGGCTGATGGACGTCGCTGGTTCGGCGCAGAGCATGGCGGCGGCGATGAACCACGCGGCCTTCAACGCCGCCAACGCCCTGGGACCCTTTCTGGCGGGCCTGGCGCTGGCGGCGGGATGGGGCTGGCGTGCGCCGGGGCTGGTGGGCGTGGCTCTTACGGCTGCGGGCGCGGTGGCACTGACGCTTTCAATTCGATATGATCGGGCAGGATCGGCGGCGGCAGCGCGCGCATGATGACCTGGCGCGAGGTGGACGCGAACTCGCGCCGCCAGGTGACCCACAGGACGATCGCCGTCCCGATGACCAGCGTGACGGCGCCGGTCAGGAACCCAAGCGACCCCAGCGCGAAGTAGACGCTGCGAAGGCCGGCGTTGAAGCTGCGCGCCGCCGTGATGTTCAGGTCGGCCGCCTGCATGGCGCGGTCCATCGCTTGGGGATGTTCGGGCCGGTTCGGCACCGCCGCCATCATCACCGCGCAATATCCGAACAGCCTGTGGGACCAGACGAATTTCAGAAACGCGTTCACCACGAAGAACATCGGCACCAGCAGCCGCAGCTCCCAGCCGACATCCGCCGTGGGGGCCAGTTCCAGCCCCGCCGCGATGCCCTGCAGCCGCTCGGCATTGCCGATCAGCGCCAGCAGGCCGCCGGTGGCGATCATGCAGGCAGAGGCGAAAAAGGCCGTTCCTTCGCGCAGGCTGGCCAGGATGTTGCCGTCAAAGATGCGTGGTTCGCGGCTGATGAAGTTGTGCATCCATTCGCGGCGATAGCGCATCATCAGCACCGACACCGACGGCCGGCCCGCCGGGGGCCGTTCGGTGAACCAGCCGATGCCCAGCCAAGCCGTGAACAGCAGCGCCAGCGCGATCAGGTCGCGCAGCGCCGGCGGGTGCGAGGCAAGCTGGTCCAGCAGGTTCATGCCGCGACACTAGGACGGGATCACGCCGCTTGAAAGCCCCCCTCTGCGCTCCTATCCTTTCGGGAACGGCAGGGAGGAAATACCGGCCATGATGCAGATGCCCCAGCCCGACGCGTCCGTCCTGGCGCGCCGCCAGGACATCATCGCTGCCCTGCAGGACGAACTGCCGGGGGCGGTGATCCATGATCCCGCCGAAACCCGCGCCTATGAATGCGACGCGCTGTCGGCCTATCGCTGCCCGCCGCTGGCCGTGGTCCTGCCACACACCACGGACGAGGTGTCGCGCCTGCTGCGCCTGTGTCACGAGCTGCGCGTTCCGGTGGTGCCGCGCGGCGCCGGCACCAGCCTGGCGGGCGGGTCCATGCCCAGCCGGGACGCGGTAGTGATCGGCCTGTCCCGCATGACCGAGGTGCTGGAGATTTCGCCCGAGGATCGGCTGATCCGCGTGCAGGCCGGCCGCACGAACCTGTCGGTTTCCGGTGCGGTGGACAGCCTGGGTTTCTTTTATGCGCCGGACCCGTCCAGCCAGCTGGCCTGCGCCATCGGCGGCAATATCGCGATGAACTCGGGCGGGGCGCATTGCCTGAAATACGGGGTGACGACCAACAACCTTCTGGGCGTCACGATGGTGCTGATGGACGGATCGGTCGTCGAACTTGGCGGCCCGATGGGCGAGGGACCGGGGCTTGACCTGCTGGGTGTGGTCTGCGGATCGGAAGGGCAGCTGGGCATCGTCACCGAGGCGACGCTGCGCATCCTGCCCAAGCCCGCCGGCGCGCGACCCGTCCTGATCGGCTTTGACAGCAGTGAAACGGCAGGCGCCTGCGTGGCGGCGATCATCCGCGCGGGCATCATTCCCGTCGCGATCGAGTTCATGGACAGCCCCTGCATCCGCGCCACCGAGGCTTTTGCAGGCGCCGGCTATCCCGACTGCGAGGCCCTGCTGATCGTCGAGGTCGAGGGCACGCCGCCCGAGATCGACGAGCAGCTGGCCCTGATCCGCAACATCGCCATGCGTTTCGAGCCCGTCGAGTTCCGAGAAAGCCGGTCCGAGGATGAAGCGCGCCGCATCTGGCTGGGCCGCAAGTCGGCCTTCGGGGCGATGGGGCAGATGGGCGACTATATCTGCCTGGACGGCACCATCCCGGTGACGGCGCTGCCTTCGGTCCTTGCGGGCATCGGCGATCTGTCGCGGCAATACGGGCTGGCGGTCGCGAATGTGTTCCACGCGGGCGACGGGAACATGCACCCCTTGATCATCTATGACGCCAACCAACCGGGTGATCTGGACCGGGCCGAGGCCTTGGGCGCCGACATCCTGCGCCTGTGCGTCGAGGTGGGCGGTTGCCTGACCGGCGAACATGGCGTCGGCATCGAAAAGCGCGACCTGATGAGCGTCCAGTTCGATCCTGCCGACCTGGAGGCGCAGATGCGGGTCAAGGATACCTTCGATCCCCACTGGCTGCTGAACGCTGCCAAGGTCTTTCCGCTGGAGGTTTCGGCCCCGCGCCGCGAACGCCGTCTGAACAGGACAGCCGATGCGGCCTGAATCCGAGGCCGAACTGGCCCACCTGATCCGCAGCGCCCGGGCCTCCCTGTCGATCACCGGCGGGCGCACGCGTCACTGGCCTGGCGAGGGACAGGGCGATCCTCTGGACATGACCGCGCTGACTGGTGTGACCCTCTATGAACCCGAGGCGCTGACCCTTGTGGTGCGCGCCGGCACCCCGCTGGAAACCGTCCGCCGGACGCTGGCGGCCGAAGGGCAGATGCTGGGATTCGAGCCAGCCGGCAACGGGTCGTCCACGATCGGCGGAGTGGCCGCGACCAACGCGTCCGGCCCGCGTCGGGTGCAGGCGGGGGCTGCGCGCGACGCGCTGATCGGCGTGCGCTTTGTCGATGGCCAGGGCAACATTATCCGCAATGGCGGCCGGGTGATGAAGAACGTGACCGGCTATGATCTTGTCAAGCTGATGACGGGCAGCCGGGGCCGCCTGGGCGCGTTGAGCGAGCTCAGCTTTCGCACGGCTCCGCTGCCGCCGGTGACACGGACACTGGCGCTGCCCGAACTGGACGCGGCCGCCGCCATCCCGGCGCTGTCCAGCGCCCTTGGCGGGCCTTTCGACGTGTCGGGGGCCGCCTGGCTGCCCGGCCACGGGGCCATGATACGGCTCGAGGGGCTGGGCGCGTCGGTCGCCTCGCGTGCGGCGGACCTGACGGCTCGGCTTGCGTCCTTTGGTGCTGTTCGCGACGGGGACAACGAGGCTTGGCGTCTGTGTTGTCCGAGTGAGCCGGGGGCCCACGGTGACACCTGGCGCATCACCTGCCGCCCCAGCGAGGCGCCGGCACTTCTGGCCCATCTGCCAGAGCCGCTGTTCCTGGACTGGGGCGGGGCGCTGATCCATGTCCTGCTGCCGCCGGGGCAGGTGCCGCACCTGCCGCGATTTTCCGGCCACGCCCGCCGGATCACGGGCGGCGCGCCCGGCCTTGTTCCCGACCTCGACCCGCTGACGGCCCGGCTGGAGCGTGACCTGCGCCACCGGTTCGACCCGCGCGGCATCTTTCACGGACAGAACTGATGCAAACTCATTTCGCTCCCGAGCGGCTTGCCGATCCGCTGACGGCACGCAGCAACAAGATCCTGCGCACTTGCGTCCATTGCGGCTTCTGCACAGCGACCTGCCCGACCTATCAGGTGCTGGGGGACGAGCTGGACAGCCCCCGCGGCCGCATCTACCTGATCAAGGACATGCTGGAGGCGGGGCGGCCGGCCGATGCAAGGACCGTCAAGCACATCGATCGCTGCCTGGGCTGCCTGTCCTGCATGACCACCTGCCCGTCGGGCGTGCATTACGCCCATCTTCTGGAACACGCGCGCGACCATATCGAGGCTACCTATCGCCGTCCCTGGAGCGACCGGGCGCTGCGGTGGGTGCTCAGGGCCGTGCTGCCGCATCCCCGCCGCTTTCGGCTGGCGCTGCTGGGGGCCAAGATCGCGCGGCCATTTTCGCGGCTGCTGCCGGATCGGCGCCTGCGCGCGATGGTGGACATGGCGCCCCGTTCCGTTCCGCCGGTCAGCCGCAATGACGACGGCCAGACCTTTCCCGCGATCGGCATGCGCCGGGCGCGGGTCGTGCTGATGGTGGGCTGCGCGCAGCGGGCGCTGAACACCGACATCAACGACGCCACCATCCGCTTGCTGCGCCGCGTGGGCTGCGAGGTGGTGATCCCGCCATCCTTCGGCTGCTGCGGGGCCCTGACGCTGCACATGGGCCAGGAGAAGGATGGCAAGGCACGGGCGCGGGACAGCATCACGCGCCTGCTGGCGGCCGAGGCGCAGGGGCCGCTGGATGCGGTCATCATCAACACCTCGGGCTGCGGCACCACCGTCAAGGATTATGGCCATCTCTTGGCCGGCGATCCGCTGGAGGCCGAGGCGCGACATGTGGCATCCCTTGCCCGCGACGTGACCGAGTTCCTGGCCGGGCTGGGCCTGCCCGCCCGCAGCCATCCCGAGGGGCAGGGGATGCGGGTCGCCTACCATTCCGCCTGCTCGTTGCAGCATGGTCAGCAGATCCGCTCGGCACCCAAGGACCTGCTGACCGCTGCGGGATTCCAGGTGGTCGAGCCTGTCAATCCGCACCTGTGCTGCGGCTCGGCCGGAACCTACAACCTGCTGCAGCCCGAACTGTCCACCGAACTGAAGCTGCGCAAGGTCGCGACCCTCGAGGCCACCGGCCCGCAGGTGATTGCCGCAGGCAACATCGGCTGCATGATGCAGATCGGCGGCGGAACAAAGGTGCCTGTGGTGCACACGGTCGAGCTGTTGGACTGGGCGACAGGGGGACCCAGACCCGATGCACTAAAAGCGACAGGAGGGTCTTGAAAGGTCTGTCCGCCGCTCTAGATCAATGGCACCGACGGCCAGTTCGGCGTCGGTGGACTGCCTGCCCGGAGTTCGGGGGGCGCCGATGACATTGCTCTCTTGAGGATGTGACCCATGCGAAACTTTGACCTGACCCCGCTCTATCGTGCCTCGATCGGCTTTGATCGTCTGGCCGATGTGATGGACCGCGCAATGACCGCCGACGTCTCTGCGCCAACCTATCCGCCCTACAACATCGAAAAGACCGGCGATGATGCGTATCGCATCTCGGTCGCCGTGGCTGGTTTTGCTGCCGACGACCTCAATGTGGAAGTCCGTGACGGCGCCGTGATCGTTTCGGCCCGCAAGACCGATGAGGACGAAGGCCGCACCTATCTGCATCGTGGCATCGCCACCCGCGCTTTCGAACGCAAGTTCACCTTGGCCGATCATGTCCGCGTGAACGGAGCAAGCCATGTGGACGGCATGCTGCACATCGACCTGGTCCGCGAGATCCCGGAAGCGCTGAAGCCGCGCCGGATCGAGATCGCCAAGGCCGCTCCGAAGGTCGAGAAGCTGGACGCCTGATCGCGTCCCGCAATCGTCGGGGAGCCTTGCGTTCCCCGGACACCTGCAAGATATGCCTGCCAAGATGAACAGGCGGCCTTCGATGGGGCCGCCTTTTTCATGGCCGCGGCTTACAGGCGACGGCGCGCGCGCAGGGCTGCGGTGATCGTGCCATCGTCAAGATAGTCGAGTTCGCCCCCGATGGGGACGCCCTGGGCAAGTCCGGTGACGGCCACTCCGGATCCTTCCAGCGCATCGGCGATGTAGTGGGCGGTTGTCTGTCCGTCCACCGTCGCGTTCAGGGCCAGGATGACCTCGGTGACGCCTTCGGCATGGATGCGCGACAGCAGGGCGGGGATTCCCAAGTCGTCGGGACCCACGTCGTCCAGCGCCGACAGGGTGCCCCCCAGAACGTGGTAACGGCCGCGGAAGGCCCGTCCCCGTTCCAGTGCCCAAAGATCGGCCACGTCCTGAACCACACAGATTTCTCCGGTGGCGCGGGCGGGATCGGCGCAGATGGCGCATTCGTCACGGTCGGTGATGTTGCCGCAGGTCACGCATTCGCGCGAGTTCAGTGCCACCCGATCCAGCAACTGCGCCAGTTGCACCATTTGCTGGCTGCGCCGGCGCACCAGCTGCAGCACGATCCGCCGGGCCGAGCGCGGCCCGAGGCCCGGCAGCCGGGCCATCAGCGCGATCAGCGCCTGAATGTCGTCGCTGCCTTCGGCCATGGATCAGAAGGGCAGCTTCATGCCGGGCGGGAGGCCCAGCCCTTCGGTGACGCGGGACATCTCGGACTGCATCCGCGCCTCGGCCGCGCGCTGGGCGTCCTTGATCGCGGCAAGGATCAGGTCCTCGACCACTTCCTTTTCGGAGGGGACAAAGATCGACGGGTCAATCTCGAGCGCCGTCAGCTCGCCCTTGGCGGTGCAGGTCGCCTTGACAAGGCCCGCGCCGGACTCACCGGTGACGGTGATGCGGGCCAGATCCTCCTGGACCTGCGTCATCTTGTCCTGCATGTCCTTGGCAGCCTTCATCATCTTGGCCATGTCGCCAATGCCGCCCAATCCCTTGATCATCTTTCAATCCTCATCTTCGAACGGATCCCATTCCTCGACCTCGGCCACGGGGCCTTCGGCGCCCGCATGCGGGTTGGCTGCGCCCTCGGCCAGTTCAACCGCCTCGACCCGCGGCGCAGCACGGGTGACATTGGTCAGAGTCGCTCCCGGAAAGGCCGCCAGCACCTGCTGCACGATCGGCAGCGCCAGGGCACGGTCCCGTGCGGCGCGGGCCTCGGCCTCTCGTGTTTCGGCAATGGTCGGGGCGCCGCCCGTGTTGGTGACGGTAACGGCCCATCGCTGGCCACCCGTCCAGCCGCGCAGCCGTTCGGCCAGACGCTGTGCCAGATCGGCGG
>VGDE01000085.1 GCA_016869875.1 Alphaproteobacteria bacterium
GTCCCGACCTGTCCAAGTGGGAGGACGTGATGGACCGGCTCTACAATGCCGAGGGGCAGGTGAACATCGCCGTCGTGGGCAAGTACACGCAGCTTGAGGATGCCTACAAATCCATCGCCGAGGCGCTGACCCATGGCGGCATGGCCAACCGCGTCCGCGTCAAGGCGGATTGGGTGGACAGCGAAAAGCTGGAAGGCGAGGGCGCGCATCTGCTGGACGGCTATCACGGCATCATCGTGCCCGGCGGGTTTGGCGAGCGCGGGACGGAGGGCATGGTGACCGCCGCCCGATACGCGCGCGAAAAGAAGGTGCCCTACCTGGGCATCTGCCTGGGGATGCAGATGGCTGTCATCGAAGCGGCGCGCAACCTGGCGGGCATGCCCGACGCAGGGTCGGAGGAATTCGACCACGAGGCGGGGCAGACCCGCTTCACGCCCGTCGTGTACCACCTCAAGGAATGGGTGCAGGGCAACTATACGGTCCAGCGCAAGGTGGGCGACGACAAGGGCGGCACGATGCGCCTGGGCGCCTATACGGCAGTGCTGGCCGAAGGGTCGCGCATTTCCGACATCTATGGCGGCGTGACGCAGATCGAGGACCGCCACCGCCACCGCTATGAGGTGGACGCGACCTATCGCGCCAAGCTGGAAGAGGCGGGCTTGTGCTTTTCAGGGATGTCGCCCGACGGCAAGTTGCCTGAGGTCATCGAATATGCCGATCATCCCTGGTTCATCGGCGTGCAGTCCCATCCCGAACTGAAATCCAAGCCGTTCGAACCGGCACCGCTCTTTGCCGGCTTTGTGCGGGCTGCGATGGAGGAAGGACGGCTGGTCTGACCGCCGCCCGTCTGCCCTCACCTTTGGCCGCCGCGCTGTCCCTGACGGCGCGGCGGTATGCATTCGAACGGGCGCTGCCGGTCCGGGGCAGCGCCTTTGCCCGCTTTTTCCGCGTCGAAACCGCCGCACTGGCGCGCGAGCTGGTTCGGGGCCGCAGCGAAGCGTTGAGGGTGCGCGCCAGCACCGGGGCCCCCGGCTGGGCGAGTGTGCCGTGGCTGGCGTTCTTTTCCCCGCGGGTCACGCGCAGCATGCGCCACGGGCTGTATGTGGTGATCTTCATCAACGCGCGGGACGAACGGATCGTGCTGTCCTTGCAGCACGGGGCCGCCGACACGCTGACCCGCCTGGGACCGGTTGAAGGAGCAGCCTGTCTGCGCCAGCAGGCTGCCGTCACGGCGCGCACAGCAGGGCAGGCCCACGGGTTCTCGACCTGCCAGATCACGCTTGGGTCGGACGCACCCCTGCCGCGCGGCTACGAGGCAGGCTGCGCGCTCAGCCGGTCGTGGGCAGCAGATGCGCCAGACCTGAACATGATCGAAAACGATCTCGCGCGGATGCTGGACATCTATCACCGCCTCATCTCTGCCCACCGGTTCTGACCGGCGGCACCATCCTGCACGACGGCGGGAACAAGAACGGCCGCCCGAAAAGGCGGCCTGTCAGCAAGATAAGAGAGAAAGATCACCAACCTGGTGCCGGTGAAGGGACTCGAACCCCCGACCCCATCATTACGAATGACGTGCTCTACCAGCTGAGCTACACCGGCATCCAGGTTGTTCCGCGCGGATAGCACCTTCGTCCGGCAGGGGGAAGAGGGCGCGCGCGTTTTTTCTGCCGCGCCCTGCCAAAATCAGCGGGATTTGCCGTCCTTCCAGTCCGCCTCCTCCAGCGGCTCCACGTCGGGACGGACCATGTGCGGCTCGTTCTGGCGCGGCGGCTCGGTGGGCAGGATCAGCGGCTCGATGCTGTCACGCGGCGCCTCCTCGGCCGGGCCGGACAGGTCGGGAACCTCGGCATCGGACACAGGATCCGCAGGATGTGCTTCTCCGGCTACAGTTTCCTGCGGGGCGGTGGGCTGGTCCACCCGCTCGGCCGGCGCCGAGGGAACCACGACCACCCGCGGTTCGGGCGCGGTGACCGTGCGGACCGGCTCTTCATCCTCGTAATCCGACTCGCGCGGCACCATTCCCGGCGCAACGCGGGGCGTGGAATTGCGCGGCGCCCGGCGAAGGGCAGGTTCGGGTTCCGCAGGTCCCGGCGGATGGGGCTGCACGGGTTCGGACAGGTTCGGCACGTCCTGGTCGTTGCCGCGCTTGGGCGCCCCCACCAGCAGGGGCAGCATCTCGGCCCCCGTGGCCGAGGTCGAGGTGGTTCCCACCGCCTCATCAGGCTCGCGCCAGGTCAGGGTGTCGAAACCGCCGCAGCTGTCACAGACCGGCGCCCAGGCATGCATGATGTTATGGCACTTGTCGCACATCCATTGCGGCCCGCGCGACGCTGTCAGTGCGCGCGTCAGCCAACCGCGCACGACGCTGTCGTCGGCGCCTTCGCCCCGCTCGACCGCAGCCATGATCGAGAGCGTCCGCACGGTCGGATGCTTTTCCGCCAGGTCGCCCAGCGCACGGCGGGCGCCAGGGAAATCCTCGGCCGCAAGCAGCAGCTCGGCCTTCAGCAGGCGGCTTTCCTCGTGGTTGGGATTCTTGGAAATCAGGCGGTCGAAGCGGTTCAGCCGGGCAACCGGCGATTCGTCCGGCACGATCTCGGCATAAGCGGCGGCGACATCCGGGTGTGGCCTGACCGACCAGGTCTTTTCCAGGATGCGGGACGCATTACGGAAATCGTTCTGCCCGCAATAGCTGCGCGCCGCCAGGACCGAGGCGGGAATCAGGTCGGGCGATGCCTTGGCGGCGGAAATTGCGGCCTCGCGCGCGCTGATCGAGTTGCCATGCGCCAGCACGTCGCTGGCCTCCTGCAACGCCAGCACGGCATCGCGGCGCAATGCCACATCCTTGGGCAGATCGCCCTGGTTGCGCTTGTCCTTCAGCGTCTGGCGGGCACCCTTCCAGTCATGCTCGCGCGTTTGCAGTTCCAGCAGCGTGTCCTGCAACTCCTTGTGGCGCGGCTTGAGGGAATATGCCTTTTGCGCCAGCAGCAGCGCCTTGTGAGTGTCGCCTTCGGCCAGCTTCTGGCGCATCAGGCCGCGGATGCCCACAAAGCGGGTGCGGTCGTCGTCCAGAAGGCTGCGATAGACGGTGACCGCCTTTTGCCGGTCGCCCGCCGTTTCCGCGGCCTGAGCGGCCAGCAGCTTCGTCAGATGCGGCTGGTTCAGGTACTTGGCCGCCTTGGCTGCCTTGTCCTGAGCCAGCTTGCCCTCGCCCGAGGCGACGGCCAGCATCCCTTCCCCCAGGGCGGCATAGCCCTTGCGTTCGCGCGAACGGGCAAAGTGGCGGTTGATGGCGGTTTCGTCCCCGGCCAGGAAGCGCAGAAAGGCAAAGGCCAGCCCCAGCACCTTGAAGATGACCCAGGCTAGGACCATCACGATCAGCAGGGCTGCCAACGCCTTGAGCGGGGTCAGCGCGTATTCCATGCCCCCATATTCGATCCGCAGCATCTGTCCGTTCTCGGACAGATAGACCGCGCCCAGGGCCAGGGCCAGGACGACGGCAAAGAAGAACAGGATTTTCAGCAGCGTCAGCAGCATCGGGCGCCCCTCAATTCGTGCCGGAGGACAGGTCGGTCAGCGCCGCCTGTGCCTGGGTATAGGCGGTTGCGCGGGACATCCAGTTGGACATGGCGGGGGCCTCGCGGCCGGCGGGCGGCAAAGCCTGGATCTCGGTCAGGGCTTCGTCGATGCGGCCGGCCGCAACGGCGTCGTCCGCACGCGACAGGACGGCATCGGGGTCGTCCCCTTCGCGGGCCTCGACGGAACGCGCGCCGGTTTGGGCGCGCAGGAAGTTCGTTACCAGGTTGCCTTGGCCGCTGGCGCTGCTGTCACGCAGGGCAGCGCGCAACGCGGCGCGGGCGGCTTCAGGAAAATCGGCCTGCAGCGAGGTCAGGCTGGGAACCTCGGCCCTCAGCGCCTCGGGCGCGTCCAGACCCACAGCCTCCAGCCGCTCGCGCGCCTCGGCCGGGGTCACGCCCCGGTCCAGCGCCGCCTGCAACGAGGCGATGGCCGCAACGGCCTCCGCACGGCGAGTGCTTTCCGCGGCGGCATCCTGCAGCTCTTGCGCCTCGGCCCGGGCCGCTTCCAGTTGCGATTCGGCTTCTGCTGCCGCAGCTTCGATCTGCTGCTGCGCCTGGGTGGCGGCGTCCGCATCAAAGGCCGGACGGGCAGACAAATCCTCCAGCCGGGCCTGCTGCTCCTCCAACCGCGACTGCTGTTCGTCCAGCCGCTGCTGAAGCGCGGCCAGCTGGTCGTCGCCGGACTGGCCCGCCAGCTGCTGTTCCAACTGCTCCAGGCGGGCGGCCAGATCCTCGGGCACGGCTGGAATCTCGGGCTGGGGCTGTGCGGCCAGTTCCTCGGTCACGGTGCGGCGCGCGGCATCCTCGGCCGCGGCGACAATGGCCTGGGTGTCAGGCTGTTCGCTGGCGGCCGTTTCCGTGGTGGGACGCCACTCGGGGGGCAGGTGCGGCAGCGCATAGATGGCGGCGGCGGCGCCTACACCCGCGGCAACGACGCCGCCCAGTGCGACCGGCCAGAACCCGGTCTTGCGCACGGGCGCTGCCCGCTGGGCTGGATCGTTGCGCGACCCGCCGGCAGCCGTGGCAGAGGTCGTCGACGCCGCACTGGCCGCAGACGCGCCGGAGCCAGTCGGCGCAAATACGCCCGATGCCGGAGCGGAGGCAGAGGCCGCATCAGGCCCGGCTTCCTTGCGGTCGGCGGCGGGATGGCCTTTCGACGCATCGCCCAGCAGCGCCGACTCGGCGGGCAGGATCTGGCCGGGCTGTCCCGCCTGCGCCGGCTTGCCGGCCCCTATCTCGGTCGAGGCGATCACGCCGGGGGCGGCAGGCGCGGGCTGGTCGGCCATGATGGCGTCCTTGCTGGGATTGCTGGCGGCTTTGCCTCCGCCCTTGGTCTTGTCTGGTTGTTTCACGTCCTGTCCCCGTTTCGGTGCCATGCCTGGATGGCCACCCTTCAGCGCGTCCCCGGCAGCCTAATGAGCGATGGCTGCACGCTCAACCCGCCGTCTTCAGCTTTGTTCCTCTGCGGCGATCGCCCGAACCGCCTCTGCCATTGAGCAGGCCGAAGGCGTCGTGGCAATGGCCTCTCGCGCAGCCGGGCGGTGCCATGCCGCCCGCGCCGCGGCACTGATCGCCACCAACCACAGCGGCGCGCGCGCCTCCGTCACCTCCTGCGCCACAAGCCGGGCCGAGCGGGGCGAGAAAACCGGCAGGATCACCGGGCCGGGGGCCTCCAGCAGGGCACGCGCCCTGTCATCCAGCGGTTGCGCCTCTTGCGCATAGACCACCATGCCCGGCACCGGCAGCCGTTGCGCCAGATGCAGGCCGTGCGGATGGATCAGCGGCACCTGCGCCTCTGCGATCATCGGCAGCAGGCTTTGGGCAAAGCCGTTGCCCTGCCTGACCGTAAAACCGGCCGCGCATGCGGCTTCGGCCGTACGTCCGCCGACGCAGATCGCCAGGCGGCGACGCCCCGGACCCGCCGCGCCCACCGCATGGGCCGAGGTGAACACCAGCCCCGGCGCCTCCTCCAGCCGCGCCCCGTCATGCGCCACCGGCACGATGCGCAGGATCGGCGCGACCACCACCGGCCAGTCCGGAAACCGGGCCGCAAACCGCAGCGAATCGTCGCGGGTGCGCGTCAACAGCAGGCTGGGACGGGGATCGGTCGGCATTGGCAACCTTTGACGCGGGTGCTAGGCCCTTCAGGGGTAAGCGCCACCCCGCATTTGGGCAAGAGCATGGATGATCTGATCTTTCTGGGCATCGAAAGCAGCTGCGACGACACGGCCGCCGCCGTGGTGACGGGTGACCGGCGCATCCTGTCCAGCATCGTCAGCAGCCAGACCCCGCTGCATGCGGACTTCGGCGGCGTGGTGCCAGAAATCGCGGCCCGCGCCCATGCCGAGCGCCTGGATCTGGCGGTCGAGCAGGCGCTGGCCCAGGCAGGGCTGCAACTGGAGGCGCTGTCTGGCATCGCGGTGACGGCGGGTCCGGGCCTGATCGGCGGCGTGATGGCAGGGGTCATGTGCGCCAAGGGCATCGCCGCGGGCAGCGGCCTTCCGCTGGTGGGCGTCAACCACCTGGCGGGCCATGCGCTGACGCCCCGGCTGACGAATGGTGTGGAGTTTCCCTACCTGATGCTGCTGGTGTCGGGCGGGCATTGCCAGTTCCTGCGCGTGGACGGTCCGGAGGATTTCACGCGCCTGGGCGGCACCATCGACGATGCCCCGGGCGAGGCCTTTGACAAGATCGCCAAGCTGCTGGCCCTGCCCCAGCCCGGCGGCCCCCATGTCGAGGCAGAGGCCGCCGGGGGCGACCCCCGCCGCTTTCCCCTGCCCCGGCCGCTGCTGGATCGCCCCGGCTGCGATCTCAGTTTTTCGGGCCTCAAGACCGCCGTCCTGCGTCAGCGGGATGCGCTGATCGCAGATCGGGGCGGGCTGCGCGCCGCGGACCGGCGCGATCTTTGCGCCGCGTTCCAGACGGCCGTTGCCGAGGTGCTGGCCGAAAAGTCGCGCCGTGCCTTGGCGGCAAGCCCCGTGCCGGTACTGGCCGTGGCCGGGGGTGTGGCCGCCAACCGCCAGATCCGCGCGGCGCTGGAGCAGGTTGCCGCGATCGCCGGTGCGCAGTTCCTGGCCCCGCCCCTGCGCCTTTGCACAGACAACGGCGCGATGATCGCCTGGGCCGGGATCGAGCGGTTCCGCATGGGCCACCGCGACGACATGACGCTGGCGGCGCGGCCGCGCTGGCCGCTGGACAATCGAGCGGCCCCGATGCTGGGCAGCGGCAAGAAGGGGGCAAAGGCATGATCGGGATCCTGGGCGCCGGCGCCTTTGGAACGGCGCTGGCGGTGGCCCTGACGGCCAACGGGTCCGTGACGCTTTGGGGCCGCCGCATCGACTGGCAGGGGCAGAACCCGCGCCTGCCCGGCGTCACCCTGCCCGAGGCGGTCGCCGTGACGCAGGACCTGAAGGCTGCGCTTGCCGCAGACACGATCCTGCTGGCGCTACCCGCGCAGGCGCTTGGCCCGTTTCTGGCCCGCGAAGGCGCGCAATTGTCCGGCAAGCGGCTTGTCAGCACCGCCAAGGGGATCGACCTGACGCATCTGACCGGCCCCTCGGTGCTGATCCGGGACAATGCGCCGGACGCGACGGTGGGGGTGCTGACGGGGCCGTCCTTTGCGGCCGACATTGCCCGGGGGCTGCCAACGGCGCTGACCCTGGCCTGCGCGGATGCGACGGCAGGCAAAGCGTTGCAGCAGGCGCTTTCGACGCCGGTGCTGCGGCTTTACCGCACAACGGACGTGACGGGCGCCGAATTGGGCGGCGCGCTGAAGAACGTGATCGCCATCGCGGCCGGCGCGGTGATCGGCGCGGGCCTGGGCGACAGCGCGCGCGCCGCCATCATCACCCGCGGCTTTGCCGAGATGACGCGGCTGGCCATCCATCTTGGTGCGCGGCCCGAGACCCTGACGGGCCTTTCAGGCTTCGGCGACCTGACGCTGACCTGCACGTCGGACGGGTCGCGCAACTTCCGCTATGGGCGGGCGCTTGGGGCAGGCCAGGATTTCGACAGCGCCACCACCGTCGAAGGCGCCGCCACGGCACGCGCCCTTGCGCTCATGGCCCGGCGCGACGGGCTGGACCTGCCCATCGCCGCCATGGTCGCCCGCCTTGCCCAAGGCGAGGTTTCCGTGGAAAACGCGATGGATGCCCTGCTGAAACGACCCCTGAAGGAGGAATGATGCCGCTGTACGCCGTGATCTGCCGGGACAAGCCCGGCGCGCTGCAGACCCGCCTGGACACGCGCGAGGCGCACCTGGCCCATATCAAGGACAGCGGCATCGTCGCGATGGCCGGCCCCCTGATCGAGGACGGCGAGATGCGCGGCTCGCTGGTGATCCTGGACACCGACAGCCTGGACGCGGCGCGGGCCTGGGCCGAGGCCGACCCCTACAAGACCGCCGGCCTGTTCGCCACGACCCAAGTCGTCGAATGGAAGAAGGTGATCGGCTGATGGCCTTCTGGCTCTTCAAGTCCGAACCGGATGTCTTTGGCTGGGACGACCTGTCGGCCCGGGGCGATGCGGGTGAACAGTGGGACGGCGTGCGCAACTATCAGGCGCGCAACATGATGCGGGCGATGAAAAAGGGCGATCTCGGCCTTTTCTATCACTCCAATATCGGGAAAGAGGCTGTCGGCATCTGCGAGGTCATCGCCGAGGCCCATCCCGACAGCACCACGGACGATCCCAGGTGGGAATGCGTCGATGTGCGGGCCGTGCGCCGGCTGCCCCGCCCCGTTGGCCTGGAACAGGCCAAGTCCGAGCCGCGGCTGAAGAACATGGTGCTGGTGAACAACACCCGCCTGTCCGTCCAGCCCGTCACGGCCGACGAATGGGCCGTGATCATGGAGCTTTCGGGGGACAGGGGGTAAGCCCCTTCATCCTGGCGCAGGCATCCGCAAGCGTCCGGCGGCGCCACGTCGGGGAACCCGCCACGGCCAGAAATGCCTTTGACGGCTTCCCGTCCCGCGCGGAGGCGCGCTGCCTGCGCGGCGGGCACGGCAGCCTCCATACCATGACGGGCTCCAAATATTGCGCGACCCCGCTTCATTTCGGACCTTGCCCGCGTTAGGTTCCCGCCCATTCCGGCAGCCAGGAGGTCACATGAGCCAGCGCCTGCATCTCGTCTTCGGGGGCGAACTGATCGATCCGCAGGGAACGCAGTTCCGCGATACCAAGAACATCCACATGGTCGGGATCTTTCCCGACTATCAAAGCGCCTTCGCCGCCTGGAAGGCCGAGGCGCAGCGGACCGTGGACAGCGCCCACACCCGCTATTTCATCGCGCATCTGCACCGGCTGCGCGACGAGGAGCGCGAGGTCAGCCCGACCGAGGAACTGGGCATCTGATGGCAGGGGCGGGCCTGGGCCAGCTGGGACTTTGGCTACATCTGCGCGGGCGCCGCGGCGAAGGACCGGCCCTGCCCGCCATTCCCGCCGGCAACGGCCCGGTGCTGGTGCTGCATGTTTCAGCCGATGCGGCACAGGCCGAGGCGCAGGTCACGCGCCGCCTGCGCCGCCTGCGCCCGGATCTGCGGGTGGTCCGGATGTCGGGCGAAGCAGGACCGGGGGCCGATCCGGCCGATGATCCCGCCTTTGCGGCGCAGGTGCTGGACCATGCGCGCCCCCGCGCACTGCTGCTTCTGGGCTCGGACCTTCCTCCTGCCCTGCTGACGGCCGCCCATGCACGCCACATCCCCGCCATCCTGGCCGAGTTCCGGCTGAACCCGCAGGACACGGGCTGGAGCCTTCAGGCCAGCATGCGCCGGCAACTGCTGTCCCAGATGACGGCGATCATGCTGACCGATACAGCCAGCCAGAACCTGGCCCGGCGCATCGGCCTGCCCCGGGCGCGGGTGACGATGACCGGCCCGGTCTCGGAAATCCGCGAACCGCTGCATTGTTCGGAAACCGAGCGGGAGTCGATGGCCCAGCAGATGAACGGGCGCCACGCCTGGTTTGCCGCCGGCCTGCCCCAGGCCGAGGAGGCCGCCGTGCTGGCCGCGCACCAGGCCGCCCTGCGTCACTCTCACCGGGCCCTGCTGATCCTGGCCCCTCGCGACCCGGCCCGCATCGACGGGCTGGCACGCGACGTCGAGGCGGACGGCCTGACCGTCGCGCGCCGCAGCGAAGATGAGGATTTCGGCGACGAGATCCAGGTGTTGCTGACGGACGGGCCAACCGAGATGGGGCTGTGGTATCGCCTGGCGCCCGTCACCTTCATGGGCGGCACTCTGGCGGGCGACGACAACACGATGCGCCATCCGTTCGAACCCGCGGCGCTTGGCTCGGCCATCGTGCACGGCCCGCAGCCGGGTCCCTATCAGACCGAATGGCAGCAACTGGACGGCGCCCTCGCCGCCCGCCAGGTGCGGAATGCGGACGAACTGGCGCAAGCCATCACGGAGCTGACCCAGCCCGAGCTGATCTCGACGCTGGCCAGCAACGCCTGGAGGGTCAGCACGGGCGGCGCCGAGGTGGCCATCCGCATCGCCGACCGGGTCCTGGCGGCTCTGGATCGCCCGGCCCCGCAAGGACGGGCGACGGCATGACCCGTGCGCCCGCCTTCTGGTTCCTGCGCCCGCCGACGCTGAGGGCGCGTGTGCTTGCGCCCTTGGGCGCGGTCTATGCCCGCGCCACGGCGCGGCGGCTGGCGCAGGGCGCGCGGGCGCGGGTTGGGGTTCCGGTGATCTGCGTGGGCAACCTGAATGCCGGCGGGACCGGCAAGACACCGACGGTGATCCACCTGCAGATGATGCTGGCCGGGCGCGGGATCGCCGCCCATGTCGTCTCGCGCGGCTATGGCGGCAGCGCCAAGGACCCGCTGCAGGTGGACGAGCGCCGCCACGACGCGGCCCTGACCGGGGACGAGCCCTTGCTGATGGCCGCCTTTGGTCCGGTCTGGGTGGCCGACGATCGTCTTGCGGGCGCACAGGCGGCGGTCGCGGCCGGGGCGCAGGCCATCATCCTGGACGATGGCTTTCAGGACCCGGCGCTGGCGCATGATCTGGGGATCGTGGTCGTGGATGCGGTCAAGGGCTTCGGCAACGGCCTGTGCATCCCCGCCGGGCCGCTGCGCGAACCCGTCGCGGTCGGGCTGGCGCGCGCGGATCTGCTTTTGTCCGTAGGGTCGCAGTCGGCACAGGACGGATTTTCGGCGCCGCCAGGCGCGCCGCCGCACCTGCGAGGCGTCCTGGCCCCCCTGCAGATGGGTTTCGACTGGCGCGGCCACCGCGTGCTGGCCTTTGCCGGCATCGGCCATCCCGAAAAGTTCTTTGCCACCCTGCGCGACCTCGGCGCCCATCTGGTGCGCGGCGAGGCGCTGGAGGATCACCAGCCCTTCACCCCCGCCCTGCTGACGCGGCTGGAGACCGAGGCGCGGATGACCCGCGCCCAGCTGGTCACCACGGAAAAGGACGCCGCCCGCCTGCCCCGCAGCTTTCGCCCCAAGGTGATGGCGCTGCCGGTCCGCCTGACGCTGGACGGGGACGCCCCCCTGCGCGACGCCCTGGATCGGCTGTTTCCACCTGCGGTTTGAATTCCGCCCCGCGATGCCGATATAAGGCATCAGACCGCCCGAAAGGATCTTCATGTCAAGCAATGCCCGTGCCCGGCTGAGCTTTTACCTGCTTCTGCTGCTGACGCTCTATGCCTCGCTGGCAGGCGCGGGCTGAGGGGGGATCATGTCCAAGCGTTTCGGGGGGCGGTTCTCGCCCGACAATCTTTTGCGCAACAACCTGCCGGACCAGCCACCGCGCGCGGCCCTGCCGCCCACGCCGCGCCACCCGCATGAAGGGCGTCCGAAATGGATCACGCTGGCCGCGTCGCCCTTTCTGCTGGGCGCGTTCTTCCAGGGTGCCACCGGCATGGTCACCGACCTTGCAGCGTTCGGCCTGGTGGCCAGCGGCATGTGGATGACGCGCGAAGGTCTGGTCGCCCAGGCCGCGTTCGAGGCGCGGCGCATCGCGCGCAAGCCGGCGATCCCGCGCAAGCTGTTCGGCGGCGTGCTGGCCGGTCTGGGGATCGGCCTGGGCGCCGCGGAGCCAGGGGTCTGGGCCGAGGCCGGGATGATCGGCGCTGCGGGCCTGGCGCTGCATCAGCTGTCCTTCGGACTGGACCCTTGGCGCGACAAGGGGCGCGAGGATGTGGACAGCTTTCAGCAGGATCGCGCCGAGCGCCTTCTTGACGAGGCCGATGGCTATCTGACGCAGATGCGCGACGCCATCGCCCGCGCCGGGGACCGGCGGCTGGAGGCGCGTGTCGCCATGTTCGAGACGAGCGTGCAGCACCTGTTCGACCGCGTGCGGGACAATCCCGGCGGGCTGACCTCGGCGCGCCGCTACCTGGGCGTCTACCTGATGGGAGCCCGCGACGCGACCAGCCGCTTTGCCGATCTTTATGCGCGAACGCAGGATCAATCGGCGCGCAGGGCTTATGAGTCGTTCCTTGATGATCTGGAGCGGGACTTCATCGCTCGCGCCGACCGGCTGCTGGACGGTGACCGCGAAGCCCTCGACATCGAGATGTCCGTTCTGCGCGAGCGGCTGGCCCGCGAGGGGCTGACGGGCGCCGCCACCCGGGTCGCGGCCGAGGACCGACCCGCGCTGCAAAGCCATGAGGCGCAGACGCTGGATCAGTTGTTGAAGATGCCCTTCCCCGGCCAGAAGCAGCCCCGCGACTGATGCCGCGTTTCGCGTTAAAGGTCGAATATGACGGCGCGCCATTCGCCGGCTGGCAGGCTCAGGCCGACCAGCCTTCGGTCCAAGGCGCGATCGAGGCGGCGTTGGCCAGGTTGGACCCCGGCTTTGCCGCCGGCGCCCGCATCGCGGCGGCAGGCCGTACGGATACAGGCGTCCATGCCACCGGTCAGGTTGCCCATGCCGACATGCAGCGAGACTGGGACCCCTTTCGCCTGTCCGAGGCGCTGAACTGGCACCTGAAGCCCGCTCCGGTCGCCATTCTGGCCGCCGCGCGGGTCGAGGACGACTTCCACGCCCGATTTTCCGCGACCGAACGGCGCTATCTGTTCCGGCTGGTGGCGCGACGCGCGCCGCTGACCCATCTGCGCGGACAGGTCTGGCAGGTGCTGAACCCGCTGGACCTGGAGGCGATGCGCGGAGGCGCGGCGCATCTGGTGGGGCATCACGACTTCACGACCTTCCGGTCGTCGATCTGTCAGGCGAAAAGCCCGCTCAAGTCGCTGGACTGCATCGAGATCACGGAAAGCGAGATCCCGCAGGGGCGCGAATACCGGTTTGTCTTGCGGGCCCGGTCGTTCCTGCACAACCAGGTGCGCAGCATCGTCGGCACGCTGGAACGCGTGGGCGCGGGTTCATGGCAGCCGACGCGGGTGAAGGAAGCGTTGGAGGCGCGCAATCGCGCGGCCTGCGGGCCTGTCTGTCCGCCGCAAGGACTGTACCTGACGGGCGTTGGCTATCCTTCGGACCCGTTCCGCGGTCCCGGACCGACGGGCAGGTAGGACGGCTGGCCCCGGCGGCGGCGGCGGGGACGTTCGTCCCGGCGCGACACCACGATCTTGACCGTGTGCCACAGGATCCACAGATCAAGCCGCAGGCTGCGGTGGCGTTGATAGATCAGGTCGATCTTCAGCTTGGCGGGCCAGCGGCGGTAGTAGGCAGCCTCCGTCGCCGCGGCCGAGCGGCAGCGGGCCAGGATGCGATCCTCGTGCCGATGGTAGATCAGGGTCGCAAGTCCCGTCACACCAGGGCGGCTGAGCAGCACCTGGGAATAGACGGCGGGAAAACGTTCGACATACTCGCGCAGCGGCGGGCGCGGGCCCACAAAGCTCATGTCGCCCCGGAGGATGTTGAACAGCTGGGCAGTT
>VGDE01000086.1 GCA_016869875.1 Alphaproteobacteria bacterium
ACCGCAAGCGCATTTTGCGAACAGACTTGCGCACGCCATCGTGCCATTGAGACAGCATGACTGATAAGCCTGTTACACTTGCCCTTAAGGAACTACGTGAGGGTGCCAAGGTGGGCGTCAGAGAAATGGCGCGTCGGCTTGGCGTATCGCCGAACTCCTATACCCACTACGAGAACCCGGACCGGTTCAAAGACCCTTATTTGCCAATGCACATGGCTATCCGCTTTGCTGAAGCGTTGGCGCCAGATGGTGTAACCTCAGAAGCAGTATTGGCGCTGGCAGGAGCATCAGAAGGAGTCACAGCGGAGAGTTTTGACGCTCGCTTGGCGAAGCTTCCTCCATCTCGTCAGCAGCAGGTTCTTCAGTATCTCGCTGACCAAGAAGCTCTTCACGCTCAAGGACAGCAAGGACGCGCTGTCGATAAGCAATCGGAAGCTTCATGAAGCGTCTTCCTGGAGACTTTGCCTGCGTCATTCCATACCCTTCAAAACTAGAACATAAGGAGAACACCTTAGGCGGACTGTCTCTGATATGTCCACCCACCAGAGGTTGTGTCACCGAGTACAGAAGGTAGCGGTATGCCGCGGTGCTTGTCGCTAGGTCGAGATCCAAGCCGAAATAGGCGACCAAGAACGTCAGGAGTTTAAGCATGGCCAGCAGACGACCAAAATATCGTGCAGCACGTCTCCTTCTCGGGCTAGCGACAATTGTTGGTGCAATCGCCATTGTCGCAGGTGTCGGCATCCTGACTGGTGGATCGGCGGCTGGAGGCATCATGCCTATCGCTGCAGGTAGCGCACTGCTTCTGAACGGGCTTTTGGCGGTTGCTGGCGCTCAACTGGGTTCCGCCGCCTTGGATACGGCAATATCCACACGCGAAACGGCTGACGCTGTTGCGGAGTTGCTAGCGCGCAAGCACGTTAATCTGTCAGACGTTCATCCTTCAACCGGCCTTAGAGCGTCACGATGATCGGCCGTAAGGCAACGAACGGAGACTACGCTTGGTGGATGATCAAGGGAAACGCACTGACGGTGCAGCATCGCAAGTGATGCAAAGCTTGGCTGATAAGGTACATTCAGGATGCTGACCCCTAGGGCGGAGCAGCCGGAGAATGACCGCGCAAAGCTGATCGAGGCCTTGGAGTACCTGCGCGACGCCGGGATGTCAGTAGAGTACCTGCGGGACATTCATCAAAGCGACTATCGACGCGAAACCTATAAGCTCGCCATTGATTATAGGGCGGTTGAAGGGCCGGTTACGTACCGCGGTGAGAACCTTCGGTACCATCGCAGGCTGCTCTTCCTTGCCGCAGAACATTGGCGCACGTGCCGCTCCTTCGAGGATTTGGTTGAGGAAGCGAAGAAAATACCATGAATGAGGTTGAAGCCATGCAGATCGCTCATCTTGAAGCTTCGATCAAGATGCCACCTGTGCTGATTCCGGTGCAGAAGGGGCGAGAAGAGGTGGCATCGGAACACCTGTGAGCAACTTACCACGCACATCCGGCTGTGGCTGAGATACTGAGGGAAGCGATAAGGAGATAAGGACAGAATGAAGTATGCGATCCTCGGCCTGCTCATCTTGAGCGGCTGCACCCTCCCAGTGTCCGAGTTCGGCACCGCTGACGAACACGTCTACGACGGCAAGTCCTGGTACATCGCCGATCGCCGTGGCCAGGTGCAGGTTGCTTCGATGACGGTTGGAAGCTCTGATCCTGCGGATGAGTACCGAGCTGCGGCACGCGACTACCTCCGCAGCCTGGGGCGGGTCTGTTCTGTCGGCACAGCCCGGCCGGGTGGGGATGAACGGTACGTCTTCGACTATTCCTGCAGGTGAGGTGCTGAGGGAAGGCGTTGAGCGAGTGCAGCCGCGAGACGGCGAACAGAGATCACGAGTGATGGATGATCGATTTGAGCTGGCCAAGGTGCAGGTGAAGCACGAAGTGATCAGGCAAGGTGGGAAGAAATGAGTGATCTTCAAAAAATCGGTGAGCTGGAAGCGCGAATAGTACTGCTAGAGCGGCAAGTTCTAAGCCTGAGGAAAGCCAGCATGCTCAACTTTAGTGCTGCCGTTGTTGCGTCAACTGGGGCCGTAGCTTCTATCCATGGAAACAAGACCACTGCACCCGAGAAGCTGACAAAGATCCTACACGACCTACACCAGTTGCTTGAAATCACTTCCGACCCGGAGGAGAACGTATGAGCGAGAGCAATATCGTCGACATCACCGGGCAGAAGAGAACTCTAGAAGATTATATAGATGCTCTTAGCCCAAGCTTGAAATCCGGTGATGGAGGGGGCACATTTGATCCTATGGAACAGCGCGTCGCACGACTTGAAGAGGATATGCGAGAGGTCAAGGCCGACCTGAGATCCCTTGTGAAAGACGTTGCCGAGATCAAAGGGAAGATCAGCAACCTGCCGGGATGGGGCGGCCTGATTGCAATAACCGGTTTTATCGTGGCCGCAGTCGGGCTCATGCTGCGCTTTATGCCGCCATCTCTGCCAAGCTAAGCCTCAAGTAAGATCATATAATGACCCGCCTCGCGGGGGCTTTTCCACGTTTACCTCTCGCCCCGCCGCCAGTCCCACGGCATGACGAAACGACCGTTCCAGACGCCACGCTTGGCAGCCTTGGCGCTGGCCTCCTGCGCGTCGTAGATCGCGCCGCCGTACTCGCGATATGCCACAGCCCAACCCTGCTCTACCATCCAGGCATTGAGGTTGCGCCCCCCGGCCCAGCATTCCGCGACGACACGCTGATAGCGGTCAATGTCGCGCTCCTCGCAGCGCACGGATTGCCGGCCGATAACCTTGGCCAGAGCCTCTGTTGCTTCCTCACCGCATGCCCAATCGCGACGATTGCGACGGCAGGTCTGCTTGCTCTCGGGCGCGTCGATGCCAAACATCCGGATCCGGGTACCGTCCATATCCAGTGTGTCACCGTCCAATACGCGAACTGAGCCTGCATGCTGTTCACGGGCTGGCTCCCCCGTAATGATCTCCTGCAGCATGTTCTCGAGTGCCTGGCGCAGCTGCGGATTGCTGTCGCCAATGAAGAATAGCGCAGCGACCACGGCGATGCCCGCCAACCAAGGCTTTAGGCCGGTGCGGTTCTTTTTCTTTCGACGCGTGCTCATGCCGTTTCTGTGAGCAACATTTCTGAGTTGGGCAAGTCAGACGCAGGAACCAATTCCACAATCTTTAGTTGTCTGCCCGTGCATCGCACATGCTGAGCCTCGCTTTCCCCCCGTTCCCTGCGGGGTCCAGCACATAGTTCTGTCCCTATCCACGCCCCCGCAGCTTCGAAGTCGCGGGGGCTTTTTCATGACCGTCCGGCGGAACAGCAACCAGCTTCATCTGTTTCTGCGGCATGAGGAAAGCGCACATCCTCAGGGGGAAGCCTCCGCGCCATCTGGAAGCGGAGGCTTTTTCATGTCGGCATGCCTTGGTTCCGGCAGCCGCTGGGAACATATCAAGCAATTACTGGTTGAATAACCGCGTGCGCCTTCACCTATTGGCTCATGCAAACCTCCCTGTTGGATACTGGCCCCGCCCTCATCGGCGGGGCTTTTTCATGCGCCACGGCCTGGCGCTGGCAGAGGAAGCAAGAAGCATCCGAATCAAAACCGCGCACGATGTGCGCTATAAGCGAACAATGTGCGCATGATGCGCTTGACAAACTGTGCGCATTTTGCGAACGTCCTATCACAGGTCGCGATAACCGCCGCCTCAGATGAAGGACACCCACGCAGATGAAAGCCTACCTCGCCCTTGCCGCGCTGCCGCTGATGGTTGCCTGCGCGCCGCGGCCCGACGCCATTGCGCCCGTGCCGATGGGCTCGGCCTTTGCCGCTCACGACTGCCGCACCGTTGCCGCCGATCTGGCGGCCGAGCGCCAGAACCTTTCCGCCCTCGAGGCCAAGCAGCGCGGCGCCGCGACCGGCGATGCAATCGGCGTCTTCCTGATCGGGGTGCCGACGTCCTCGCTGACCGGCGGCAACAAGGCGGGCGAGATCGGGGCCAGCAAGGGCAAGGTCCTGGCGCTCGAGGCCCGCGCTGCGTCCTGCGGCTGATCCTTCGGTGACTGGCTGCGTGCGGCCAGCATCCAAAGCATCAACGGAGGACTGCCTCATGCACGACCCCAACGCACACCTCTCCTTCGACGAGCGCATGGACCTCAAGTACCGGGTCCCGCGCGAGCCGGTCCAGCGCAGCTATCTCATGCCGGTGTTCATGGGCTGCGTGGCCGGCGGCCTGATGGTCTACGGCGCGGTGGCGCACGCGATCTTTGCCGCACAGGATCCCTACGTCTGCGAGATGTACCGGTCGGAGTGCGTTGCAGCCGCCGAGGTGGCGAGATGATCGGCCGCATCGTCATCCCGAACGAGGCCATCGCTGCCGCGATCTTGGCCGCAATCAATCTCGAAGTGCTGCGCCAAGCGGCTGTGAAGAGGGTGGGCAAGCCATGACTCGCCCGCTCGCGGTAATGAGCCAAGCAATGTGCCTCCTGCTCAAGCGCCTCGCTCTCCGGGCTGAACTGGCCGCCGCCAGGACGAACGGCAACCCTCGCTGGATCGCTGAGGTCGTCCGCGAAATCGACATACTGGAGAAGCGTCAATGACCCACCCTTTGATCACCGAGCTGGTCAATGCCGTGGCCGTGGCCGAACGCAACGGCGCGACCAAAGGGCAGCGTAAGGCCGCATTCGTGGCGCAGGCGCAGCTGGAGGCCGAAATTGCGCGGCTGCGCGGCTGGCTGGCTGAGATCGACATGCGCGGCAAGCACTATGACGGCGAGGACATGGCCGACATGGCGCGCGAGGCCTTGAACGGCAAGCCGCTGGAAGGAGTGCAGCCATGACCCGCACCCCCATGCCCCCGATCCTCTACATTGTGCTCCGCGACCACGGCACCCTCGGCATCGGGTGCAGTGACCCGACGAGCTGCCGGGACTCGGCCTATGACGACTTTGCCTCGGCCACCGACGACGGCGATCCTGTGGCGGTCTGGCAGATCGCCACCGCCGACGGGCTGCCCACCGGGATCACCGACGTCACCGACAGCTTCGAGCGTGAGCTGCAGGAGGTCTGCATCGTCCGCGATCTGGATTGGCCGACCGTGCGTCGGCTGGAAGACAACCCCGCCCTGAAACTGGCAGCGGAATAGGAGAGCCCCATGAACGACATGACCCAAACCCCGGGCACGGGGCTGATGCTGCCTGCCGGAACGGACCTGCAGGCGCTGTTCCGCGACACTAGCAAGGTCGACCCGCTGATCGAGCGGATCGAGGCCGAGGTCCGGGCGCATGTGCCCGACACCAGCACCGCCAAGGGTCGCGACGCGATCAAGTCGCTGGCCTACAAGGTCAGCCGGTCCAAGACCGCACTGGATGACGCCGGCAAGACGCTGAACGAGGAAGCCCGCGCGCAGATTAACCTGGTGGACGGGGCGCGGAAGCGGATCCGCGACCGGCTGGACGCGCTGCGCGATGAAGCGCGGAAGCCGCTGACCGAGTGGGAAGAGGCGGAGGCTGCCCGGCAGACGCGGGACAAGGCTATCGAGGCCGAGCTGCGCGACCACGGCATGACCGGGCAAGAGACCTCGGCGCTGATCCTTGCCACCGCTATGCGGATCAAGGCAATTGCCCTGCCCGACGACTTTGGCCGGGACCGGGACGCCGCCGAGGCGATCCGCACCGGGACCATGACGGCCCTGCGCGTGATGTACGAGGCAACGCAGCAGCGTGAGCGTGATGCGGCTGAGTTGGAGAAGCTGCGCCGGGAAGCGGCGGAACGTGCTGCGGCTGACGAAGCCGTCCGGATCGAGCGCGAGCGGGTGGAAGCTGAGCGTCTGGCTGCCGAGCGCGCCGAGCAGGAGCGGAAGGACGCAGAGGCCCGCGCCGCTCGTGAGGCCGAGGAGCGTGCTGCTCGCGAAAAGGCTGAGGCCGACCGGATCGAGACGGCGCGGAAGGAAGCTGCCGAGAAGGCGGCGGCTGAAGCCGAAGCCCGCCACCAGCGCGAGCTGGCCGAGGCGAAGCGCCGCGAGGAGGAGGCCGCACAGCGCGAGCGGGATCGGATTGCCGCCGAGCAGCGAGCGGAAGCCGAGGCGCAGCGCAAGCGCGAGGAAAGCGCCCGCATCCGCAACCGGGTGCGCCGCGAGATCGCCGCCGCCTTGGCTGCCCTGCCCCAACCCCTGACCCCCGACGCTGTCGCCGAAGCCTTGGTTGCCGGCAGCATCCCAAATACGACTGTGAGGTTCTGACATGGACGGCAACTGGCCCTTTGACGACGAAGCGAAACGCCCGGAGCCGAACAAGGTCATGGGCACTCCGCCGCACGAGGAGTACCGGCTCCTGCCCGGCATTCTCGCCGCAGGCGTCCACCAGATCGACGGCGAGGCTTACCACCGCGACCCCTGCCCCGAGGCATCGCTGTCCTCGACGCTGGCCAAGACCATGCTGGCGCAGTCGCCCCTGCATGCTTGGACGGCTAGCCCGCGGCTGAACCCGGACTGGGAGCCGGTCGAGAAGAAGACCTTCGACATCGGCCGGGCGGCTCATCGGGCAATCCTCGGCGCCGGCGGCGACTATGTCGCCATCCCCGACGAGATCCTTGCCAGCAATGGCGCGGCCAGCACCAAGGAAGCCAAGGCCTTCATCGCCGACGCACGGGACGCGGGTCAGACGCCGCTCAAGACGGCAGAAGTCGCGCAGATCCACGCAATGCGGGACAAGGCGCACGCGAAGCTGAAAGCGCTGCAGATCGACCTGGACCCGGCCCGGTCCGAGATGGTGGCCGTGGCACAGATCGATGGCGTCTGGTGCCGGGCAATGATCGACAATGTGCCGCTGGATGCGCGACTGCCGATCTACGACTTCAAGACCTGCGAGAACGCCAGCCCCGAGGCCTGCCAGAAGGCGATCCTCAACTACGGCTATGACGTGCAGGCCGAGCATTACCGCCAGGTCTGGCGGGCGGCTACCGGCGAAGACCGCGTGTTCCGCTTCGTGTTCCAGGAGAAGTCTGCGCCGCACGAGGTCTGCGTGGTCGAGCTTGGCGACGACACGCTGCTGATCGCCCGCAAGAAGATCGCCCGCGCTCGCGAGATGTGGGGCCTGTGCATGCAGAGCGGCCAGTGGCCAGGCTATCCCCTCGGCGTTCATCGCGTCGACCTGCCTACCTGGGCGATCGAGCGCTGGCTGGAACGCGAGAGTCATGAGGCCGCGATCAAGAAATAGACCGGCCGCGACATCCTTGCCGCCTCCTACGCGGCGCAATCTCCACAGAACCACGAGGTGAACCCATGGGCATGATCCGTTTCATCCCCGTTACCGAGATCAACGATCCCCTGACCCTCTCGATCGGCCTTTCCGGCGGATCGGGTACGGGCAAGACCTATACCGCCCTGCTGATGGCCCGCGGCATTGCGGAAGTTGTCACGGGCAAGGCCGGCGCGCCCATCGGCTATGTCGACACCGAGAACCGCCGGGCCCTGCACTACAAGTCCGCCTTTCCCGAGATGATGCACTTCGACTTCACGGCTGTGGACGACAAGGGCAATGTCGTGGGGTTTGGCCCCGAGCGTTGGATCGAAGTTATTGACGCGGCCGAGGCAGCCGGACTTCCCGTGTTGATCCTCGACAGCTTCTCCCATGCCTGGGAAGGCGTTGGTGGGGTGCTGGACCTGCATGCGACAACGCTGGACCGCCTGACCCGGGGCGATGACAGCAAGAAGGACGCGCGCAGCCAGCTGGCCTGGGCCGAGGTGAAGCCGCGCTATCGCCGCCTGATCGACCGGATCGTGCGGGCCAAGACGAACATCATCATCTGCACCCGTGCCAAGCCGGTGATGCAGGACTTCAAGACCAAGCAGAACGCCCGCAACACGAAGACCCGCCGCGCAGACGTGCCATGGGACCCGGCAAGCGACGGTGATCTGATGTTCGAGATGACCACGATGGTGATCCTCGACCCATCCGCGCCAGGCTGCCCGGTCCACCGCATCAAGGTTGCCGACCAGTTCAAGGCGCTGCTCGATCCGCGCCGCCCCATGGGGGCCGAGACGGGCCGTGCCATGGCGGAATGGGCGAAGGGTCAAGGCGACGCGCAGGAGCAGAAGAAGGTGCTGGACGAGGCCCGCGACCAGGCGCGCCAAGGACGGGCCGCGATGCGCAAGTGGTGGGGCGAGAACCCGCAGAAGGCCACGATCGCGAAGACGATCCTGACGGAGCTGCAGGACATGGCCGACGAGGCGGACCGTGATGCTCAGGCCTCCAACGACGATCCCTTTGCGGACCTGCCACCGGCCGACCAGGACAACACCGGCGACAGCATGACGCCCGAGCAGCGCGCCGAATACGAGGCCGCCATCGCGAATATGCGCGAGAGCGCCTGATCCCCTGCCCCTGCCGTCCGTCGCCTGTGACGGCAGCACCTGGCGGGCCCGTCAATTCCACCCATCCCGGCCCGCCCTTTTCCCATCATCACGAGGATCGAGACATGAGCGAACGCAACGATGCCGTTGTCGACCCGCTAGACCAGAAGAACGGCCGCCTCTCGCTTCATCTGCGCGCCAAGAGCGGCTTTGAGAGCGAGGGCGCCGAGGATGTGTCTCCCAACCAGTGGGAGGCAATCAACCTGATCATTCACGACGCTGTTGATGCATCGGACGTGATCGCTCTGGCGAACGGCGGTGCCGCATGACCAACCCCCTCATTACCCGCCTGATTGAAGCCGTCGCGGCCTACGAGCGGCCCGGCGCTACGAAAGAGCAGCGCAAGGCAATGTTCGCGGCCGAGGCCGAGCTGCAGAAGTTCGTGGACGCGCTGGCGGCGTATGCGAGCCGGGCGGCTGATCTGGAGGCGCAGTTGACCCGTATTGGCCGTGAGACTTGCGGCACCGGTCGCCACGGCGAAAGCCTCCGCGTTGTCCGTGACCTCGTCGCAGAAGGCGGTGCCGCATGAACCGCAGCAACATCATCGACATTGAGGGCCAGATCCACGCCCGTACCGACCGGGCGATCCTGTTCAGCACCGATGGCGAAGAGGACGGCGCAGCGTGGCTGCCGCTGTCTCAGGTCGAAGTGGAGATGAAGGGGCGCAACATTGCTGTGGTGACGCTGCCGGAGTGGCTGGCTGTTGAGAGGGGGCTGGTGTGAGCGTCCTCAACCACTGCCCCATCGAGGTCCGCGGCACCGTCTACCCTTCGGTCAAGGCCGCAGCCAAGGCCCTCGGCATCAAGCCAGCGTCCATCTCCAGCTACCTTGGCCGCCGGGGCCACACCGATGGCTTGGGCCTCGGCTCCTCGTCGCCCAACCGGAACCGCACCGCGCATCGCAAGAAGGCGATCGAGATCCACGGCTACCGCTTCGAGAGCATCAGGGCGGCAGCTGACGCGCTAGGACTGCCCTACCAGTCATTCCACCGCACCGTGACGAAACCGATGACGCCGAAGAAGTCCGACCGGCTGCTGCGCATCATTATGGAGTGGCAGGCGAAGGAAGCTGCGAAGAAGAGGAAAGTGGCATGATGCAGCCATCACTTTTCACCGGCACGGCGCGCCTCGCCTATGACGACGCAATGGCGCTGACCCTGCAGTCGATGCAGACCTACGGGCCTGCTCACGAGCATTGGGCGGTTGCCTGGTCAGGCGGAAAGGACAGCTCCGCCACGCTGACGGCAATCGTGCACCTGATCGAGACCGGACAGCTCGCGCGCCCCAAGTCCTTGTCGGTATTCTACGCTGATACCCGCCAGGAGCTTCCTCCGCTCGCAGCTGCAGCTGACGCGATGGTTGCGGACCTGCGCCGGCGCGATTGGATCAACGTCGAGGTCGTGCGCGCGCCGCTCGATCGCCGCTTCCTCGTCTACATCCTCGGCCGAGGCGTGCCGCCCCCGAACAACAACACGCTGCGCTGGTGCACCCGCCAGATCAAGGTCGATCCGATGGCAGAAGCCGTTGGGCGGAGGATCGAGGCGCTGTCGGTCCCAGAGGGCGAGACGGTCCTGATGATCACCGGCGTCCGCGAGGGCGAGAGCGCAGTCCGAGATCAACGGATCACCATGAGCTGCTCGCGCGACGGGGCCGAACGTGGCCAAGGGTGGTATCAGCAGACCCTGCCGGAGGCGAAGGGCATCCGTGGGCGGATCGCGACCTTAGCTCCGATCCTGCACTGGCGGGTCTGCAACGTGTGGGACTGGCTAAAGGTCTACGCGCCGATGCACGAATACGGCCACTGGCCGACGCGGATCATCGCTGACGCCTATGGCGGCGACGAAGCTGAAGAGCGCAATGCTCGCACCGGCTGCATCGGCTGTCCACTGGCCTCGAAAGACGTGGCGCTGGAGGGCGTCATAGCGATGCCCGAATGGTCGCACCTTGCACCGCTGGCCGGGCTGAAGCCGATCTATCGCTGGCTGCGGCAACCAGAGAACCGGCTTCGCAAGGCGGGGCTGGAACGCCTGAAGGACGGCAGCATCGCAAAGAACCCGCAGCGCATGGGGCCGATCACTCTCGAGGCGCGGCAGGAGGCGCTCGCCCGGATCCTTGCGATCCAAGCACGGGTCAACGCTGCCGCGGTCGATCTGGGCAGGCCCGGCATCGACCTTCTGAACAACGAAGAGGAGCTGCGCATCCGCGAGCTAATTAACGGCGGCACCTGGCCTGACGGCTGGACTGGAGAGGAACCACGCGCCGACACGATGCTGGACACCGTTTACCAGGACGGATCGGTACAGCCGCTGCTTTGGAGGGCACAGGCATGACCATGCACCCCCACCTTCCCCTGATCATCGACAGCTTCACCGGCGGCGGCGCGCGCCTACTCCGTCGGTTACAAGCCCTCCTTGATCGCTATGAAGCTCAGCATGCGCGCTTTTGCATCCTCTCGTGCGGCGCCGAAGTGCGCGGCTCTATGGCAGTTCGGACAAAGGGCAATCATGTACCTGGGATCATCGGGGCCACCGTCCGTCAGCCGGCGAATGTGATGGGCCTCGAGGTAGGGCGTGCCGTTCGGACGGTTGAACGGTGCAGGTGCTCGGCAGTCTTCGCAGCGCCCGTCCGCCCGAGCATAAACATAGGTGCATATCAGCCTGCTCCGCTCGAACGCGGTGACCACGGCCTGCCTCTGGCCGGGCGCCACTTTCGCAGCCGCGATAGCTCGAGAGCGCAGATCGGCAAGGGCGATACCGCCAGGTATGGACGTCCCCTCATCAGCGTCGAAAAGTGCAGAAAGTGGACGGAGTTCAAAGATAATTGCCTTCCGCATCTGCCCAGTGGTGTCGGGTGCATCACGAAGGTGGAAACCCTCGCAGACGAACTGGTCTTCGTATTGAACGCCGGACCGAACCTTTCTGAAAACCAAGATGTCCCGCCCCTCCTCAGCGTGATCTCTGACAGCACGATTGCCGCGGATCATCTGCATGTCGCCGGCTTGGCCCTCGCCAGAGTACTCAAACACCCCGTCAGGGCGGACCGTATCCTCATAGCCGTGCGCCTCACCTTCCTGCCCAGTAATCAGAAAGATAGGGCTCGCGGGGTCCGCAGGTGTGACAATGCCGCCCTGCTGCTGTCCACCGAAGCGCGCATGGATGTCCGCCCGCCTGTTGTAGACCCTGCCCTTCTCGAATCCCCACGACATACATTTGCTCCGCGATTTGCTGCCCTTCCGGGCAAGGCTAATGCGGTAAGCGTCAACAATCCATTAACCGATGTCACTGGTCCGCCACTGGCCGAGGCGCTGATCGCGGCGAACTGCGGTCACCTGCGGATGGAAGCACTGGAGGCGCAGGCATGAGCATTCTCTGGCAACAAGCGTATCCGTCCGGGCGCATCTTGGCCAAATCAGGGCGCGTCGAAATCCGTGCCGTTTTCCCGCCGATTGGCGAAGGTCAACATCGCTTTCCATGGGTCTGGCGTCTCTGGATCAACGGCAAGACCTGCGCAACGGAAGGTCGAGCAAAGACTGAACTGGCAGCTAAGTCGGCACTGCTGTCGGCATGGCGTGATTTTCTTAGTGCTGCTGATCTGGCTTACATGAGGTCGCAGAAGGTCACAGATCTGGAGGCGCAGGCATGAGCCCCGACGCGAACGAGCTGCTGGCCAAGCTCTACAAGACCGGCAAGCACCCGGCGAAGCCGCGTAAGGCTGCCGATGAACTCATCGATGGCGGTCTAGCGGAACCCGGCAAGCGCGGCAGGCTGCAGATCCTGCCGGCGGGAAGGTTTGCGGCGTGGGCGGCGCAGCAGAAAGCAAGACAGGAAGAAGGGAGAGGATGATGGGCCGCCGCGTGACCTTTACCGAAGCTCAGGTGCGCCGCGCCGTTAAGGCCGCGCGAGAGGTGGACCCTCAGTCCGTTATTGAAGTGACGAAAGAAGGGGTCATCCGCATACTGCCGGCTGCGCCCAAACGTTCGGCGCAGAATGAAGTTGATAGTTGGTTCGATGGTCAGAGTTAACCTGAAGGGCATCCACCGCGTCCGCGTGAAGCTGGCGTCTGGGGCTGTTCGTGAATATCACTATGCCGGTCGCGGCAAGGGCGCCCCGAAGTTCTGGGACAGCGCGAGCGACATTGCCCTGGGGTCGCCTGCCTACCTTGCAGCATTTGCTGCCTGCGCGCCCGAGGCTTCCGCTGCGAAGGGCAAGTTCCGCTCCGCCATTATCGACTTCCTGGCCAGTGTTGACTTCATCGGGCTGGCGCCGCGCACTCAGGCGGACATGCGCAACTCGATGTACCATGCCAAGAATGGCATCGATGCGAAGTTCGGCGCCGCGCCCCTGGCCGCTTTCAACGATCCTCGAATCAGGTCCGAGGCACTGAAATGGCGGGACAGTATCGGGGGCAAAGTCGGCGACGATCGAATCAGGCACCTGCAGAGGATCGTGGGCTTTGCTCTCGATCGGCGCATGATCCATCAGAATCACCTGCGCGACATCAAGTCCGTCTACAAGACCAACCGCGCCGAGATCTTCTGGCTGCCTGATGAGATCGCTGCGTTCCGGGCAGGCTCACCGGATCATGTCTGGCGCATCCTGGCCATTGCGCTGGAGACGGGGCTGCGGCCGGGCGATCTGGCCC
>VGDE01000087.1 GCA_016869875.1 Alphaproteobacteria bacterium
CTGGCTCGCCCCGGATCAAGAGGGTCCTGCAGGTCCGCGCCCGTCACCGGGGCTGAAGCCCTGCCTCACGCCGGTCCGGAGCCCGCAAGGCAACGGGATCTGCGAGGCGGTCGTGAAGACCCTGGCGCGCGACGACATCCCGGCGGTGCCGCTGCCCGGCGCACAGGCCGTTCCCGGATTGACCGGGGGCCGGATCGGGGACGACACCGACGACACCCGCACCCGGGGCTGAAGATGCGCGCCCCGCAAGGGCCGCGCCCCTGACACCGCAGCCGCCGGAGTGGCCGGTGAAACAGGGGCGGGACCGGTCACGATCTGACAGTTCCTGCGCTGTCTCTGCCCCTGCTGTGCCAATGCCCGCTCATGTGCCTCTGGATCGCATTCTCCTGTCCGGAAAGTCTGAGCAAGCTGTTCTGCCCGCCGAGCCACCGGAAGCAGAGATCGCTTGGCCCAAGTATTGGAAAGCTTCCTCTGCCGTCGAAACAGCAGGACCCGAGCGGTCTTGACACAAGCGGAACTTCCTTGATCCCTTTGCGGCAGGGACGTCGAGGACAGGGGTGTTGTGGACATCATCAGACAGGCAGATCGAGGTGACGCCGATGCCGTGGCAAGGGTGTTCCGGCAATCTCGCCTGTTTCATCTTCCCTATCTGCCTGACCTGCACACGCCCGAAGAGGACCGGGCATATCTTGCCGATGTCGTCTTTCGCAAATGCGAAGTGTGGGTGGCCACGCAGGATGAGGAGGTTGTCGGCTTTTGCGCCTTCCGGCAGGAATGGGTGGATCATCTTTATCTTTTGCCAAAGGTCACGGGGCGCGGCATTGGCGGCATGCTGTTGGGACAAGCCAAGATGCAGTCCGATCTTCTGCAGCTTTGGGTTTTCCAGAGGAACCTGAGGGCGATCGAGTTCTATGAGCGCCAAGGATTTTCCAGAATCCGCGAAACCGATGGCAGCGATTGCGAGGAAAAGCTGCCTGATGCGCTGTATCGCTGGACAAGACCGCTGACAGTATAAGCCCGGAAGAGCTCCGCCAACCGGCTCACCTCGCGGAAGCAGAGCGTCGGTTCTGCAAGGTCATGGTCGAGAGCGCCCCGCGCCACCCCTAAGCGGCATCTGGTTTGGTCTGACACCTCGTCACGACCCGCCGGACGGCAGCTGACAGTGGATGCAGGCAAGAACGATCAGTCATGACTGGCGGATGACAGGTGTACCCCTTGACTGACTGCGTGAATTCGTCCGGCAGGCGACTACCCGGCAGCGGTGACCCGCCAGATGACGTCCCCCACGTCGTCGGCCACCAGCAGCGAGGCCTTGTCAGATCCGATGGCGACACCGACAGGCCGCCCATAGGCCTCTTTTTCGTCTTGGGACAAAAAGCCCCACAGGATATCCCGGGGCGGCCCTGCGGGTCTGCCGTTCTGGAAAGGTACGAACGCCACCCGGTAGCCGCTGAGGGTGGACCGGTTCCAGGAGCCGTGCTGGCCGATCACCATGCCATCCGGAAATCCCGGCAGCGTCCCTTCCGGCATCCAGCACAGTCCAAGTGACGCAGTATGACCGCCCAAGGCATAGTCGGGCCTGATCGCCCGCGACACCATTGCAGGATCCTGCTCGACCCGATCGTCCACCGTCTGTCCCCAATAGCAAAAGGGCCAACCGTAAAAGCCGCCCTCCTGAACCGAGGTCAGGTAATCGGGCGGCGTTTCATCCCCCAGGCCGTCGCGCTCGTTCACGACAGTCCAGAGCGTTCCCGTCGCCGGCTCCCAGGCCATGCCCACGGCATTGCGCAAACCCGATGCAAAGATCCTCGCCTGCTCGGTGGCCAGATCCAGTTCCCAGATCGTGGCGCGACCTTCCTCGGCCTCCATGCCGTGGTCGCCGATATTGCTGAGCGACCCGACACCTGCATAAAGCTTGGTGCGGTCGGGGGACAGGATCAGGCTGCGGGTCCAATGGCCCCCCGGCTTGAAATCGACCAGCTTGCGGCCGGGTCCGGTCAACCGGGTCGCGCCATCCGTATAGGAAAACGCGACGATGCCGTCGGTGTTGCCGACGTAAAACGTTCCCCCTGCCAAAGCCATGCCGAACGGCTGGTTCTGATCTTCCGCGAACACCTCTCGGGTTTCGGCCACACCATCGCCGTCACTGTCGCGCCACAGGGTGATGCGGTTCGCGCTGACGCCGATCGCGCGGGCCCGCCGCATCGTGGCCTGGGTGGCGTGATCCATCAGAGTCCTGGGCGGCGACGGCTGCTCCTTGGACTCGGCCACAAGCACGTCGCCGTTGGGCAGGACCTCGATCCAGCGCGGATGATCCAGCCCTGACGCAAAGGCATTGACACGAAGGCCCGGAGCGGCCTCGGGCACATGACCCTGCACCCAGCCCTTGGCGGTGGGCATCTTCAGGGTCATGATCCCCTGCTTCCTCGCGTCGGGAATGGCCGGCGTCTCACCCACGGCCGGGGTCCGGGGCGCGCCGAAGCGCCGCAACAGCACCATCGTGCCCCCCACTATCGCAGTCGCCCGTGCCATGAATTCCATTACCTGCCCCGATGCTGAGTTCCGCCCATACTCTACCGGCAGGTTCCCGACCGTCAAATGCGGAAGCTTCCTAGGACGTGGCGCCGGCGATCATCGGCGGGCCTTCCTGGCCCGCGTGGATGACCGGGCTTGTCACGCGTGAAACCGCCATCGGAGGTTTTGGCGCAACGCCATCGGCGTCACCTTTTTGCGGCCATTCCGCCGCTTCAACGGTCCCTCCACTTGGCAGCGGTGCAGTGTCGTTGACGGCTGTTACCTCATCCTGGACTTGTTCCCGACCAGCTTGCTTCATGGCTCCGGGCGCTGTTTGTCGGCGGCGACAACACCAAACTGAATCCGCTGATTGTGGCGGCGGGTTTGGTTGCAGCCGTGTGTTGTTCAATGTCAGTCTGCAGGAAGGGCGTGCGCGCTTCGGCGTCATGCCCCGCACGGATCTGGGCGCATGGGCGGGCAAGGCCGGCCTGACGGGCGATGTTGCAGATCTCGGGCAAATCGCGGACCTTGCCAATGGCCCGGCCGGCGCGACCTGCATGACCGGGGGCGCCATCCGCATTGATGATGCCGGATCATCTGACCAAAGGAGCTGACATGAGATTTCTTCGCCACGGTGCCGCGGGTGCCGAGAAGCCCGGCCTGATGCATGGCGACGGCACCATCCGCGACCTGTCGGCACATGTGACCGACCTGTCGGGCGCGGACCTGCATCCCGAGGCGCTGGCCCGACTGGCAAAGCTGGACGTGGAGGCCCTGCCGGTTGTCGGCGCGGATACGCGCCTTGGCCCGCCTGTCGCGGGGACAGGAAAGTTCATCTGCATCGGGCTGAACTACGCCGATCACGCCGCCGAAAGCGGCATGGAGGTCCCGCCGGAACCTGTCATCTTCATGAAGGCGACCAGCGCGATCTGTGGCCCCAACGATCCCATCGTGATCCCGCGGGGATCGACGAAGACGGATTGGGAGGTCGAGCTGGCCGTCATCATCGGCAAGCGCGCCAAATACGTGTCCGAACAGGATGCGATGTCGCATGTGGCGGGATTTGCGGTTGCAAACGACGTGTCGGAACGTGCGTTCCAGACCGAACGCGCCGGCCAGTGGACCAAGGGGAAGTCCTGCGACAACTTCGGCCAGATCGGACCTTGGATGGTGACCCCGGACGAGATCAGCGATCCTCAGGATCTGCGAATGTGGCTGACGGTGAACGGCAGCAAGATGCAGGACGGCTCGACCCGGACGATGGTCTACCAGGTGCCGTTCCTGATCCATTACCTCAGCCAGTTCATGACGCTGCATCCTGGGGACGTCATCTCGACGGGCACACCTCCGGGCGTCGGGATGGGGATCAAACCGCCCCGCTATCTGAAGGTCGGTGACGTGGTGGAACTTGGGATCGACGGACTGGGACAGCAGCGGCAGCAGGTGATCGCGGACGACTGAGGCGACAGCCCCTGATCGGCCGCCCTTTCATGCTGCGGGCCCGCGCCCTGACAACGTGCATCTGCCTTGGTGTGCGCGTCTGCCGGGCCGGCGGCCAAGAAAGGTCGCGCAAAGCGGTGCGGAACGGGACGCGGGACCCTGATCAGGAGGAGCCGTGCCGCTCGGGCCGCACCATCGGCCCCGGACCGCGATCTGCGGATAATGTCCGACCGGCGGCAATACGCGCTGCTGGATCGGAACATACGGGCGCGTGAACCGTTTGGTGCTCCTCAGGTGAAAGGATCATTACGATGACCTATGACAACGATATCGGAACTGGCGGCCAGACCTCCGTTTCCGCCCTTTTCGACAGCCACGCCGATGCCGAGCGCGCGGTTGACCGGCTGGTCGCGGCAGGAATTTCCATGGACCGCATCCGTACCATGGCCGGCGCCGCCGGCACCGGTTCGGGCAACGAAGGCGGCTTCTGGGACAGCCTCGGCGATCTCTTCATGCCCGACGAGGATCGCTACAGCTATGCCGAGGGTTTGTCGCGCGGCGGGTATCTCGTCAGCGTCAGCGGGCTGGACGCGGCGGATTACGACATCGCCGTCGATATCCTTGACGACGATGGCACTGTTGACCTCGATGAGCGCGAGGCAACGTGGCGCAGCGAGGGCTGGGGCGGCTACGAGGCCAGCCCTTATGCCACGGGTGGGCTTGCTGCCACGGGACAGGCCTCTTCGGATGAAACCATCCCCGTGATGGAAGAGCGCCTGCGCATCGGCAAGCGCGACACCAGCCGCGGCCGCGTGCGCGTTCGCGCCTACACGGTGGAAACTCCGGTCAGTGAAACGGTCGAGCTGCGTGACGAACGTGTGGAGCTGGTGCGCCAGCCCGTGGACCGTCCGGCCGTAGCGGACCAGGATTACCTGGAGCGCACGCTGGAGGCGGAGGAGCATCGCGAAGAAGCGGTGGTGTCCAAGGAAGCCCGCGTGGTGGAGGAGGTCGGCCTGCGCAAGACCAGCGGCAGCCATCAGGAAACTGTCACCGACACCGTCCGCCATACCGAGGTCGAGGTGGAAGACGAGCGCAGCCAGCTGGACCGCGACGATCCGAGCCGCCTGCGCGAATGAACCGGACGGCCCCGCCCTTGGGCGGGGCCTGTCCCCTCGGTGCCCGCGTCCCGCACTTCAGATCGATGTGAAAGAGGGGGCAGAGGGTATCGTCACCTGTTTTCAGGCGATGGTGATCGACGTCTTTTACCGCGTCAAAGTCGGCTGTGGTCCGGACCCGCAGCCGCTGCAGGAGCCTGCAAGGTCGGTCGTTCCTTTGGCCTATCAGCACCGTAAACGGCGTCCTGCCAGGCCACTTCATATCGTACGGGGCAATGGCCCTGCGGTTGGCCGGCACAAGTGGAAGGTGCCGGCACGGAACGACTTCGACACCGATTTCGATCTTGCCAAGCCTGATCATGGCAAACGACGCGTCCTGCCCGGCATGGTGGTTACAGGACAGGCGACCGTATGGTTCGGCCTGTGCCGCGTCCTTGGCAGGTCGACAACTGCAGCTGGACCTCAAGCGGTTCTTCTTCATTGACCTTTCCCGGGTGCTGCGGCTTTTGAACATGGGCTGAATCCCGCACCGCGCCAGAGTTTCGTGATTTCGCGGCTGGACAGGATCTGCTTGTTTATCAGGTCGACCTGAGGCTGCATTCAGCAGGAGTTCCGAAAGCGTTGTTATGCGAACAACCGGGCGCAACTTGAGTATGGTCCGTGAATACAGGCGTGTCCGATCTGCCAGTTGCCAACAAAGGGACACGCACCAGCCGCATCCTCTTGGTGCTGGCATGGCCGTTCACGAGGGATCGGCATCATGGCCAGAGCCGACGGCGCTGATCATGCTGGAGCCATGTCCATCTCCTGAAGGGCACTGATCGCCACCTGTTCGAGTCATGTCGGTTCTCCGCTCGCACAGCGGGCGGTCCAGGTAGGCCATGCTCAGTGAGACCACCGACTCGTGGCCGGAATTGTGGGGACTGCCCACTGTGCAGTTGCGCTCCACCTCCGCCCGGCATCGGTCAGGGAAAGCTGGCTCATCCCCTGCTGACCGACAAGGCCACGGCTCTAATGGACAGATGTTACTTCGCTGCAAGGCATCAGTCTCAGTTCAGGTTTTGGCCGATCCCATGTCCGGTTCGCGCCGAAGGGGGCCTGGCCCTGCCGGACGATAGAACCTGTCGTCCGGCAGGGCATGCGATCTCAGCCCTGCTTTTGCGCCTGCACTCTGGCGATGATATCTTCCGCATCGCCAAGACTGACGAAATCCATGACATCGTCGGGCGAAAAGACGAGGCCGAAAGCAGACTCGATTTCCGTGATCAACGTCAGGTGGGCCAGCGAATCCCATCCCGGAGTGTTGAAGGGCGACGAATCCCGCGACAGGGTCTCCGCGTTCAACCGCAGGCAGCGTGCCGCCACCTCGTAGACATTGGCCGAGGGCTGCGCGGGCTCGGCCGGACCTTCGGTGGAAGTCTTCATCAGCTGGGACCGGATCACCTTGCCCGATGCTGTCCGGGGTAGCTTGTCGAGGATATGGATCTCGACCGGGATGCGCTCGGGCGACAGCGTCTCGCGGCAAAAGGTCCAGACCTGTTCCACCGTCAGCTCCGTCCCCGGCGCCGGCGCTACGGCGGCCACCAGCCGCTCTCCCCGCTCGGGGTCGGGTTGGCCAAAGGCATAGGCCTCGGCAAGTCCGGGCATGGTCGAAAGCACCGCCGTGACGCCTTCGGGATGGATCGTCACGCCGGCCGAGACGATCACCGTCTTCCTGCGGCCGACGAATTCGTACAAGCCGTCGGGACGCTCGCGCACAAGATCACCGGTATGGAACGCCCCGTCCTTCAGCACCTCGGCCGTCAGGTCGGGCGCGCCAAGATAGCCGCGCATGATGGTCGGGCCCTTCAGGACCAGTTCGCCCGCTTCTCCCCGGTCCACCAGCGAACCGTTCTCGTCAATGACTTCGGCCGTGACCCCGACCGGGCGCCCGATGGTGCCGATGATCCGTGTATCGGCGCCGGGTCCGGCGAAAAGCGCGTCGCAGACCACCTCGCTCAGCCCGTAGGCATTGGCCACCGGCACGCCAAACGCGTCCTCAAACCGGCTCCACAGGCCGGCATCCAGAAAGTCCGCGCTGCACAGCACAAAGCGGAAATCGGAACTGCGGAACGCGTCCCGCTGCTCTCGCCCCAGGCGCTCGATGATCCGCAGGATGGCCGGAACCGCCACCAGATGGGTGACGCCGTCCGCCGCGATCCGTTCCAGCAGGCGCGGCACTGCCTGTACCGAGAACGGGAACGGCTTGACCAGCGTGCCGCCGAACCACAGGGCCGAGATCGGGCCCCGCGTCAGGCCGTCCGTGTGATGCAGTGGCAGCAGGTTGAACAGCCTGATGCCCGTGTCAAAGCCGTATGCTTCGGCAAAGATGTCAAGCTGGGCCAGCAGGTTGTCATAGCCGATCTCGACGGCCTTGGCAGAGGAGGTGGTGCCCGAGGTAAAGATCAGCATCGCGGTTTCCGGATCCCGCGACGCGACATCTCCGCCCGCGCCCCTGGCCTCCAATCCGGCGCCTTCCGGCGCACTGGCGTCCGGGCCCAGGACACGGAACGGCGGTTGCGACGGCTCGGGCGTCAGGCGCGTCAGCGCCTCCACGTCGGTAAGCACGGCTGCCGGCCGGCACACGGAGAGGAGGCTGCGGGCCTCGCCCTCGGTGGTCTGGGGATCGCCCACGACAAAGGCGACGCCGGCCCGCAGCGCCGATACCACCAGCAGGACAAGCTGACGGTCGTCCCTGCAGAAGATGGCGATCCTGTCGCCCGATGCCAGACCGGCCGCCTGGAAACGTGACATGATGACGTCGGACTCGGCCTTGGCGCGATCATAGCTCAGGGTGCCATCCGACAGGATCGCCAGCAGGGTGTCGCCTCCCCCGGACAGTCGGTCCTCGATCTGCCGACGCAGACGGTCGTGACCGCCCCTCTGAATCAAAGGATTTTGTGTCATGCGCTGGCTTTCTCCATAGTGTGCGGTCCGTCGGTGGGCAGTCGGCCTCGCATCGCCGCCGCGACCATCGAAACGATCTTCGGATCGGTCATCATTCCCATATGCTTGCTGGGAACGTCCACGACCTCGACCTGAGGAAGGAGACGACGCCAGCCCAAGTCATCGGGTATGCGTCGCGACCGCCGTTCGCGCGTGCCGCGGACAAGAACGGTTCGACCGGGCAGGATGCCCTCCTGCCACGGCTCGGGGCGGTATTCCGTCATCGCGCGGTAAAGGCCCCGGATGATCTCGCGGCAGCCCTCGGGATGTTCCCACAGATACATCGGCACGTCGCCATACACATGCAGCACGTTCGGGTCCGGTCGGCCCCCCAGCATGACGCGCCAGTTGCGCCGGGTAAAACCCAAGGCGCGCCGCGCCTCTGCAAAGGGGGCAAGCCGCAGCATGGAGCCCGGCAGCTTGCGGATGATGTCGGAATCCAGAAGCCACAGCGTCTCGACCTTGATGCCCAGGGTCGCCAGGTGGCGTGCCACCTCGAAGGCGACATATCCGGCGAACGAAAATCCCGTCAGATGCAGCGGCTGCGGCAGCGACGCGGCCGCGATGTCCTCGGCAATGCGCCGGCCCAGTTCGGGAATGGTCAGATGGTCCAGATCCGCCGACAGGCCCGCGTCAAGACGCGTGCCCAGGCATCCGACAAACCCGTTGATTTCCTGGATCAGCGTGCGACCATAGAACACGCTGCCCCCCATGTCATGCAGGAACACCAGCGTGCCGGCCGGTGCGGGCGGCGTCAGCCGGACCAGCTTGGGCGGTAGTCGTTGCGGTGATGTTGAAACACTCATGCGGCCTCCTCCGTATGAACCGACTTGTCCGAAAAGGGCAGCTTGCGCCCTTCGGCCTCGCGCTCCTCTGTCGCGGCCGCAAGCCTGCGCCTGCAGGCGGCCGCCGCAGCCTCACCGAACTTCCGGTCCCGAAACCACAAGGCGTGGCGCGTCGCCTCGATCCCGATCCCCCGCAGGATCTTGTGATGCCCGGTGCTGCCAAAATCAATGGCCTCAAGGCCATTCGCAAGCGCGAATTCCATTTCCCGATAGTACATTTCGAACAGGAGGCCGTCCGTGGGCGTGGCAAGGCCCCAGAACTCGGCCAGAATCCGGTCGCTGCCGACAAAGCTCATGAGAACGGCCTCCCAGTAGTCATCGCGGAAAGCAACCGACAGATTGACGACATCGCGCATCTCATCCAGCACCGCCTTGAAATACTGCGGGTTGAGCGGAGGCGTGGTGGCATACCTGTCATAGGTCGCCTTGTAGAAGTCGAACATGCGGGGCGCCATGTCGGCCGTGATGGCGTCGCCCTGCAGCCGTTCGAACCGCAGGCCAAGTTCCGCAATCCGTTTTCGCTCCTTCCGGACACGCGTGCGGCCGTTCTGGGTCATCGAAGCGACAAGATCCGGGAAACTTGTGGCGCCCCGGCTGTGCCAGACGAACACGTTGCCGCCATTGGGCAGAAACCCTGCCCCAGTCGCCGCCTGCTGATCCCGGTGCGCCATGTGCGCGATCTGGACCGAGCTTGCGCCCAAACGTCCGGCCAGCGCCTGCAGCGCCGCGATCAGTGCGGCCTGAACCCGGACGCGATTGGCACCCGGACGCACCAAAAGGCGCGGTCCCGGGTTCGGGATCATCGGCACCTCGACCTGAAGCTTGGGATAATAGGGTCCGGCCGCGCGCAAATGGGCCAGGGGAAGCCCCAGATCCACGCCCATCTCGCCTGCGGAGCTGGTCTTGAGATAGGTTGGAGCGGCGCCGACGACCTGACCGCAGGCATCCGTCAGGACCAGATGGTGGGGGTGAAAGCCGGCGGCCGGGACAGCAATCCCGCACTCCTCCAGAATGCGCAGATGGCGATGCTGCAGCAGCGAATGCCCCTCCGTATCGCAGCCATCCCAGTCTGTTTGTGCGATTTCGGCCATGGCCCCGTGACAGCCGACTGCAAAGCCGTCAATCTCAAACGTATCAATCACGGTGTCACTTCCTTTTCGACCCACTTAAACAACATTTTCCTGCACGGGTTCCAACCGTTCCGGATGATTCCGTGCGGCCGCCCTTGCCGCGGCCAGTCATCCGTCTGACGCCATCGCCGTGCCTCCCCTTGCCCGTGGCATCCACTTCAAGCCGGCTTGCGAACCCTGCATCGGCCGCCCCTTGTCGAGGCGCGTCACACCGGATTGCCGGTATAAGGTCTGCCCGCAGGATCACCAGAGGCTGGTGGTTCAAGATCTCGAGAAAGCCTTGCGATGCGCGGCCTGTTGGCGTGCGGAGTGGGGCGGATGCCCGAGCTTTCAAAGCATCGACATCATGAAGGATGCAGGTTTTCCGGAAACTCGCCTTACCAGACCTGCGCCACATGTGACGCAGCCTTGGCATTCTGGAGATCACATGCGCCGTGCTTGTTCGGATTGCGCGCTGCCTGCAGCAATATGAGGCCAGATGATCTCCGAAGGCATCCAACCGATCAGGCCGCGCGGCCAACGATCCGGGCTGTCACTGGCAGTTGCGCCGGAGACATGTCAGGGGCCATGGTCCACTGGCTTCAAGCCCGCCCGGTGCCGATGCTGCCAGCAGCGGCAGGTCCTGCCCACGACCTGCAGGCTTGCAAGCGGTCACTGCAGGCAAGCCTGCCACTTCTGACAGCGATGTGGATCAGGCTCCTTGTGCCTTCCGGACATATGATGCGCTTCATTTCTTGAAGGGCGTAGGCATCAGAGATGAAGTTGAATTCCTGTCCCTTAGTCGCGATGTCGCTGGCGGCCGCCCCAACCGCCGTCAGGCTGCGCGATGTGCCTTCTGGAGCGGGCTGAATGATCGGCGGGCGTTTTGACAGGCCTTTGCATGCCCTGAAACGCCGAGAGTAGGCTTGCCGCAAGGCGCTGCGCGGTGATCGCCCTCATCAGGGCGACCGTGCCGCGTCCCACCTGCACTCAATGACGCTTGTTCAGGCACGGGCAGCCAGCCTGGAGGGCATGCTGCATCTTTCAGGCTTCATTTCCGAACAGGCATAATGACAACGACCGGACCTAAGATGACGTAGAGCGCAGGCGTTCAGCCGTGATGCGGCAGGACTGTCCGTCAAAGAAGGTCTCGATGAGGCTGTCGAAGACGCTTGGTCGCTTGCCGGCGGCTGCAAAAAGCGTGGCCGAGGAGCGCAGCTTGGTCGCATCGATCGTGCCGAAGATCGCCGTGGCCGGCATGTGAGCATGGATCAGGACCGCCTGTGCGCAGGTGATCAGGCGTTGTCCCAGGACCGGATGCGCAAGGTAGTGCTGCGCCTCGTCCAGATCCGCGATGCCATACAGATGGGACATCGAAGATTGCCCCAGGCCGCGCAACTGCGGAAAGATGAACCACATCCAATGGCTCTGCTTGCGGCCCTGCTTCAGCTCCGACAGGGCGATGCCATAACTGCCCCGCTGCGCCGCAACAAAGCGTTCAAGAGCGTGCGGATCGTCTGAAGGGGAATGGCGGTTCATGTCGGCTCCGTCCCGTCACCATCTTTAGTTTCAGGGACAACGCAGCCGCGCAAGGAGCAGGTTCATTTGCAGAGCATGATTTGTTGGGGTTGCGATACCGCTATCAGGGGCTGCCGTGGATGAAGAAGAGATAAAGGGTCAAAGTGGGTTGCAACCCGTCCCTGCATCGTTCGAGGAGCGGCGCGGGCTGCGAGAGTCCTAGCCCGCCAAGGGGCGGTAGAGGAGCAGATCTGCGTCGGCTCTTCTCGGTTACCGCAATCACCGCGATGGAGAGGAGGGTTGCCACCCCCCATCCCAGAAGGTTCCTTCTCCGTCCGCCGTTCGCTCTGCCATGCGGGTTTCAGAACATGTGTCACGAAGGTCGATGCCTCAGAAGGCGACCTGCACTGGCCGCGTCAACGGCAACCTTGGAAGACGCTGTCCCGAAGGCCCGGTGCGTCAATCGGGCGGGTCGATGGCCTTGCGCAGCAGTCCGCGCGCACGCGAGATCCTGCTCTTGACCGTCCCTATGTCGCATCCAAGGATCTCGGCCGCGTCAATATAGCTTTCACCGATGACGCCAACCAGGACAATGGCCTCGCGGTAATGGGTCGGCATCTGGTCCAGCGCGCGCCACAGCTCCGTGCCGCGGATGTGCCACTCCTGCGTCGCAGGACTGGACGGCCCGATCGACACGCAATCGGCCGAACCCGTCGGCTCGCGTGCCGCCTTTTTCCGGTTGGTGTAGAAGCGATTGCGCATGATCGTGAACAGCCATGCCCGCATGTAGGTGCCGGGCTTGTAGCTGTCGGCATGCTCGATCGCACGAACGAGTGTTTCCTGGACGAGGTCCTCCGCCTCGGTGGGATTGCCGCAAAGGGACTGGCCGTACGCCCTCAAGGCGCGGACATGGTCGATTAGATCGTCTGACATCCCTTTCCTTCCATGGGCGCGCCCCCTGACCTCGGCCAATGCGGGACGGGAGGCATCGGTTCCCCTTTGTCTTCTACGGCGGCATCTTTCTGCCCAGTAAGATGCATGTGAAATGCGCGGTAATGGTGCGGGAACATTCGGGCGCAGGCCCGGTTGGATCGGCAGACGGGCAATGACCTGCCCGACACACGACAACAGGAGTTCCTGATGACAAGCTATCCAAAACCTCCGTTTCCGCCCCAGACCCAGGAGTTGCCGGGCAGCTTTTCCAAGATGGACCCACGCCCGGATCATGGCGAGGAAAGCTGGCGTGGTGCCGGACGCCTGGACGGAAAGACGGCGCTGATCACCGGCGGCGACAGCGGCATTGGACGCGCCGTGGCCATCGCCTTTGCCCGCGAGGGAGCCGATGTCGCGCTGTCCTATCTGTCGGAAACCGAGGATGCGGAGTCGACCGCCAAGCTGATCGAGGATGCCGGCCGCCGTTGCCTGCGGCTGGAGGGCAACATTGCGGAGGCGGCCCACTGTCGCAAGCTGATCGACACCGTGATCGGTGAATGGGGCAA
>VGDE01000088.1 GCA_016869875.1 Alphaproteobacteria bacterium
TTGATTGAAAGAGGTGCGGCACTGGTGAACGCCTGAAGGGCAGATCCGAGCCAGCGAAGAGAGTGGATCACGGACTACCGCACAAAGGCCTCGCCCCCCTGTCATGGAGCGAGGCCTTGATCACTGAGCGGACTGAACATGGAATGGCCCCGGGATCTGCTGTTCCGGATCGAATGGCACGACGATCAGCGGCGGCAAATCCCTGCCAAACAGTGACACTTGTTCAGCTGCTACGGGGCACAGGCCCGCAATCAGGATCGTGGAGCGCTTTGACCTGTGGCGTCACCCACCCGCGATGATCCGCACATAGTTGCGCGTCTCGCGATAGGGCGGGATGCCGTTGTACTTCTGCACGGCACCCGGTCCCGCATTGTAGGCCGCAAGGGCCAGTGTCCAGTTGCCGAACTGGTTGTACATCATCCGCAGATAGCGCGCGCCACCGTTCAGGTTCTGGACCGGGTCATTCGGATTCACCCCCAGCTTGGCTGCGGTGCCCGGCATCAACTGCGCCAAGCCAAGGGCGCCCTTGTGGGAACGGGCATTCGGGTTCCATCCCGACTCCTGCTGCACGAGGCGCAGGAACAAGTCCTCGGGGATGCCGTGCTGCTGCGCCGCCTGGCGCGCATGGGGCAGGTATTCGCTGCGGCGGCCGGTATAGCGCGGGATGCTGACCTCGGGTTCAAGCCGCACCGCCTGTTCGCGACCGGCCGGCTGCAGCCGCGCCGACTGCTGGTACTGGGTGGACAGCCGAGTGTCCATCAGCCGCGTCTGGCGGGCAAACTGCTCTGCCCTCGACTTGGACGACGCTCCCGAAAGCCGCAGCCCCTCGGCCTGCGCAGGCAAGGCCACCGCCCCGATGATGGCCATGCAAACGGCTGCTTTCACTGAATGGCTGATCCGCATCATCTCCGCCCTCGTTGTTGTCAGCACTGGCTTTTGCCGGTTTTGCCCCGGACTATACATGAAAATGTTCCTGCCGCCAGCCGCTGGACGGCGCGTGCGCGCGGCGGTACGGTCATGGGCAAGATCCCGCCTTGCCCCTGCCCTGCGGGAACGGCTTGCGGCGGCGGCCCGCGCTGCGTTAGACCGGCGGGAAGCAGACATCACCAAGGAACCCCCGTCATGGCAGGCAGCGTCAACAAGGTCATCCTGATCGGCAATCTGGGCCGGGACCCCGAAATCCGCAGCTTCCAGAACGGCGGCAAGGTCGCCAGCCTGCGCATCGCGACCTCGGAAACCTGGAAGGACCGCACCACCGGCGAGCGGCGCGAGAAGACGGAATGGCACACCGTCTCCATCATGTCCGAAGGGCTGGTGGGCGTGGTCGAACGGTTCCTGAAGAAGGGCAGCAAGGTTTATATCGAGGGCCAGCTGGAAACCCGCAAATGGCAGGACCAGTCCGGACAGGATCGCTATTCGACCGAAGTGGTCCTGCGGGGCCTGAACGGCACGCTGCAGATGCTGGACGGCCGCGGCGAGGGCGGCGGCGGCATGGGCGGCGGTTCCGGCGGGGGCCGCGACAGCGGCGGCTACGACGAATATGGCTCGGGCCAGTCCCGCAGCGGTTCCTCCGGCGGCGGCGCCGGGCGTGCCGATTATGACGACGAGATCCCGTTCTGAGGATCTTCAGCGCGAATCACCTTCCGGGGCGGCCTCTCCAGGGTCGCCCCTTTTTCATGTGCGCCCCCATCTTCCGACGTGATCTTGCTGCCGTGCCGCCCTTGCCTGCAGGGTTGTTACGAAAAAGTCGCACGCGCTTTGCGAATGATCCCGTGCTTGCAATAGCCTGTGGCCAGCGTTTTGTGGATGCCATTCCGGCGCATCCCAAGCCTGCGCCATTGCCACAGGAAGGCTATGCAGATGGCACTGACACTCACCGACCTGACCGCTCCGCACGATTTTGAACGCCTAGTTCTGGCCGAGGACATCTCTGTCGGGCTCAGGGCGATGATCTGCCTTCATTCCACGGTGTTGGGGCCTGCTGCAGGGGGCTGCCGGATGTGGCCCTACACGGATGACGCGGCCGCGATTCACGATGTGACGCGGCTGGCGCGCGGCATGACCTACAAGAACGCCATGGCCGACCTAGGCCTGGGTGGCGGGAAGGCCGTGATCATCGGCGATGCGCGCACCGACAAGACGCCAGAACTGATGCAGGCCTTCGGCCGCGCCGTCCAGACCCTTGCGGGCAGCTACTGGACGGCCGAGGATGTGGGGATCTCGACCACCGACATGGCCCATGCCGCGCAGGAAACGCGTTTCGCGGTGGGCTTGTCTGGTGCGTCGGGCGATCCCTCGCCCTGGACCGCCGAGGGCGTGTTCCGCTGTCTCAAGGTTGGAGCCCGTCATGTCTTCGGCACCGATGACCTTCGCGAACGGCGGGTGCTGGTTCAGGGGCTGGGCCATGTGGGCCTGTCTCTCGCGGAAAAGCTGGCCGCGGCCGGCGCCCGGCTCATCGTGACCGACATCCACCAGGCCACAGTCCAGGATGCAGTTGGTCGGCTGGGCGCGGCGGTCTGTGCCCCCGAAACCGTCTTTGATCAGCAGATGGACATCTTTGTACCCTGCGCCCTGGGTGGCGTGCTGACGCAACAAGCGGCAGGACTGCTGACCGCTCGTCTGGTGTGCGGCGCGGCCAACAACCAGCTGGCGGGCGATCCCGTGGCCGAAACCATGGCGGCGCGCGAGATCACCTACATGCCCGACTATGTCGTCAATGCCGGGGGCATCATCAGCGTCGCCAGCGAGATCCACGGCAGGCCGGACGCCTGGCGGCTGGAGCGCCTCAGCGCCATCGCCGACCGCGTGGACCAGATGCTGCGGCGCGCCCGCGACAGCGGCCGCCTCACCTCACAGGTTGCCGACGAGATGGTCCGGGCAATGCTGACCGGTCGCCGCGCCGCCTGAGCGGTCCGAACTCAGGTTCGCAGAGGCTCCGGCAACAGCCAGCCTTGGCTGCCCCCTCGATGGGGGCTGCCAGGGCTTCCCTTTCCAGAACACGGACGCTCCTGCCTCAGCGGGCGTCCCGCAAAACCGCTTCCAGAACGTCCTGTTCGACCGCGTCGCTGACAAAGGCTTCGCCGATGCCTCGCGCCAGCACAAAGCGCAGTTGCCCGTCCACGACCTTCTTGTCCTGCCCCATCAGCGCAATCAGATCCCGATCGTCCGGCAACTGACCCGGAATTTCCGACAAGCGTGCCGGCATGTTCATCTGGCGCAGATGGGCCAGAACGCGGCTGGGCGCCTCCTGCGGACAAAGCCCCATGCGCGCCGACAGGTCAAAGGCCAGCGCGCATCCGATAGCGACGCCCTCGCCATGCAGCAGCCTGTCGGAATAACCGGTGGCGGCCTCCAGAGCATGCCCGAACGTGTGTCCCAGGTTCAGCAGCGCGCGCTCCCCCTGTTCGGTTTCGTCCCGCGTCACGATGGCGGCCTTCATCGCCACGGAATGCGCCACCGCCTGCTGCCGCAGCCGCCGGTCCTCCCGCAGCCGGGGGCCATGCGCCTCCAGCCAGCCAAAGAACTCGGCATCTCCCAGCAGCCCGTATTTCGCCACTTCGCCATACCCGGCCAGGAAATCGCGCGGGCTCAGGGTGTCCAGCACGGCGATATCGGCCAGCACCAGCGAAGGTTGATGAAACGCGCCGATCAGGTTCTTGCCCCGCGTGCTGTTGATCCCGGTCTTGCCCCCCACGCTGCTGTCCACCTGCGCCAGAAGCGTGGTGGGCAGTTGCACGAACCGCACGCCCCGGCGCAGGATCGCCGCCGCAAATCCCACCAGGTCCCCGATCACTCCCCCGCCCAGTGCCAGCACGATGTCGCGGCGTTCGACCTGCTGCTCCAGCAGCCACTCGACGCAGTTCTGCAGGTGCGGCCAGCTTTTCGTTCCTTCACCCGCCGGCAGGACCAGAACCTCGCTGGCTATTCCTTCGGCGGCCAGAGCAGCCTGCAGCGGCGCAAGGTGCAGGTCCGCGACGGACGCATCCGTCACGACAGCCACGCGTGGGCGGGCCAGCAACGGCGCGATCTCGGCCCCCGCGCGCTCCAGCAGACCCGCCCCGATGCGGACATCATAGGCGCGCGCACCCAGGGGCACATGGACAGTGACGGCTTCGGTCATGGCTTTTCCTCGATCAGCTGGGGGTCGGCGACGTGCAGGGCGGCGATCAGGCGCCGTGTCGACGCCTCGATGCTGTCGCCGGCGCGCGACTGGAACTGCAGTTCCGCCAGGGCATAGACAGGGCTCCGCTCCTCCAGCAGGCGCAGCAGGGTGCCCTTGGGGTCGGGGGTTTGCAACAAGGGCCGGGTCGGGCGCTGCCGGACCCGGGCCCACAGCGTCTCGGGGTCGCAGTTCAGCCAGACGGACAGGCCGCGTGCGGCGATCGCCTCGCGGTTGGCGGGCTGCATCCACGCCCCGCCCCCCGTCGAGATGACGCCCGGCCGCCCGGCCAGCAGCCGCGCCAGCACCTGCGCCTCGCGGGCGCGAAAGAAGGATTCGCCATCGCGCGCAAAGATCTCGCTGATGGACATCGCCGCGGCAGCCTCGATCTCGGCATCGGAATCGGCAAAGGGAACGCGAAGGCGCCGGGCCAGCTCGCCTCCGATGGCGGTCTTGCCCGATCCCATCATCCCGATCAGCACGATATGTCGCGTCAGCCGCCTGGCCATGCCTGCCTCCATCAAACAGGCGACTGAATGGCGTGATCTTTTGGAAATTGCCATATATATTCGCCCCGAGCCGGCACCAGACCGGCCATGACAACAAAGACACGGTCGAGCAAAGGCAATATTGATGCGGAAGATCAAGCTACTGGTGGTGCTGATTCTGGCGGGGCTGATCGGCTTGGCCGGCTATGCCTATTTCGGCGACATGGCCCCCAGCCGCACCCAGGTGCGCAGCCCGCTGCAGTTGAACGCCCCTGCCGAAACAGCCCGGACCACTGCCGAGCCTGCCGGTGATTGATCGCGTGCCCCCTTTCCGGCCATGGCGCAGCCCCCTGCCCCTGGCGATCGCGCTGACCCTTCTGCCATGGGTTGCGCTGGCGCAGCAGCAGCCCTTGTCGGCCAGCGACTGGCTGTCAGGCAGCGTCCGCGGCCCTCAGCGCGAAAGCTCGGCCTGGCGGCCGGGGGACCGGCCGCCGTCGCGCATGGGCCCTGCGACGCCCCGTCCGGTCGCCGAAAGCGGGGCGGTCGGTTCCGTTCACGTATCGCGGCTGGATCAGGGCGATCCTGACAATACCGGCACCCAAAGCCCCCGCCGGGCCGGCCTGCCCGCGGACCTGTGGGCCGGCAGCGACCCCGCCGTTCTGGCGCAGATGGTGCTGTCCACCCCGGCGCGCCTGCAATCCATGCAGGCATTGATGAAGCGGCTGTTGACCGCACAGCTGGCCCCACCCCAGGGCACGGGCGAGACCGGACAGAAGGGCCAGTTGTTCCTGGCCCGGGCCGACCGCCTCCTGGATATGGGCGCGCTGGACGACGCACAGGCCCTGCTGGTGGCCGCAGGCGCCGGAGAGCCCGAAATCTTTCGCCGCATGTTCGACATCGCCCTGCTGGAGGGTGACGAGGCGCGCGCCTGCTCGATCATGAACGGCACTCCCGGCATTGCGCCCAGTTTCGCCGCAAGGATCTTTTGCCTTGCGCAGACGGGCGATTGGGCCGCCGCCGCCGTCAGCCTCCATGGCGCCGAGGCGCTTGGCCTGATCGACGAACGACAGGCGATCCTGCTGACGCATTTCCTGGACGACGCCTTCGTGGACAGCGCCGACCTGTTGGACCCGGCCGAGCGGATGACGCCGCTGGAGTTCCGGATCCACGAGGCGATTGGCCAGCCCCTGCCGACGGCGCCCCTGCCGCTGGCTTTCGCCCAATCGGACCTGCGGCTGAACAGCGGCTTCAAGGCGCGGCTGGAGGCGGCCGAGCGGCTGGCCCGGGCAGGCGCCCTGCCGCCCGCGCGCCTGCGCCAGATCTATGGCGAACAGCGGCCCGCCGCCTCGGGCGGGGTGTGGGAACGCGCCACCGTGATGCGCACCCTGGAGGCGGCGCTGGCCGGCGGCGACTTGGCGCAGGCCCTGCCCCGCGCCTTTGACGAATTCCGGTCCGCAGGGATGGCAGACCTTCTGGCGGAAATGGTGGCCGCCGACCTGCCCGAAAGCGACGACCCCCACCTGTCCGAGATCACGCAGCTGTTGCGCACCTGGGTAGGGCTGCCCGACAGCCTGATCCCCGGTCCCCCTGCCGAAATGCAGGCGCCGGTTCCCCGGACCCCCGACACGCAGCGGGGCGAGGCGCTGCTGAATGCGATGGCCGATATCGACGCCGCGCTGGAGGGTGATCTGGCACGTGCCGGGCGCGGCATCGCCATGCTGCGCGCCCTGGGCTTGTCGGAGGACGCGGAACGCGCCCGAACACAGATCGCGCTGCTGCCGCAGATGAGGGCGACGCCATGATGGGCGATCACCAGTCCATCTCGGCCTTTCTGGATGCGCAGGCGGCCGAGGCCGGGGCGGCGCGGAACACACTGTTGGCCTATGGCCGGGACTTGCGCGACCTGTCGGACTGGTTGTCCGGTCGTGGGCGTTCGCTGACGGACCTGACGCGCGAACTGGTCGAGGATTACCTGTCGTTCTGCGATGCGCAGGGGCTGTCGCGTGCCACGCGGGCACGGCGCCTGTCCGCGATCCGGCAGTTCACCCGCTTTGCCCTGGAGGAGGGTTGGCGGGAGGATGATCCCGCGATCCGCATCTCGGGACCCGGTCGCGCCACCCGCCTGCCCAAGACGCTGAGCCGGGACGAGATCGACGCTCTGCTGGCGGCCGCGCCCCAGGTCGGGCGCACTCCGACCGACCGGGCGCGCAACCTGTGCATGATCGAGATGCTTTATGCGACCGGAATGCGCGTCAGCGAGCTGGTGACCCTGCCAGTGGCGGGCTGCCGGGGCGATCCGGCGGTGCTGGTGATCCGCGGCAAGGGCAGCAAGGACCGGCTGGTGCCGCTCGGCGCGCCCGCCCGTGCGGCGCTGCGTGACTGGTTGGCGCTGCGCGACGCGGCCCCCCAAGGCAGCGCCCTGCATCGCTTGCTGGCCGGACGCGGTGCGCGTTGGCTTTTCCCCGCGCCCGGGGCGGCGGGCCATCTGCCGCGGCAGAGCTTTTCGCGCCTGCTGCAGCAGATGGCCGTCACGGCGGGCATCAATCCGACCCGCGTGACGCCCCACGTGATCCGGCACGCCTTTGCGACCCACCTGCTGGAAGGGGGCGCAGACCTGCGCAGCATCCAGATGCTGCTGGGCCATGCGGATCTGGGAACGACCGAGATCTATACCCATGTCCTGGACCAGCGGATGCGCGACCTGGTCCTGAACCATCACCCGCTGGCAAGCGTTGCCGAAAAAGGCCCGCGCCGGCCTGACACCTCAACCTGACCGGACCTCATGGACGACCCTTCAAGTACTTTCGACGCCGCCCTGTGGATCACTGCCGCGGCCATCGTGCTTCTACTGACCATGTCAGCCTTTTTCTCTGGCTCGGAAACCGCACTGACGGCGGCAAGCCGGGCCAAGCTGCGCGCCCGCGCCGACAAGGGCGACATCGGTGCCGAGGCCGCCCTGCGCGTCACCTCGGACAGCGAACGCCTGATCGGGGCGATCCTTCTGGGCAACAACGTCGTCAACATCCTGTCCGCCAGCCTGGCCACGGCACTGTTCACGCGGCTGATCGGCAGCGGCGGCGTGGCTATCGCGACGCTGGTGATGACCGTGCTTGTGCTGATCTTCTCCGAGGTGATGCCCAAGACATATGCGATTTCGGCCCCCGAAAAGGTGGCCAGCCTGGTCGCCCGCCCGATCCGCCTGCTGACCATCATCCTGGCGCCGGTCGTGACGGTCGTCCGGGCCATTGTCGGCCTGATCCTGTCGATCTTCGGCCTGAAGACCGATCCCGGCACCCACATGTTCTCGATCGAGGAAGAAATCGAGGGCGCGCTGTCCCTTGGCCACGCCGCGGGCGCGGTCAACAAGGAGGACCGCGACCGGCTGCTGGGCGCGCTGGACCTGGGCAACCGCACGGTCGAGGAGATCATGCGCCATCGCAGCGAGATCCAGATGATCGACGCCGAGATGCCGCCCGAAAAGATCCTGGAAACCGTGCTGGCCAGCCCCCATACCCGCCTGCCCGTTTATCGCCGCGAGCGCGAGGACATCGTGGGCGTGGTCCACGCCAAGGACCTGCTGCGCGCCGTGAACCGCGCGGCGCGGGACGCCGACGATCCGGGCGCCGCCCGCCGCTTCGACATCATGACAGTCGTGATGCCGCCCTATTTCGTGCCGGAAACCAGCGCGCTGGACGAGCAGATGCGCGAGTTCCTCAAGCGACGTACCCATTTCGCGCTTGTGGTGGACGAATACGGCAGCTTGCGCGGCCTGATCACCCTCGAGGACATCCTGGAGGAGATCGTCGGTGAAATCGCCGACGAACACGACACCGAGGCCGACCAGACTCTTCGCCCCAACGCCCAGGGCGATTACCTGGTCGAAGGCGGCATGACCATCCGCGACCTGAACCGGCAGCTGGACTGGACCCTGCCCGACGAAGAGGCCAACACCGTCGCGGGCCTTGTCATCCACATGGCGCAGTCGATCCCCGAACAGGGGCAGGTGTTCAGCTTTCACGGTTATCGCTTCGAGGTCGTGACCCGGCGCGAAAACCGCATCACCCGCCTGCGCATCCGGCCCCTGCTTCCGCTGCGCGGCGACGACGGCTGACCGCGCAATGGCCGCGCCGCTTGCAACGGGGCGGCCAAGCCCATAACAGAACGCCATCACCATATGCCGCAAGGGATTGCCATGGATATCGCCGCCCGCCGCACCGCCAACCCCGACCACTGGAACCTGGCCGCCGCCATCCGCGTGCTGTCGATGGACGCGGTCGAAGCCGCAAATTCCGGCCATCCCGGCATGCCCATGGGCATGGCCGACGTGGCAACGGTCCTGTTCCGCAACCACCTCAAGTTCGACGCCTCTGCCCCGCACTGGTTCGACCGCGACCGCTTCGTGCTGTCGGCGGGTCACGGCTCGATGCTGATCTATTCGCTGCTGCACCTGACCGGCTATCAGCAGATGACGCTGGACCAGATCAGGAACTTCCGCCAACTGGATGCCATCACCGCAGGCCATCCCGAATACGAATATGTCGAAGGGGTCGAGACGACGACCGGCCCCTTGGGCCAGGGTGTCGCGAATGCCGTCGGCATGGCCATCGCCGAAGAAGCGATGCGGGCCGAGTTCGGCAGCGAGTTGTGCGACCACCGCACATGGGTGATCGCGGGTGACGGTTGCCTGATGGAAGGCATCAGCCACGAGGCGATCGGACTGGCTGGCCACCAGAAGCTGGGCCGCCTGATCGTCCTGTGGGACAACAACGACATCACCATCGACGGCCGCGTCAGCCTGTCGGACGCAACCGACCAGCGTGCCCGCTTTGCCGCGGCCGGCTGGCGCGTGCTGTCCTGCGACGGCCATGACGCCGCCGACATCGACCGCGCCCTGACGGAAGCCGCGCAGGACGACGGCCGTCCGACACTGGTGGATTGCAAGACGATCATCGGCTTTGGCGCACCCAACAAGGCCGACAGCAGCAAGGCCCACGGTTCGCCCCTGGGCGCGGACGAGATTGCCGCGACACGCGCCGCCTATGGCTGGAGCCACGCTCCGTTCGAGATCCCTGACGAGATCCTGACCAGTTGGCGCGAAATCGGCCGTCGCGGCGAAGCGGCGCGGGCCGAATGGCAGGCGCGTGTAGACGCATTGCCGGGCAATGCGCGCAACGAGTTTGCCCGCCGGATCAGCCATGACGTCAACCCGCGCCTGGCGCCCACCGTCCTCGCACTCAAGGAGCAAACGCTGCAGGGCCAGCCCAAGGTCGCGACCCGCAAGGCCAGCGAGAACGTGCTGGAGGTCCTGAACGCGGAGATGCCGGAAAACTTTGGCGGATCGGCCGACCTGACGGGGTCGAACAACACCAAGACCGGCGGCCTTGGCATCTTTGCTCCGGACAACCGCAAGGGTCGGTATCTGCATTACGGCATCCGTGAACACGGCATGGCGGCCGCGATGAACGGCATCTGGCTGCATGGCGGCTTCCGTCCCTATGGCGGCACCTTCCTGACCTTTACCGACTATGCGCGCGGCGCGATGCGCCTGTCGGCGCTGATGGGGGTTCCGGTCGTTTATGTCATGACCCATGACAGCATCGGGCTGGGCGAGGATGGTCCGACCCACCAGCCGGTCGAACATCTGGCCATCTGCCGCGCCACGCCCAACACGCTGACGCTGCGCCCCTGCGACCAGATCGAGACGGCCGAGGCCTGGGAGATCGCCCTGACGCAAGAGGCGACGCCCTCGGTCCTGGCCCTGTCGCGTCAGAACCTGCCGACGCTGCGCACCGACGTGTCCGAGAATCTGACCGCAAAGGGCGCCTATGTCCTGCGCGAAGCGTCGGCCGAGCCGCAGGTGCTCCTGCTGGCCACGGGCTCCGAGGTGGAGATCGCCGTCGCCGCCCGCGACGCGCTCGAGGCCGAGGGGGTGGCGACCCGGGTGGTGTCGATCCCGTCGATGGAACTGTTCCGCGCCCAGCCCGCCGAATATCGCGCGGCGGTTCTGCCTGCAGGTCCCGTCCGCATCGCGATCGAGGCCGCCATCCGCCAGCCCTGGGACTGGCTGCTTCTGGGCGAACGGGGGCAAGAGGCAAAGGCAGGCTTCGTGGGAATGGAGGGCTTTGGCGCCTCGGGACCTGCAAGCGGTCTTTACAAGAAGTTCGGCATCACCGCCGAGGCCGTGGTCCAGCGCGCGAAATCGCTGCTTTGACCGCGACGTCAGGATCCGGCACGGGTATGCGGGCACGAATGAAGCCGCCGCTTCTTCGTTGTCCGGATGCCCATGATCCTGCGCCCTGATGCGGGTGCTTGCACGCAGGATCGCGCCATCACGCCCCAGCCTTTCCCGGCTGCGGCAACCCGGCTCGGATCAGGCGCGCGGGATCGCGCTGCTGCTGGCCGCGATCCTCGGCTTCACGCTGATGGACGCGACCGCCAAGCACCTGACCCAAAGTTATCACCCCGCCCAGGTTGTCTGGGCGCGGTTCGTGGGCAACCTGCTGATCTTTGCCCTGATCTTTCGTGGCGGACTTTTGCCCCTGCTGCGCACCCGCCAGCCGGGGACACAATTCGCCCGGGCGTTGATGCAACTGGCATCGGTGGGCCTGTTCTTCACGTCGCTGCAATATGTCGGACTGGCCGAGGCCACGGCGATCATGGACCTGAACCCGGTCCTGATCACGCTTGGCGCGGCCCTCTTCCTGGGTGAAAGGATCGGCCCCCGCCGCGTCGCAGGCATCGCGGTCGCGCTGTTCGGGGCCATTCTGATCATCCGCCCGGGGCTTGGCGTCTTTCAGCCGGCGGCACTGTTGCCGCTGGCAGGGGCGTTCACCTATGCGGCGGGCGCACTGCTGACCCGGAGGGTTCGGGCGGATTCGGTGGCGACATCGGTGCTGTGGTCGGCCGTGGTCGGCAGCATTGCCACGACGCTCGTCGTGCCATTCCATTGGCAACCGATCCTGTCGGCCGATCTTTGGGCCTTCGGGCTGCTGGCGCTTTTGGGGACCCTCAGCCAGTATCTTCTGGTACGCGCCTTCAGTGCCGCCGAGGCAGGCGCACTTGCGCCCTTCGGCTATACCGGGCTGATCTGGGCAGGACTCTGGGGATGGCTGTTCTTTGGACAGCTGCCCGACCTGTGGACCGTCACCGGCGCAACCATTATCGTGGCGGCAGGCCTTTACGTCTGGTCTCGTGAAGCCCGCCTGGCCAGGAACAACTGATGCGCGACGATCATCCATCCCTCACGGATCGGCTGGCCAACGGGGCTTTTCTGGCCGTCATGGGCCTGGCGCGGCTTCTGCCTTATGATCAGCGCATTCCGACGATCGGCTGGCTGTTCTCGCGCTTCATCGCGCCTGTTGCGGGCTGGCGCGGTCGCATCCGCGACAACCTCCGGCTGGCCCGCCCCGACCTGTCCGACACCGAGATCGAGACGCTGGTCCGGGCCGTTCCCGACAATGCCGGGCGGTCCCTGGCCGAGATCTATTCGGGCGAAGAGTTCACGGCCCGCATCCGTGCCGCCGACCCCTTGGAGGGCCCCGGCCTGCCCGCGCTGGAGGCCGCGTTTTCAAGCGGCCAGCCTGTGATCCTGGCCTGCGCTCATTTCGGGAACTACGACGCGATGCGCGCAGCAGTATCGGGCAGGGGCTGGCCTGTCGGCGCGCTGTACCGCCCCATGAACAACGACGCCTTCAACCGTCACTACGTCCCCGCCATCACTGCCATCGCAGAGCCACTTTTCCCGCGAGGCCGGTCCGGGCTGGCCGCGATGCTGCGGTTTCTCAAGGGCGGCGGGTGGCTGGCGCTTGGCTTTGATCAGCATGACCGTGAAGGGGCCGAGCTGCGGTTCTTTGACCTGCCCACCCGCACGGTCCTGACGCCTGCCGAACTTGCCCGTCGCTATAATGCGGTTCTGGTTCCCGTCTCCGGCATCCGTCAGCCAGACGGCCTGAGCTTTCGGGTTCATGTCGGCGCACCGATTGCGTCGGACGATCCGCGCGCCATGATGCAGGCGCTGAACGACGACCTCGAGATGCTGGTCCGGCAGCACATGGACCAATGGTTCTGGATCCACCGCCGCTGGAAATGAACGGGCCCGGATCGCTCCGGGCCCTTGTGGTTCAGACGGCGGCTGCGGCGCGTTGCGGAGCCGCATCCTCGC